>JBDRBU010000001.1:0-30810 GCA_043822305.1 Candidatus Firestoneibacteriota bacterium
TTGTTATGAATATCTATGACAATACGATATGGAACGGCAACGATTATTAGAATTCATGAAATTTAAGCGTTAAAAGAACAACCCCCTAACCCCCTTTATTAAGGGGGAATTAAAAATTAGAGGGCTTTCACTGAATACTTATCCATTTATAATAAAGAGGTGAGAAAAATGAAAATATTATTGTTTTTATTGGTGTTGGCTACCACAGTTATGGCCGGTCAATGGGTAATTAGTACTGTACCGGTAACATCATATAGTTGGGAGTATTCAATGGTTATAGATAGCGATGGTGTTCCGGTTATAGGTTATAGTTATAGTGGAGTTGGTTGCGTAAAATATATATCGGGTTATGGTTGGTTGTTAATGCAAGACATTGATTCTTCAGGGTCTGCTGATAGTTATAATAATAGTAGATGGTTGTCTGCTGGTAAAAATGGTTCGCTTCATGCTGCGTATGAACATTATAATGGTTCAAATGATTATGATTTAAAATATGCAAAATGGAATGGTAATGCTTGGTCAACTGAGTTAGTTCCATCTGCTTCTCATCTTCCATGGTTATATAATATTAGTATAGTTGTAGATACGAATGACAATCCACATATTATCTACTATGATGGTACTGACTCTAAATATAAATATGTTAAAAAAACGAGTACATCCTGGGGTAGCCCAGCGATAATACCTAATTACTATAGTTATAATTGTCTTGCTATTGATGGTAATAATACACTTCATACAGCATATCATAGTTGGGATTCATTATATCATCTTACCAAAGATGGTAATAATGAGGCAAGTGCTTGGACTATTGAAGAGATTTCTACTCCTGCGGAAAGTTGGGGGGGTGCTTCTATTGCTGTAGGTCCCGCTGGTATGGTTGCTATAGCATATCGAACTTCTTCTACCACTGAAGACTTAAAATGTGCCATAAAAAGTGGTGGTTCATGGCAGATTCATAATGTAGATGTTAGTGATGAAAAAGTAGGTAACTATATTTCTGTAGCGATTGACAATATAAGTAATGTTCATATTGCATATAACAATTATTCATTTGATGATTTAAAGTATGCTAAGTTCTCTGGAGGGACTTGGAATATACAAACAGTAGATAGTGTTGGTAAAGTTGGATATTATTGTTCTATCGCTACAAATAGTCAAAATAACCCCTGTATTGCTTATGAGGATGATACAAATAATAAAATAAAATATGCATATTGGATGGGTGTTTCTCCTCCAACCCCTGATAATTCCCCGGCGAATGTGAAGATAAGAAATAACTCTTTTAAACCGGAAAAAGGTGAAAAGATGGAAGCTGAATGCGAACTATTTCAGCCAAATAGTTTAAAGATCAATATTTATAATTTAAAAAACGATCTAATAAAGACAGTTATAGACGAGTATAAAACAGAAGGTAAATATAATTTATTTTGGGAAGGGAAAAATTCTGCTGATGAGATTGTAGGAAGTGGTTTATATATTGTGATTATTGAAGTAGGTTCTACAAGAATAGTTAAAAAGGCGGTGGTTATAAAATGAGAACAATTTTAAGAATAAACTTAATCATTAGTGCTGTTCTTTTTTTATCTAATGTTTGTTATAGTGATGTCGGAACTACTACCGGATATTTGTTAGAAGCATCAACTGGTGCCAGAGCAGCCGGAAGAGGAGAATCATTTGTAGCTGCTTCTGATATTAATAGTATTTATTATAATCCAGCAGGTTTGGGATTTTTAAGTTCTAGTGAAGTTAGTCTAATGTATACAAAAGGGGGAGTAGATACTAATTATGAGTATTTAGCAGGTGTTTTACCGATTAAAAATATTGGAGTTTTTGGACTAAGTGTTTTTGCTTTTCAAGGTGGCACAATAGATGTAGTAGATTCACTTGATAATTCTACGACTAAAAATGCAGAGGTGGATTTTTTAATATCTTTAGCCTATTCTAAAGAAGTTTTGTTAAGAGGATTAAGTTTAGGGATAACAAATAAATATCTTTTTTCAACATTGGTTGATGAATATAGAGCAGGCACATATACATTTGATTTGGGAGCATTATATCGTCTTGATGAAATATCAATAGGTGTAAGTGTTTCAAATATTATAGGAGGATTAAAATATTTCGAGACTTTAGATAAACTGCCATTACTAATTCGAGGAGGAGCTGAATATTTATTAAACATATCAGAAGATAATGAAATATGTATTTCCGGGGATATTTTAAGTAGTAGTAAATTAAAAGTGTTTGTTGGGGTAGAATATATATATCAAAAATTTCTATGTGGTAGGTTAGGATACAGAATGGGAGATAATGGTTTAACATTAGGCCTAGGATATAAATTAAACTTATCAGATGATATGTCGGGAAGTTTTGATTATGCTTTTTTACCTGGTAATGATTTGTCGTTTTCCCACAGGGTCTCATTAAATATTTATTTTGGAGAAGTATTGCAACAATATGTATCTCCCAAGAAAAAAGACAAAGTTCCAGGTGTTCCTGGTAGAGTAATTCAATAATTAAGGAGGTGTAGATGAAAATGAAAAAAATATTTTTTTTAATGATTTTACTTTTTATAGTGGTTGGTCAAGTTCATTCCGAAAATATTATTAATGCTCCTATAAAACCTGCGGGATATTCTGGTGAGTCTGAAGGTATGCAATTAGGATTGCTGGGTGTATCTGTTAGAGGGATATATAGCCAGCCTATTGGAGAAATAAGAAATGTGTTTAATCCTGGGCTGGGTGCAGAATTAGTGATTTCTTACAGGGATTTTCTTTTTAAGGATTTAGATATTCAACTTGTTGGAGATTATCAAAGTTATACTGGAAAAGTAGATAATAGTAATAAATTACAAAGTATTATAGTAAAACTACTTGGCCGGTATAATTTTTATATTAAATATACTCCTGGTTGTTTTTATTTTGATTTTGGCGGAGGTATGGCTAATCAAACTTTAAATTTGCCGTCTTCATCTGTGAATAATATTGATCCTGTGTATCACCTTGGTGTTGGATACGAAGTAGAAATTATTAAAAGTTTGACAGCCCAAGCCGGAGTAAATTGTGTGTTTATACCCGAAAGGTATATTTCTAATGCAACAAGAGATGGTTCGTTTATAAATATTAGTCTTGGAATAAATTATAATTTCTTAAAAGGAAAAAACGGAGGTGAATAAATTATGAAGATATTTTTATTTTTTATTTTAATTTTGATATTTGCTTTAACTGGCTGTGGTAAAAATCCAATATTTTCTTTACTGCCGGAGGCAGTTACTGATGGTGGAGGACAATCAATTGATTTACCATTTGAGGAGAATTTCGATACTTGTTTAAGTTTTGTAAATGGTACTAATGGGTGGTCAATTTCTACTTCTGGAAATCCAGAGTTAAGTATTGATACTACAATCTACAAAGGAGTAAGATCTCTTAAAGTTTATTATCCTCAAGGGACAGGAACTATTTCTGTCAAGAAAAATTTTAGCCCTTGTTCGAAAGTAATTGCAGAGGAATACTTTTATTCAAATAAAAAATCGGCTATTGAGCCAGTTATTTTAGGTTTATATGTTAATAATAAATTAGCTGTTTCAGTGAAAAGAGGTGGTCTAAATGGTATGTTTATTGTGTCTTATTATAATACATCTACTGAAACTTTAGAACAATCTGGTGCTACTATTATGGTGTCTGCTACTTGGTATAAAATTAAATTAAAATTAGATACGACGACTACGCCTTTGTGGACATGGACATTATGGATAAATGATACACTGGAACTAACAGGAACTCTTAATGAAGATAAAACTTTATCAGGATTAGTAGATTATTTTGGCTTTGAATCAACTTACACTCTTAAAGACGATGATGATATCTTTTATATTGATGAGATAAAAGTTACAGAAGAAGAATAAAAGGGGTCAGAGTCATTTTATTATTCTTGTAATTTTTATAATGTTGCTTAGGTTACCTTTCTTATCTAATGTTCCTGCGGCTATAATAATTTTGTCGCCCTTTTCAAACAATGAAGAACTTTTAATAAACATATCAACTTTTTTTAAGATGGACTCGGTTTTTTTGTATTTAGATGTTAAATATGGGAAAACTCCCCAGGAGATGGTTAGTTGTCTTTGAACTTTTTTATCAACCGTTAGAGCGATTATCATAGAATCTGGTCTATATCTGGATACCATTCTCGCCGTATTTCCTGATAAAGTAGGTATGACGATTGTTTTAGCCTTGCAGGAAACAGAAATATTGCTTACACTTGAACTTATAATATCAAGAAGATTATCTTTAATGGGGACTACTTTATTAAACGGGTAATTTCTTTCAACATTTTTTGCTACTTTTGCCATCATTTCAACAGATTTAACAGGATATTTTCCAACAGCGGTTTCACCAGACAACATAATTGCATCAGTTCCATCTAATATTGCATTGGCAATATCAGAAACTTCGGCACGAGTTGGGGATGGGGAGTATATCATTGATTCTAACATTTGAGTTGCTGTAATTACTGGTTTTCCTGAATTATTGCATTTTTTAATTATTTCTTTCTGTAAAATTGTAATTTTTTCTATGGGCATTTCAACTCCCAGATCTCCTCGGGCGACCATGAGACCATCAGCAGATTTAATTATTTCGTTAAGATTCTTTATGGCTGCTCGTCTTTCTATCTTTGCAATTAAGAAAGATTTTTTTCCTATGTTTTTAAGAAAATTTCTAACTTTTGTTAAATCTTTTGAATCTTTAATAAAAGAAAGCCCTATAAAATCAATATCAGCCTTCATAGCAAATTCAATATATTTAAAATCTTGTGAAGTAACAGAAGGAATAGGTAAATCAATATCCGGGAAGTTTAATCCGGCACCGTTTTTTATAGTTCCGCCTGAATGAACTTTACATAAAGCACTATCGGGGTTAGATTTTATAACTTTTAACTTTATTTTGCCATCACTAATAAATATAGTCGAATGTTTAATTAGATATTTTATTATAATTGGATAAGAAATATTATTTTTATTTATAGTTATTAAGTCACCCGTTTTTACTTCTAATTCTTGCTTAAAATTTTTAATTCTTAGTTTAGGACCTGGGATGTCGGCTAATATCCCTATGGGTCTATCTATTTCTTTTTCAATCTTTCTAACTATGGATATGGTTTTTTTGTATTCAGAAAACTCTCCATGAGAGAAGTTTATTCTAACTATATCTAAACCAGACATTATAAGTTTTTTTATTATCTTATAATTAGAAGTTGCTGGTCCTATTGTGCCTATTATTTTAACTCTGTTCCAGGGTATCATATTTTTTACCTTTACTATCAATCCAGACGATAGCCGGGAAATCTTTAATGACTAATTCACACATTGCTTCCGGTCCTAAATCTTTATACGCAATAATTTTGCATAATTTAACTTTTTTGGAAAGATAGGCGCCTGCCCCACCCATGGTCACAAAATATATACATTTATATTTTTTTATTGAATGTATTACTTCATTACTTCTATTGCCTTTTCCAATCATGCCCATAAGTCCATGTTTTAAAAGAGTTGGTGTAAACTTATCCAGACGACTGCTTGTGGTCGGTCCGCATGAGCCGATGACCTCGCCGGGTTTAGCCGGTGTTGGTCCCATATAATAAATAGTTTGTCCTTTTAATCGGACGGGTAATTTTTCTTTTTTTAATATGGCCTCAACTAATCTTTTATGTGCCTGGTCTCTTCCGGTGATTATTTTACCCGATAAAAGGACGAGGTCACCAGATTTTAACTTTGTGATATCTTTTTTATTTAGTGGTAGACTTATTTTTTTCATAAAGTAATTTCCGCACTCCTTAATGCATGACAACTAATATTTACGGCCAAAGGCATTCCAGCGATATGTGTTGGATAAGATAGAATATTTACTCCAAGTAAAGTAGTCTTGCCACCAACACCAGATGGTCCGATATTAAGTTTATGGCCTAATTGAAATATTTTTTTTGCTATATTTTTTAAATGTACTTTATCTGACCAAAATCCTATTGGATAAAGTAATGCTTTTTTAGATAAATATACTGCTTTTGATAAATCTCCACCAATTCCTATTCCAACTACATATGGAGGACAAGCATCAGGACCTGCAGATTTTATAGATGAAATAACCGAATGTATTATGTCTTCGTTTGTAGCCGTTGGGTTTAACATGAATATTTTTGACTTATTTTCAGAACCAAAACCCTTAAGGAGAACTTGTATTTTAAGTTTATTTCCCTTTACAAGATTATAGTGAATAACTGCGGGAGTGTTTGTCTTGGTGTTTTTTCTGATGATAGGGTCGGAAACAATTGATTTTCTTAAATAGCCATCTTTATATGAAAGTTTAATTCCTTTATTTATAGCATCTGTTAAATTACATTTTATTTGGGCATTATGGCCTATTTCTACAAAAACTACCACTAAACCAGTATCCTGGCAGATGGGTATATTTTCTTTTTCAGCGATTTTGTAATTTTCAATTAAAATTCCTAAGATATATTTTGCTTTTGAATTGCTTTCATTTAGATATGCTTTTTGTAGGGAATGTTGTACATCTTTTCGTAAATTAAAATTTGCTTTTAAACAAAGATTTTTAACAATATCACTTATTTGCTTTTCTGTGAAGGTCATAGTATACTTTTAAGTCCTTCTTTAATAATTCCTGCTGATTTTTTTAACGCTTCTAATTCCTGATTCGTTAATTTTAGTTTAATAACTTCTTCAACTCCATCTTTACCCAATTTAACAGGAACTCCAATGAATACATCGGATAATCCATATTCTCCTTCTAAAAGAACACTGCAGGGTAGTATTCGTTTTTGGTCTTCTAATATACTTTCAATCATCGCCGTCACACAACTTCCTGGGGCAAAATAGGCACTTCCAATTTTAAGTAAGGCTACAATCTCTGCACCACCATCACGGGTTTTTTGTGATAACTCAGATATTTTGTCTGGAGATAATAATTCCGTAATAGGAATACCATTAACTGTCGTGTCTCTGGGAATTGGTACCATTGAATCTCCATGACTTCCCAGAACCATAGACGAGATATCTTTTATAGAGACATTTAACTCCTTTGATATAAAGTATGCAAATCTAGCCGAGTCTAATAATCCAGCCATTCCCATAACTTTATTTTTATTAAAACCAGTTATTTTATAGATTAAATATGCCAGGACATCAAGAGGATTTGTGACAACAATTATAATTGAGTTTGGTGAATAAGTTTTAATATTACAAGCAACATTTTTTACTATATTAGCATTAGTCTTAAACAAATCTTCCCTGCTCATTCCTGGCTTTCGAGCAATTCCTGCTGTGATGACTACAATATTACTATCTTTTATATCTTCATATTTATTACTACCAATTACTTTTGAATCAAATTTTTCAACCCCGGCAGTTTGATTTATATCAAGTGCTTTTCCTTGAGGCAATCCTTCAATGATATCAAAAAGACAAACATCGGCTAATCCCTTTTGAACGAGTAAAAAAGCAATAATTCCACCAACCTGTCCAGCGCCGATAATACTAACTTTATATTTATTCATAAACCTCCCAATTAAATTTTTAATTGTCTTATTATTGCTTCTCCCATTTCTTTTGTTCCAACAACAGTTTTATCATTTCTATTTTCTTTCATATCGTAAGTTACATATTTACCTTCTTTTATAACTTCTGTTACGGCCAATTCAAGTTTATCTGCTTTTTCAGTTTCCCCAATATACCTTAACATTAAAACACCGGAAAGTATTAAAGCCGTTGGATTAACTTTATTTAATCCTTTATATTTTGGAGCACTGCCATGCACTGCTTCAAATACGGCCAGATCATCTCCAATATTTGCACCGGGAGCAATACCTAATCCGCCAACTAATCCAGCACATAAGTCAGATATTATATCTCCATATAGATTTGGCAGGACCAAAACATCATATAGGTCTGGCTTTTGCACTAACTGCATACACATATTATCAATGATCACATCGTTAAATTCTATGTTTGAATATTTTTTGGCAACATCTCTGGCCACTTCAAGAAATAAGCCATCAGTAAATTTCATTATGTTTGCTTTATGAACAGCAGTAACTTTTTTTCTTTTATTTTTTATTACATATTCAAAAGCATATTGAACTATTTTTCTGGTGGCTGAAATAGATATTGGTTTAATACTTATTCCAGAGTCTTCTTTGATTGTTTTACCTGTTAAATCATTTATCCCATTTATTAATATTTTTGTTTTTTCATCACCTTCCTCAAACTCAATTCCAGAATATAAATCTTCAGTATTTTCTCTAATTATAACTAAATCAATATTTTTATATTTAGAACGAACCCCTTCATATGTTTTGCATGGTCTAACACAGGCGAAGAGGTTTAATCTTTGTCTTAAGGCAACATTTACACTTCTAAAACCTGTGCCAACCGGAGTGGTCACGGGTGCTTTTAATGCAACTTTATTTTTTTTAATAGATTCAATAACTTTTTCCGGTAAAGGGGTTCCTTCTTTTTTCATAATATCTATGCCGGCATCTACTTCTTCCCAGATGACTTCAAATCCAGTTGCTTCTATACATTTTTTTACTACTTCAGCAATTTCAGGACCAATTCCATCTCCTCTAATTAGTGTTATATTTTTTGCCATTTTTTTCCCCTTATTTGATATGATACCATACTTTTTTTATTATTGCAATTGATTTTTATTGTAAAAGATACTTAAAATATGATAAAATAGAAATTATTGTAGTTGCAGGCTTTAGCCGGCGGGTATGTCGGGGTCAGGGACGACCCCGACTCTATTTGTCAGATTTGGACTACGTTAGAATAAATAAGGGGGAAATTATGCTTAAATTTAATAAGAATAGTAAGACTTTAGAACAGGATGAGTATAAATATCAGTTGCAGAATCCTGAAATTCCAAATTTATACAGAGACATATATTCATATGGCGAAGTTCCAAAGATTCCTTTTAACCATAGGATTGTGCCCATGAATACACCTGAAGAAATCTGGATGACTGATACTACTTTCAGGGATGGGCAGCAGAGTTTACCACCGTTTACAGTGAAACAAATTGTAGATTTATATACGATGCTTCATAAACTAAGTGGTTCTAATGGAATGATAAAGCAATGTGAATTTTTCCTGTATACTGAAAAAGACAGAAAGGCTGTAGATAAATGCAGGGAGAGAGGATACAAGTTTCCTGAAATCACAGGATGGATTAGAGCCGTTAAAGAAGATTTTAAACTTGTAAAAGACATGGGATTAAAAGAAACAGGCATACTTACATCTGTTTCGGATTATCATATATTTTTAAAATTAAAAAAAAGTAGAAAACAAGCGATGGATGATTATTTGGGAATAGTTAAATCTGCGCTTAGTCTGGGCATAATTCCAAGATGCCATTTTGAAGATATTACCAGAGCAGATTTTTATGGTTTTGTGGTTCCATTTGCACTGGAACTTATGAAGTTATCTAAGCTGGCCAATATTCCAGTTAAAATTAGAGCATGTGATACATTAGGTTATGGTGTAACTTATCCGGGAGTTGCCTTACCAAGAAGTGTTAAGGGTCTTTGTTATGGTTTAACGGAACTTGCAGGTGTTCCGTCCGAATATTTAGAATGGCATGGACATAATGATTTTCATAAAGCAGTAATCAATGCTTCAACAGCCTGGCTATATGGTTGTGGTGTGGCTAATGGTTCGCTCCTGGGTATAGGCGAAAGAACCGGTAATACTCCTTTGGAATCACTTGTTATAGAATTCATTGAATTAAGAGGAACAACAAATGGAATGGATACAACAATTATTGCTGATATTACGAAATATTTTGAGGAAGAGATTGGCTATAAGATTCCAAAGAATCAGCCATTTGTTGGTGCGAATTTTAATGTAACTAAAGCAGGAATTCATGCAGATGGAATAATGAAAAATGAAGAAATTTACAATATATTTGATACTAAAAAGATATTAAAAAGAGAAGTTGATGTTGAAATAACAGATAAATCAGGACTTTCTGGTATAACTTTTTGGATTAATAGTAGATTAAATCTTAAAGGAACGAGTAAAATCGAAAAAAGTCATCCGGCTGTGAAGAGTATAAAATTGTGGATAGATACTGAATATGTAAGTGGTAGAACTACGGCCATATCAGAGCAAGAGATGTGGGCTTTTGTTGAAGAGTACTTACCTGATTTGTTAAAGAAAGTGGAAAAAGTGGGGAAAGTGAAAGAAGTGAAAAAATGAGGGAAATATAAATATGAAGAGTATTCTAGAACTGTTAAAAGAGAAAATATTATTGGGCGATGGTGCTCTGGGGACAATGCTTCAAAAACATGGACTGTCACTTGGTGAATGTCCGGAGTACTGGAATATAACCAAGGCGGATATAGTAACTGATATTCATCTGGAGTATATAGATGCTGGTGCTGATATTATTCTTACAAATACTTTTGGTGCAAATAAGATAAAACTATCTAAATTTAACTTAGAAGGAAAAATTAAAGAGATTAATGTTAACGCAGTAAAAAATGCAAGAAAGGTAGCCAAAGACAATGTTTTTATTGCAGGTAATCTAGGTCCTACAGGTTCCTTACTTGAACCATTAGGTGATTTAACGAGTGAAGAAGTATACAATGTTTTTAAAGAACAAGTCTTATGCCTGATTGAAGGTGGAGTGGATTTAATTATAATTGAAACGATGATTTCAATAGAAGAAGTAGTTTTAGCCACAAAAGCAGCAAAAGAAAATTCAGATTTACCTGTAGCTTCACTTATGACATTTGAAGTAAATAAAAATGGTATTAAGACAGTTATGGGAGTTGATGTTAAGACAATGGTCGAAGAACTTGAAAAGGGAGGTGCTGATATTATAGGCACAAATTGTGGCAGTGGAATTAAAAATATGATAGAAGTAGTTAAAGCCATAAAGAAAGAAACTAACAAGTTTATCATGGCTGAGCCAAATGCTGGACTTCCTGTATTAAAGAATGGTGTGGTCGTCTACGATGGGACACCCGAAGTTATGTCATCTTATATCCCACATCTAATAGACGCGGGCACAAATATCATTGGTGGGTGTTGTGGTACAACTCCTCAGCATATAAAATCAATGAGAGAGAAAATCATAGTCTGCCCGCCTAATGCGGGCAACTATTGCTAGTCTGGTTGCTTACGCAACCAACTATTCCTAACATTATTTATTTACATTAAAGTAAGTCATAATATTATTTATTTGCATTATTGAAAGTCAAGGTAGTATGAAAGGTAAGAGTAAATGGGGTTATATTCCCCCTTAATAAAGGGGGATCAAGGGGGTTGTTAAGGTTAAAATTTCGCGCAAGAGATGTCAGTTAAAAACATGGGAAGTTAAAAACAACCCCCTAACCCCCTTTATTAAGGGGGAATTAAAGAGGGACATAAGGAGGAAAAAAATGAGAAAGCCGATCATTGCGGGTAATTGGAAGATGAATAAAAATGTAAATGAATCACTGGATCTGGTAAAAGATTTGAGATTTAAATTAGTAGATGTTAATGATATTGATATAGTTATATGTCCTCCTTTTTTATCTATATCTTCTGTGTATCAATTTTTAAAAGGGAGTAATATAAAAGTTGGTGCTCAAAACTGTTATTTTGAAAAGAAAGGAGCCTGGACAGGCGAAATTTCTCCGGGTATGTTAAAAGATGCTGGATGTCATTATGTGATCGTTGGTCATTCTGAAAGAAGACAGTTTTTTAAAGAAACAGATGAATTAATAAATAAAAAGGTAAAAGCTGTGCTTTTAGAAGGATTATTTCCGATAGTTTGTGTTGGAGAAATCTTGGACGAAAAAGAAAAAGGAATCACAAATGAAGTTGTAAAGAAACAGGTTACTGGATGCTTGAAAAATTTAACAGCAGAAGAAGTATTAAAGATTGTTATTGCCTATGAACCTGTGTGGGCTATTGGAACAGGCAAGAATGCCACACCTCAGGAAGCCGAGGAAGTTCATAGATTTATAAGAGGTATCTTGCTAAAATTATACAATAAAGAACTTTCAGAATCCATTCGTATCCAGTATGGTGGAAGTGTAAAGCCCGATAATATTTCAGAACTAATGGCTGAGGAAGATATTGACGGTGCTTTAGTTGGTGGAGCAAGTTTGGAATCAGAATCGTTTACAAAAATAGTAAAATTTGAAAGAAAATAGGAGGCTAAAATGATTATTACCATCCTGACAATCTTACATGTTTTGGCTTGTGTATTTCTTGTGCTCATAGTACTTTTGCAATCAGGTAAGGGTTCAGATATAGGTTCCGTATTTGGTGGTGGAGTAAGTCAGACACTTTTTGGACCAACAGGAGGGAAGACAATTTTAACTAAGGTTACAACAGTATTGGCTGTTGTTTTTATGATTACTTCGATATTACTTGCAACTTTACCATATTCTTTGAGTAAGTCATCCAATAAACTACAAGAAGAATTACAAAAAGAAGAATCAAAAGAAGCAATTCCACCACTTTCACAAGTTACACCAGAAAAAAAAGGTGTAATTCCACCGATTTTACAAGTTACACCAGAGAAAAAATGAAGTTTCTGTCAGGAACATATATTATTAGAGGAGTTTTTCTAATTCCAAAGAAAGGTAATCTGCTGCATTTACACTTTTTATAATTTAATAGGAGTGTTTCAATGAGAAGACTAAAGATTTATCTGGATACCTCAATAATCAGCTTTCTTTTTGCACACGATGCAGTCATATACTACTTTTGTGAAAGCTGATTTGAAAGGGCTCAAAATAAATTATCGTAAAAAGAAAAAAGTTGCAGCATAAAAGTTCCTTTTTTAAGTGCATCAATTTATTATTCAATTGTTGTTAATCGCCGTTTTTTTTTAAAGAGATTTTTGATAATATCAATGGCACTATCAGGGGGAAAATATGAGAAAACTTATAATACTTGCATTAGGAATAACCATTATTGTTGCCGTTGGAGGATATATTTTTACAAAAAGTATGGTTGAAGATATGAAGAAGTTTCAGGAGGATATGAGACAATCTGAAGATAAAGCATTAAATAAAACTGATACTTCAACATATGGTGATACTTTAGTTGATTCTTCAATAGGTGATGCGTCAATTTTAAATCCCATTTTACTTACTGATTCTGCCTCGTCAGATATAGCCGGATTGGTATTTAATGGATTAGTTAAATATGATAAAGATATAAAACTTATTGGAGATTTAGCTGAAAGATGGGATGTTTCAAAAGATGGACTAACTATTACATTTTATTTAAGAAAAGGTGTGAAATGGCAGGATGGAGTAGAACTAACCGCAGAGGATGTTGAGTTTACTTATAAAAAATTAACAGATCCAAATACTAAAAGTCCTTATAAAAGTAATTATGAAATCATAAAAATATTTAAAATAATAAATAAATATACTGTTCAAGTAGAATATTCGGAACCTTTTGCTCCTGCGCTTGAAAGTTGGGGAACGGGTATTTTACCCAAGCATTTATTAAAAAATCTTGATATAAATACTGCAAAATTTAATAGAAATCCTGTTGGAACAGGTCCTTATAGATTTAAAGAATGGAAGACAGCAGAAAAAATTTCCTTGGAATACTATGATAATTATTTTGAAGGTAGATCATATATTGATAAATACCTGTATAGAATAATACCAGACCAGTCCGTGCAATTTATGGAATTAAAATCAGGTGGAATAGATATGATGGGATTAACACCCGACTTGTATAAAACTCAGGCAAACACATCAAAGTTTAATAGTAAAATCAATAAATACAGATATCCTGCATTTGCATATACATATCTGGGATTTAATTTACTTTCTCCTTTGTTTTCAGATAAAAAAGTAAGACAGGCAATTTCATATGCTATTAATAAAAAAGATATTATAGATGGTGTCTTACTTGGGTTAGGAAGAGAATCAACAGGGCCCTTTCCACCTGAATCATGGGCGTATAATTCAAATGTTACTAGTCTTCCATATGATCTAAACATAGCCAGGGAAAAACTTAAAGAAGCAGGATGGTCTGATTCAGATAATGATGGTCTTCTTGATAAAGACGGGAAAAAATTTGAATTTATGTTAATGACAAACCAAGGTAATAAGCCAAGAGAATTAGTTGTTCAGATAATACAACAGCAACTCGCTAAAATTGGTATAAAGGTTGAGATAAGAATAATAGCCTGGACTGCATTTATAAATGAATATATTGATAAGAAAAAATTTGATGCAGTGGTCTTAGGCTGGTCGCTTAGTCGGGACCCTGATTGTTATGATATATGGCATTCTTCAAAAATAAAAGAGAAAGAATATAATTTTGTATCATATAAAAATCAAAAAATAGATAAATTGTTAGTTGAAGGTAGAAGAACTTTTGATATAGAAAAAAGAAAAAAGATTTATTATAAAATCCATAAAATATTAGCAGATGATGTGCCATATGTCTTTCTTTATGTTCCTGATGCTTTAGTTGTCGTTGATAATAGAATTAACGGAATAAAAATAGCCCCAATTGGCATATCGTATAATTTTATAAAATGGTATGTTCCTAAGTTTAGGCAGAAGTATGTAAATGTGATGGGAAAATAATGGAAAAACCTTAAAGAATGGAGTTAAGATAAACCTGTTAAAGAGAAACAAGAGAATAGACATGATAAAAATATTAAAAGCATCTAATTATGGTGCTCTTCTAAATGAAATAAAACAGCGAATTCGTTCTGCACAATATGAAGCCCTGAAAACGGTCAATAAGGAAATGATCCGTCTTTACTGGGACATTGGCAAGATGATTGTTGGACGGCAAAAGCAGTATGGATGGGGTAAATCCATTGTGGAGAATTTGTCAAAAGATTTACAACTTGAATTTCCTGGTGTACAGGGCTATTCAAAAGACAATCTCTGGCGAATGCGGAAATTTTATTTGCAGTATAAAGATATTGAAAAACTTGCACCACTGGTGCAAGAAATAGGATGGGCTCATAACATAATTATTATGGAAATCTGTAAAGATAATCTTGAGCGAGAATTCTATATCCATATGACTAAGCGAATGGGGTGGAGTAAAAATGTTCTTATTCATCAGATTGAAAATCAGAGTTACGAGAAAACATTGTTGAATCAGACAAATTTCAACAAAACATTACCTGAAAAAATAAAAAATCAGGCGAAATTAGCAGTTAAAGATGAATATATGTTTGATTTTCTTGAACTTGGCGAAGAACACAGTGAAATGGAACTTGAACGGGCATTAATAGTCAAAGTTAACAGGTTTCTTGTAGAAATGGGTGGAACATTTGCATTTATGGGCAATCAATTTCGTTTAGAAATAGAAGGCGAGGAATTTTTTATTGATATTCTACTCTATCATCGCCGATTAAAATGTTTGGTTGCCATTGAACTGAAAGTCGGTAAATTTATACCTGAATATGTGGGGAAGATGCAATTTTATTTAGCTGCTTTGGATAAAATTATCAGGGAAAAAGATGAAAACTCATCAATCGGTATTATACTATGTAAAGATAAAAAACGCACAATTGTTGAATATGCATTAAAGGAAAGCAATAAACCAATTGCGGTTGCACAATATCGTATAACGCGAACATTACCAAAAAATCTTCAGAAAGAATTACCAGCACCTGAACAGATACGAAAACTTTTAGATGGGGTAGAACAATGAGTATAATAAACGAAGTCCTGACCGCAGTGAAAGATATCGTATTGGCGATGAAGTTGCCCTTGAGTATTATCGTTTACAAAAAATTACGGTATTGTCAAAAGATTTTTGACAATACCAACAAAAAGATGAGGAGGAATGATGAAAGGAATTATTTTAGCTGGTGGGCTTGGGACACGACTTTTTCCATTAACAAGAATTACAAATAAACATTTGCTTCCGGTTTATAATAAGCCAATGATTTTTTATCCTGTTGAAGCATTAGTCAATGCCGGGATAACAGATATGATGATAGTTACAGGAGGGAATAATGCGGGTGATTTTTTAAGATTGCTTGGTAATGGCAAGGATTTTGGATTAAAACATATTAACTATGCCTACCAAAAAGGCGAGGGTGGGATAGCCGAAGCATTAGGTTTAGCCGAACATTTTGCGGAGGATGATAAGGTTGTAGTATTTCTGGGAGATAATATAATAGGTGGTAATATTATAAAGATAGTTAAAAATTTTGAAAAAGTTAAAAAAGGAGCAAGAATAATATTAAAAGAAGTTAAAGACCCGGAAAATTATGGTGTGCCGGAGTTTAAAAATAATAAAATTGTAAGAATAGTGGAAAAGCCTAAAAAACCCATCTCGAATTATGCAGTAATTGGTATATATTTATACGACAGTGATATATTTAAAATTGTTAAGACATTAGAACCTTCCAAAAGAGGAGAATTAGAAATTACAGATGTGAATAATATTTATTTAAAAAGAGGACTGCTTAATTGCGATATTCTTGAAGGATGGTGGGCTGATGCAGGTTCTTCTATTGAAGGTTGGTTTGAAACAAATAAAATGGTAGCATTGTATGGTGCTAATAAAACATGAAAGAATTTATGTCGCCAAAAGAAAGAGTAGAAGCGGTCTTGCTTAAAAAGAAAGCAGATTATGTTCCTTTTACAGTTTATGAGAGTATGATCCCCCAATGTGAGATAGAAAGAAAACTTAGAAATGAAGGATTATGCATAGTGAAAAGGTTAAATGTTCATAAGATGGAATCTCCAGATGTAAAAGAAGTAGTCACTCATTATGAAGAAAATGGATTGAATAAAATTCGTACTGATATACAAACTCCTGTTGGCAATCTTTTCTTTATCCAGATTCGACAGAGTATAGATACAGCAGTTGGATATACTCATTGGGAAGAACAAAAAATTTTTAAAAGCAAAGAGGATTATAAGGCTATAGAATTTATGATAAGAAATAGGGTTTACATGCCCAACTATGAATCTTTTTTAAAAGAACAAAAATATGCAGGGGATGATATTATACTAAGAGCAGATGTAGGAGGATATGAACCATTACAAGAGATAATGATTTCTATTATGGGGATTGAAAATTTTTCCATTGAGTGGGCAGAAAATCGTGATGAGGTTTTAAAACTTTACAAGCACCTTGTTGATGATAGGAGAAAAATTTATCCTATAATAGCAAAATCTCCGGCATTACATGCTAATTATGGAGGAAATGTTGCTGCTGAGATAGTTGGCCTAGAACGTTTTGAGAAGTATTTTTTACCTCATTATCAGGAATTTTCGGAAGTGATGCACAAGAACGGGAAATTAGCCGGGTCACATTTTGATGGTAATAATAAACTGATAGCTTCTCTTATGGCTAAATCAGGGTTGGATTATATTGAAGCATTTACTCCATCTCCAGATACAGATATGACCGTAAAAGAAGCCCTGGATATTTGGCCGGATAAAATTTTATGGATCAATTTTCCTTCTTCTATTCATGTTAGAAGCAAGGAAGAGATTAAAAAAACAACTTTGGAAATACTTGAACAAGCAAAGCCATTAGATAGATTAATTGTAGGTATTACTGAAGATGTTCCAAAAGATAAATGGCAGGATAGTTTTTTAACAATTATGGAAGTTCTTAAGAATCATGGTAGAATTTCAATTAGATAAATGTAATGTTAAAATAAAAAGGTTAAAAAATGTTTAAACCAAAATTTAAATATAATAATAAAATAGTAAATCTTTTAACTAAAATTTCTAGTGCAAGAGAATTGATTCTTCATTCGCCATTGATACCTAAATGGGAAGTGATTATTCGTAAAGAAGCAATAGTTCGTAGTGCTCATTCGTCTACAAGTATTGAAGGTAATAGGTTATCTCTGGAACAGGTAAATGAATTAGCATTAGGTAGAGAAGTTATGGCTACAAGAAAAGATAAGCAAGAAGTGCTGAATTACTTAAATGTTCTTGGAAAAATTGATAAGTTGACAGATGGAAAAGTAATTACTGAGAAGAATGTTCTTGATATTCATAAAATGTTAACCAGAGGCACACTGGAGAATCATGCCGACTTTAGAATTCATCCTTTTATTGATGGAAATGGTAGAACTGCGCGAGTTTTAGTAAGTTTGATACTCTTCTTAAGAGGTTTTGATATAAAACAATTTTTCTGTCTTGATGATTATTATGATTCCAACCGTCAAGCATACTATAAAGCATTACAGAGTGTGAATCAGAAAAATCTTGATTTAACTAAATGGCTTGAATATTTTACCGAAGGTGTTAATGTAAGTATTGATACAGTTAAAGAAAGGGTTGTAAGATTAAGCAGTGAAAGATTGAGAAAATCAAAACGAGGACAGATAGCACTAACAGAAAGACAGATGAGGATTGTGGAATTTATAAATCAAAATGAAAAGATAACAAATAAAAATATTAGAGATATGTTTAAATTTTCGGACCGTGCTGCGTTGAAAGAAATCAAGAAATTGGTAGATTTAAAAGTAATTAGAAGTGAAGGCAGGGGAAGAAGCTTAGGCTATATTTTATCTTGATATAATTAGGTTCGTGATTAGGTTCGTGATTAATTAGGTAGTTAAATAAAATATAGGGGGGAATATGATAAATGGAGTGAAAATAAAAAAATTAAAAGTTTTACCTGATGAAAGAGGAAAACTGATGGAAATGTTAAGATGCGATGATGAAGTTTTCATAAAATTTGGACAGACATATGTGACTACAGCATATCCTGGTGTTGTAAAAGCGTGGCATTACCATAAGATCCAGACAGATAATTTTGTTGTTGTATCTGGAATGGCTAAGGTTGTTCTGTATGATGGGAGAAAAAAATCACCAACTTATAAAGAAATAAATGAATTTTTTATGGGAGTTCATAATTCAATCTTACTTCAGATCCCACCAAAGGTCTTTCATGGCTTTAAATGTATAAGTGAAGATGAATGTATAATAATTAATTGTCCTACAGAGGTTTATAATTACAAAACTCCTGATGAATTCAGATTGTCAGCACATACAAAAAAGATTAAATACGATTGGGCAAGGAAGGATGGATAAATATGAGAATTCTTGTTACCGGTGGTGCCGGATTTATTGGAAGTAATTTTATCAGGTATATATTAAAAAAGTATTCTAATTATTGTATTATTAACTTAGATAAACTTACATATGCGGGTAATTTAGATAATTTAAAAAATCTTGAAAAAAACTCACGATATAAATTTGTTAAAGGAGATATATGTAATTTTAATACTGTAGAAAAAGTTATGAAAAATTGTGATGCAGTTGTAAACTTTGCTGCAGAAACTCATGTAGATAGGTCAATATCGGATCCTTCTTCTTTTATAAAAACAAATTTCCATGGAGTTTACATCCTGCTTGAGGTTGCAAAAAAAAATAATATTAAGAAATTTTTACAGATAAGCACTGATGAGGTGTATGGCAGTATATTATCCGGTTCTTTTAAGGAAAATGATAATTTAGCCCCAAGTAGTCCATATTCAGCAAGTAAGGCCAGTGCTGATTTACTGGCGATGTCTTATTATGCGACTTTTAAACTTTCTGTTTTAATAACAAGAAGTTCTAATAACTTTGGGCCATATCAGTTTCCAGAGAAAGTTATGCCGCTTTTTATAACAAATGCTTTAATGAATAAAAATTTGCCCGTTTATGGGACCGGAAAAAACATAAGGGACTGGATTTATGTTGAGGATAACTGTGCTGGTCTAGATTTAGTCTTACATAAAGGAAAAACAGGAGAAATTTATAATATTGGTGGAGAAAACGAAAAAACGAATCTTGAAATAACAAATCTTATCTTGAAATACTTAGATAAACCAAAAAGTCTCATAACTTTCATAAAAGACAGATTAGGGCATGATTTTAGATACTCCATAAATTGTAATAAGGTTAAGAGATTAGGATTTAAGTCTAAATACAATTTTGAAACCGCATTAAAACAAACGATTAAATGGTATTTAAATAATAAATGGTGGTGGACTAAACTGATATGAAAATTTTACTATTTGGTGCAAGTGGAATGTTAGGTTATGACATATTAAGAATTTTTGGTAGTTCTAAATACGAGTTATTCTTAACAGATTTAATCCCTCAAACTTCTGAGAAGTTTATAAAAGCCGATATAAAAAATTTTGATGAAGTTAAAAAGTTATTTGATGTAAAACCAGATATAGCCATAAATGCTTCTGCATATACAGATGTTGATGGATGTGAAAATAATATAGAAAGAGCATATTCAATTAATGCTGTAGGGTCATGGCACATAGCCGTTTGCTGTCGTGAGTTAAATATTCCCTTAATTCATATAAGTACTGATTATGTATTTGATGGTAAGAAGAAAGAGCCATATATAGAAGATGATGAAGTCCATCCATCCGGAGTGTATGGAAGGTCAAAATTAGCAGGTGAGATTTTGGTAAAAGGACAGATTAGTAATTTTTATATATTAAGAACATCTTTATTGTATGGTAAGAATCGTGAAAATTTTGTAACAAAGATAATACAAAAGGCAAAGAATAATGAAATAATTAGTGTTCCTGATGATATGATAGGTTCACCTACATATACTTTAGATTTAGCGGAATTGATAAAAAAAATAATAGAAACCGGTAAATATGGTTTATATCATACTGCAAATACTGGATACTGTTCAAGGTATGAATGGGCAAAGAAAATAGTAGAGATTGCAGGATTAAAAGCAGATATTAAACCTGTAAAATCTAACTCAATACATTCCAAAGCAAAAAGGCCATTGTTCTCAGCATTAAAAAACCATAATTTGGAGAGGATAGGGATTAGCCTGAGGACATGGGATGATGCTTTAGAAGAGTTTATAAAAGAACAACCCCCTAACCCCCTTTATTAAGGGGGAATTAAAAATTAGAGGGCTTTCACTGAATACTTACTTAAAAGAGTAGAGAGGGTTGGATATAATGGAACAAAAACAAAAAGCCAAAAATTATGTTTATTATTTGCTTTTTCAAAGTTCTAAAACTAAGAAAGAAATAATAGATAAGTTAAAGAAAAAAAGTTATAATGAAGATGTCATAAAAGAAGTTGTCCAAGAAATTGAAGATTCTGATTTAATAAATGATGAAAAATATGCATTGGATTTTACATCTGATAGATTAAATTTTAAGAAAGCGGGTAAAATATTAATTAAAAGACAGTTATGGCAAAAAGGTATAGACAAAAAGATAATTGATGATGTGGTCGAGAAAGTTTTTAGTGATGTTGATGAGTATAAAATTGCTTTAGAATTAGCCAGAAAAAGGATAAAAATTTATAAAAAACTTGATGAAAAAATTGTAGTGAGAAGATTACAAGGATTTTTACTTAGACGAGGTTATAATTTTGATACGACTATAAGAGTAATAAAAAGCTTGATAAAGAAAATTGATTATGAAGAATAAAGAACAACCCCCTGACCCCCTTTATTAAGGGGGAATTGACTTGCGATTAAAGGATTAGAGATGAAAACAAGCGAGATAAGAAAATTATTTTTAGAGTTTTTTAAGAATAAGGGTCATATTATAAAACCAAGTGATTCTCTTATTCCATCAAATGATCCAACATTGCTTTTTACCTCAGCCGGTATGGTTCAGTTTAAACCAATGTATGTTACAGAGGGGAAGATTGAATTTACTCGTGCTGTTACCTGCCAGAAATGTTTCAGAACTGACGATTTGGAAAGAGTAGGTCAGACATCCAGACATCATACATTTTTTGAAATGCTTGGAAATTTTTCTTTTGGGGATTATTTTAAGAAAGAAGCAATTGAGTGGGCCTGGGAGTTTGTTAATTTAGTTTTAAAACTCCCAAAGGATTCTTTATGGATAAGTGTTTATAAAGAGGATAATGAAGCATTTGATATCTGGAATAAGCATCTAGCCATACCGGAAAGTAAAATAGTTAAGTTAGATAAAAAAGACAATTTCTGGGGGCCGGTTAGCCGTGCTGGTGGACCTTGTGGTTCTTGCAGTGAAATATATATTGATTTTGGTCCTTCATCTGGATGTGGTCATAAAAATTGCAGACCCGGATGTGATTGCGACCGTTTTGACGAATTTTGGAATTTAGTCTTTCCTAGTTATAATGCTGATTCTTCTGGAAATTTGCACCCTCTGGCTAAAAGAGGGGTTGATACCGGAATGGGATTGGAGAGAATGGCATCTATTTTGCAAAATGTTAATAATATTTTTGATATAGATATAATAAAGCCAATAATTGTAGAAGTAGCAAATCTGACAGAAGTTAGACATAAAGAAGATGCTAAAAAAGATGTTCAGATAAAGATAATCACAGACCATATAAGAGCCATAACATTTTTAATAGGTGATGGTGTTTTTCCTCTTAATGAAGGGAGAGGATATGTTTTAAGAAGAATGATTAGAAGAGCGGTTAGGTTTGGCAAATTGCTTGGAATTGAAAAACCATTTTTATATAAGTTAGTTGGCCATGTAGCTGATATGATGAAAGATACTTATCCTGAATTAAATGAGAGAAGAACAAATATCAGTCAAATAGTAGGACAAGAAGAAGAAAGATTTCATGAAACTTTAGTTCAGGGTATGAATATTTTAAATGAACTTATGGAAAAGTATAAGGAAGAAATACCGGCTGAAGAAGCATTTAAACTTTATGATACTTTTGGTTTTCCATTGGATCTAACCAAAGAGATTGTTGGAGAAAAAGGTATTAAAGTAGATGAAGATGTTTTTAAAAAATTATTAGAAGAACAACAAGAAAAAGCAAGGTTATCGTGGAAAGGCACAGGAGATAAAGAAGTATCTTCTATGCTTAATCAGTTTAGTAAAACTGAATTTGTTGGGTACGAAACTTTTGAGATAGAGTCAAAGGTAGTTGGAATATTAAAAGGGAATGTTCTGGTGAAAGAGTCTGCGACTAATGAAGAAGTATCTTTAATATTTGATAAAACACCATTTTATGGCGAGTCGGGTGGGCAGACGGGAGATACTGGATTAATTAAAAAAGACGGTTTTGAGGGTTTTGTTTTAGTTGCCGAGAAATATCTTCAAAAGATAATTGTTCATATGGTAAAAATTAAAGAAGGTAAGATTAAAATTGGCGATAGGGTGAAGGCCGTAGTGGATATAGAAAGAAGAAAATCTATAATGCGACACCATACGGCCACACATTTACTTCAGCATTCGTTAAGAGAAGTATTAGGTGGCAATGTAACTCAATCTGGTTCATATGTGGAATCTGATTATTTTAGGTTTGATTTTACACATTATAAAGCATTGACAAAAACAGAGTTAGATAAAGTGGAACAAATAATAAATGAAAAGATAATTCAGAATTTACCTGTTCTAATAAAAGAAATGAAAATTGAAGAGGCAAAGAAAACAGGTGCTCTTGCGTTTTTTGGGGAAAAATATGGTGAACTTGTCAGGGTGGTGGCGATAGGAGATATTAGTCTGGAACTTTGTGGTGGAACGCATGTAAAAAATACTGGGGAAATTGGACTTGTTAAAATCATTTCAGAAAGTAGTGCCGCCTCCGGTATAAGAAGAATAGAAGCCAGAGCCGGCATCGGTTCATATAAGATGATAAGAGAGCAAGAGAAAATATTAAAAGATATTTCTGCTGTTTTAAATATCAAATACAAAGAAATTCCAGATAGAATAGAGAAAATGATAGAGACTATAAAGAGTTTAGAAAAAGAGGTTGATAGATTAAAAAGAGGAGAAGGATTGTTTAAGGTTGATGAAATTTTAAAGGATGTCCAGCAAATAAAAAATATAAATGTGGTTATAAAAAGTATAGATAATCTTGATCTGGGTTTATTAAGAGATATAGGAGATAAAATAAAAGATAAACTTAAAACTTGCTGTGTCGTCTTGTTTACGACAAAAGATAATAAATTAAGTTATATATGTATGATTACAAAAGACTTATTAGAAAAAATAAATGCGTCATTTATAATTAAAGAAATTGCAAAAATAATTGGTGGAAGTGGTGGAGGCCGGGTTGATTTAGCCGAGGGAGGAGCAAAATCTGTGAATGATTTAAGTAAAGTATTAAAAGAAACCGAGAATATAATAAAAAAAATGATAGGATAAGGAGATTTAATGAAAATTTTAATCATTGAAAATAGTGAAATAATAATCGATGCTTTAAAAAATATTTTTAAAGAACGGTACACGGTGAAAAGTGTATTTGATATTAAAGATGCCGCTAAAGTTAATGATTTTCAACCGGATGTAGTATTTCTGGGTGAAACAACTGTAGATGAAAGAGGGGCTATAAAGTGTGTAAAAGATATGTTTTCAAACTCAAAAGTTGTCTTAATATACGAGCATGAAGATTCAAAAGAAGGGATTTTAAGGAATATTATAGCCGGAGCAGATGGCTATATTCCTTCTAAATGGGGAGTTGAAAAGATAGAAAATGCAATGAAATATCTTTTAAAAGAAGGGGTTTTACTTCCCCATGAGATAATTTGTTTATTGGTAAAAGAGATAAGAAAGTTATCTTTTGGATGGGCGGAGATGACGGAAGAATATGGTTTAACGGACAGAGATAAGAAAATATTAAAGTTTTTAAGTCAAGGTAAAACAAATAAAGAAATAGCAGTAACTTTGAATGTTTCTGAAAAGACTGTAAAAAATAATTCGTGTAATATTTATAAGAAATTAAAAGTGAGAAATCATAAAGAAGCAATTGCAAAATTCTGTTCTTTTTTTGTTGTAAAAAAATAAGAAATAGTGTATAATTAAAAAAAACAATATGTAAGTCATTACAAATAAAAATAGGGTGTCTGTCCCTATTAATACCTATTAATATAATAAAAGGGGGTGTTGTATGAAAAAAGTTGTTTGGTGTAGTCTGGGTTTGGTCTGCCTGGCTTTTTTAATTGGCGGATGCAGTAAAGGAGTAAATATATTTGGTTGGACTTCTCCAACAGGTGGAAGCGCACAGGCATCGGTGGCTAATGGAGATGCGCAATTTGCAGCTAATGATTATGCAAATGCGATGGCAAGTTATGATGCAGCGATAAGTGCAGACCCAAAGAATAGTAAAGCAAGGTATGGATATGTTAAAGCATATCTGAAAAATATTAGATTAGACCTTGCGGCTTTCTTAAAAAACTATTCTAATGAGAATTCTGCACCATCGTTTGTAATTCCTGCTGTATCGGTTAAGGTTAATAGTAGTGAATGTTCGTATGACCTTATTGATGATCCAACAAGACCTTTTGGAACGAACCTACAGAAGTTTCAGATTTTAGTTGAAGTAATAATTAACTATTTAGATCCAATTGCAAGAGGCGAGTGTGATGAGGTTATTCCACGAACGAATGTTGGATTGAATGTTAATTTGGCATTTGCACATTTGTTAAGAGGAATATTTTGTGTTTTGGATGAGGATTATAATGGAAGTTTGAATTATAATATAAGGAAAAATTGTGATGGGACAGTTAATATTATTCGTTTATCTGATGGACATGAAATGGCAGATACTGATTCTATTCCAAACAAAGATGCAGCTCTCTGGTATATAGACAGAGCTATATGTAGATTAACTACTGCTATAGGTAATGGTGTTCCCAATGCTCCACTTTGGAGACAGATTAGAGATCTATTAGAGCAAGTACAGATTGAAGTT
This sequence comes from Candidatus Firestoneibacteriota bacterium, assembly GCA_043822305.1. Lineage (GTDB taxonomy): Bacteria > Oederibacteriota > D2-FULL-39-29 > D2-FULL-39-29 > JBDRBU01 > JBDRBU01. Next base: position 25,666 of record JBDRBU010000001.1, read on the forward strand.
GCTAATCATTCATAAGGATTGAAAAAAATCAATGAAAGGAGGGAAATAGTATGAAAGTTAAGGTAGTGATGGTAATTCTCTTTTTTTCTACTTTAGTTTTTTCTGCAGTTAAACCATCATTCATAGATGGTATTAGGCCTCTTGGTATGGGAGGTGCTTTTACGGCTGTGGCAGATGATTATAATTTGTTGCAATATAATCCTGCTAATTTAGCCAAAGCAAAAGGATTTCAGTTAAATATTCCACATATTGAAGTTGAAACCAGTCAAAAGAGTATGGATTTTATTAGTTACTTTCTTGACCATAAAGATTTGTTTAATGGAGATTTAACTAATTGGACAATGGAGACAGTAAATAAGTTAACTAATGCATCGTTGAAACTTAATGCAAATGCGAATATATCAGTCTTAGGAATAAACACTCCCATAGGTAATTTTGGAACTGGTTTATTTAGCTCTGTTTATACAAATGCAACAACAGTGTTTGATATTTTCAACATAAATGCCAGATTTGAATCAAACATAGATTTTGTTTTGCCTGTTTCTTTTGGAACAATGCTGGAAATACCTGGTTTGAATTCAATTCTTGATTCAACATTAGGTGGTGGCCGGCTGGGAGTAGGTGCCACGGCTAAAATTATTCAAAGAAGACAGTTAATAGAGGACCACTCCGTATTTGAACTATCCGGATTAAATCCAGCCGACATGCTTAGTAAACTTTCTACTCCAACAACAGGTATAGGTTTTGATCTGGGTGTTAATTATTTTGTGCCATCTATTGGTTCTACTTTTTCTTTAGTTGTTAGAGATTTTTATACCGATATAGGTGGTAAAGTAAATAGTAATTACATATTCGGATATGCCATCGATCCAAATTTTGAATTTCTTAAGAGCATAGCCGATGTAGTCGTGGCTTTAGATGTTGTAGATTTATTTGGTGATGTAACTATTATGAATAAAATCCATATTGGTTTGGAAGCAAAGTTTCTTGGATTTCTTTATGCCAGAGTTGGATTTTATCAGGGCTGGAGTGGTTTTGGTCTGGGGATTGGTCGATATTTAGAATATGCTAATTATGGCACAGAATTAGGAATGTATCCTGGTCAGATAGAAGAAAGACAGCATAGAGTTTCATTAGCCTTGTCGTTTTAAAATGGAAATATTAAATATAAAGAGCCGTAGTTTCTTACTGGAATTACGGCTTTTTTTATTAAGTAAAATTTTATATGAAAAATAAATTAAAAATATATAGAGTTATAGATGCAAATATTAACAGGGCCAGAGAAGGATTAAGAGTTGTTGAAGATATTTGTAGATTATTTTTAGATGATGAATGCCTTTCGACTAAGATAAAAAATATAAGACATTCCTTGTCCAAAACTTTTAATAAAGAGAATCTACTGAAATTTAGAGATTCTGAATCTGATATTGGCCGGAATTCTTTATTTGATAAAAAAACAAAAGTTAAAACAATAAAAGAAATATTGATTGCGAATTTAACCAGATGTCAGGAAAGTATGAGGGTTTTGGAAGAGTTTTCTAAACTTGTTTCTCCGGAAGTTTCAAGTATTTATAAAAAAATAAGGTTTAAATTATATGATGTTGAAAAAAAAATATTTAAAAAGTTTGAAAAATAGTCTTTATGTCATTATTGACCCGGATGTTTGTTTAAATAACCCTTTAAATGTTACTGAAAATGCTATTAAAGGCGGAGCAGATATTATACAATTGAGGTGTAAGAGACTACCTGATTTTGAGTTTTTGAAGTTAGCCAGAGATGTTTCAAAAATATGTTTTAAGTATAAAATACCATTTTTAATTGATGATAGAATTGATCTAGCCATATTAGTTGGTGCAGATGGAGTTCATTTAGGTCAAAATGATTTGCCGATAACTTCTGCAAGAAAATTGTTAAAGAATAAAATAATAGGTTTATCTACACACAATGAAAAGGAAGTGTATTCGGCCATAAAAGTGGGTGTAGATTATATAAGTTTTGGTCCAGTATTTAAGACAAATACAAAATTGAATCTACCGCCTGTTATTGGACTTAAAAAGTTAAAAAATATAAGAAAATTTGTTAAAATTCCTATTATGGCCATAGGTGGTATAAACGAGTGTAATGCAAAAGAAGTTATTAAAGCAGGAGCGGATGGAGTGGCAATTATTTCAGCAATTTGTAAGTCTAAAGATGTATTGAAAGCAACACGAAAAATTAGAAAAGAAGTAGAGAAAGCAGAAAAACTAAGGAAACTTGGGGAACAACCCCCTATCCCCCTTTATTAAGGGGGAATTGGGGAATTGGGGGATTAAAGGAGATTTTATGACGCAGATTGAAGTTGCTAAAAAGGGGAAATATACAAAGGAGATGATAGAAGTAGCAAAACTTGAAGGAGTTTCCAAGGAATACATAAGAAAGAATATTGAAGAAGGAACGATAGTCATACCTTCTAATTTGAAGCGTAAAACAGGAAAAATTTGTGGTATTGGTAAAGGGTTAAGGACAAAAATCAATGTTAATCTAGGAACTTCTCCGGTTAAGGTAAACAAGAAATTAGAATTGGAAAAATTAAAAATAGCAATTAAATATGGAACAGATACTGTTATGGATTTAAGTACAGGTGGTGACCTTGACGATATTAGAAGGGCTATTATTAAAAACTCGGATATTCCTGTTGGGACTGTCCCAATTTATCAATCGGCCATTGAGATAGTAAAAAGAAAAAAGCCTATGGTGAACATAACAAAAGAAGATATCTTTGATACAATTGAAAAGCATATAAAAGATGGTGTTGATTTTATAACAGTACATTGTGGTGTTACTTTAGAGACGGTAGATAGATTAAGAAAAGAAGGGAGAATTGCCAATGTTGTCAGTAGAGGAGGTTCTTTTATTATTGAATGGATGATTTATAATGCTAAAGAGAATCCATTATATGAAAATTTTGATTTATTGCTTGAGATGGTAAAGAAATATGATGTTACTTTAAGTCTGGGAGATGGATTACGACCCGGTTCAATAGCCGATGCTAGTGATAGAGCACAGATTCAAGAATTAATTATTCTGGGAGAACTTGCGCAGAAGGCGTTGAAAAATAATATTCAGGTTATGATCGAAGGTCCTGGCCATGTTCCCATAGACCAGATAGAAGCAAATGTATTACTTCAAAAAAGATTATGCCATTCTGCACCATTTTATGTTTTAGGTCCAATAGTTACTGATATTGCTCCAGGTTATGACCATATAACTTCTGCTATTGGAGCAAGCATCGCTGGAAAAGCAGGTGCTGATTTTTTATGCTATGTGACTCCTTCTGAACACTTAGGTCTACCAAATATTAAAGATGTTAAAGAAGGCACTATGGCCTCAAAGATTGCAGCCCATGTGGCCGATATTGGAAAAGGAATAAAAGGAGCAATAGAGTTGGATAAAAATATGTCTAAATGCAGAAAATTATTAGACTGGAAAAATCAACAAAAATACGCAATAGATCCTTATATTATTAAGAAATACAGGAATAAAAGATATAAAGATACCTGCACCATGTGTGGCGAGTATTGTGCTATGAAAAAAGTTAATAAGTATTTTAAGTAGAACTAATTCTTGCTTTATTAATTTGGTCACGGATATTTGCTGCTTCTTCGTATTTTTCCTGTTTAATAAATTCGTCTAACTGAATTTGAAGTTGTCTTAGTTTTTTAGTTTTTTCATCTTCATGCGGCATAACATCCATACCAGCTTGATTCATAATGTTTTGTGATATAAAAATAGGAGATTTTGCTCTAAGGGCTATGGCTATCGCATCACTTGGACGACTATCAATTTCTTTAATTATACCATTAGTTTCTACAGTTATATTTGCGTAAAAAGTGTTGTCTTTTAAATCTATTATTGTTGTTTTTAGAATTTTAGTATTTAAATTCTCAAAAATGTTTTTTATTAAATCATGTGTGGATGGCCTTGGTAATTTTTGACCTTCTAATTCAAGTGCTATGGCTTGCGCTTCAAAAGGTCCAATATATACAGGTAGCCATTTGTTGTTAATGTCATCTTTTAAAATTACGGCAAATCCACGACTGGCAGGATCTACGACTACTCCTTGAACCTTTACGGATAATAATTTTTCCATAACTGAATTATATTATAAAAAGATTTAAAAGTCAAGCATTTTTCGAATTTAAAAAATTATTGACTTAGTTTGACTAATTTGTTATAATTTTAGAATAAAATATATACAAAAAGGAGGTGAAAAATAATGAGAGGAATATTAGTTGTGGTTTTTGCGTTATTTGTTGCTGTAATTTTCACTGGATGCGGAGGTGGGAGCGCATACTTGCAGGATGGGAAGTTAAAACAAACCATTGAACAGACAAATCAGACTGACAAGTATATGGAAGCAATTGGGCTGGGTGCGGCCATAAAGGATTCTACAGATTCAACACAAAGGAAAGCATCTTCAAGAAATGCAGCCATAGTAGCAGCAGAGTATGATTTTGTGAAGAGAATTAAAGGTGTGAAAATCGAAGGTGGAGTTACAATAGAAAAAGCAATGGAAACAGATTCAAAAATAAAAGCAACAGTTGATGATTGCATAAAGGGTGCAGAAGTGGTTAAGACAGAATGGGACAATAATGATGGATGTGTAGTTACCATGAGAATTGATAAGGAATTACTGCAGAAGAATCTTGGCGTAAAATTTGAGAAATAGAGGTGACTATTTTTGTAGCGTCCCATGTAAAATGGGACGCTACACGAGTTCAGGAAGTGTAAATGTATGTAGTTAGTAAGCCCTTACTGAACACCGTTATTGTGAAATGCATTTTTTGTCATTGCGAACGATAGCGAAGCAATCTCATGAGTTTAAAAATTGCGAAAGCAATAATGTAATACCATTGAGGTATTTTGAAGGGATGAGATTGCCACGATTAACTTCGTTAATCTCGCAATCAGGCTGTGTCGCAATGAAATTTTTTTATAGAAAAGTAACATCATATTGGTATATTACGGTTCTTCAGGTTCTATTGTAGAGATGTAATAGGATAGGATGGATCTTTGAAATAGAAAGTATCTGTTAAATCCTGTATAATATAAATAAAAACATATTATACGGAGGAAAATGACAGATGCTTAACAAGGATTATGTAA
>JBDRBU010000002.1:0-3304 GCA_043822305.1 Candidatus Firestoneibacteriota bacterium
CTATTCTACGATATTTCACTGGACAAACAAAATGATACAACAATTTCAAAACATTATGACGTTTATGTATATATTTACTCATACCTCCATTCTATCATATTACGACGCAGAGCGTCGAGGAATTAAACCCGTACGGATTAATTTTATTTCCTAATGTGTGTGAAGTATAAATTCCAAGTAATGGGTCATCATAAAGAAAACATTTTGACATATTTGACACAGAACTAATAGACTTATCATTTAAAGAATCCATTTTTGCCGGTAAGACAAAACTATCCCAATCATCTCTGGTAACTACTTTAATCATTTTCTTCACCAAAGCCATATCCACATTACGGCTATAACCATGTTCGGCATATAAAACTAATCCTGGCCAATTACTATCAAAAGGTGCTTCCTGGCCATCATCTCCCCACATCGTAAACATGGCTTGATTAACTTTTAACTTCTTTGCTACTTCCATAAGCAAGACCATTGTCCGTTCAACCTTACCATATAGTCCCCAGGACCTATTCCAGTTCCACGCACCAGAAGATATAAATGGCTCATATCCAATTTCACGATAAGATCTTATTGCCCTTTCATAAGTTTTTCTATCTTCTATATTATAATTCCAATAGTTCATAATTACATTTCTAGGAAGTAAGCAAGTCTGCTCTCTTGTCATGGCTTCTGTTTCACTTATACCTACAACAATATCTCCCCACATTATTGGCTGCAACTTAAGTTTTTTACAAATATCATTAACCTTATTTAAATGTTTTATGTACATCATCCTTGGGTCAATCTTTTTATTTATCTCAAAACATTTTCCTCTGCCAAGCCCCCATGTTTCATCCATCCCAATATGAACAAGTTTTGAAGTATATGGCTCCGAAGCATTTTCTAACAATGTTTCTATGAGTTGATAAGTTTTCTTTGACTTAACAGAAAAAATCCTGTCATCGTCTTTTACATCAGCATAATAAGGAAATTTTAGAATTTGTTCTACATGACCTAATGTTTGAATACATGGAAACATCTCTATTCCGAATTTCTTAGCAAATTGCGAGAGTCTTCGCAATTCATCTTTAGTGTATTTCCCTCTTTGATATCCAATAAACGGATGACCTTCAACCTCATATGTATCTTCAGTATAAAGTGTTAAATAATTTATCCCTAAAAGAGAAAGTTTAATAATTATCTTTTTTAAATACTCTTCTTTAATAACTGCATTGCGCGATGAATCTATCATTAGTCCTCTAAATTTAAATGGAGGAATCTGTTTTATCTTCATCTCTCCTTTTTTAGATAAATTTAACATTAATATTCCTAAGGCTCTAAACATATCAGAAGTAGTATTATAATTTACAGCAATATCTTTTCCCCTTGAATAAAGAGCAAAACCTAATTCATCCCATTTATTAAATCTTAAAAATCTGCCGGAAGAAAAACTAAAATACTCGGGATATTCGTTTATCAATTCATTAAATATTTCATTTTTATGTAACTTAATTTTCATTTTACCCTCTTTATTACAACTACACAGGATTAAGCCACATTACTATTGCGTCTTCATTTGAATCCTGATAATATTTTTTTCTAATAGCAATGATTTTAAATCCGAATTTTTTATATAACTTTTGTGCAGAAATATTTGACTGACTTACTTCAAGAGTAGCAAACTTTGCCCCTTTTTCTTTAGATATTTTTAACATCTCAGTTAAAATCTGGGAGCCTATTCTTTTTTTTCTAAAAGAAGGATGGACGGCTAAATTAACTATATTTATCTCATCCATTATCTTCCAGAATCCACCATAGCCAACTATCTTACCGTTTTCTCTCCCTACCAAAAAAATACTATTGGGATTATCCTTAACTTCTCTTAAAAACATATTATATTTCCAAGGGTCTGGAGAACAAACTTCTATATTAAATACCTCGTTTAGGTCAGATTCTTTCATCCTGTCTATTTCTATCATTTTTAGATTTTCCTATCTTTCTCTTTAACTTTAGTTACTTTTTTCTTAACAGTGCATCTGGTTTTCTAAGATAAAATGGCAATAATTCATTAAATTTATCTATCTCATTATTTTTAATTTTCATTAAACCTAACTCGGCAACAGTATCCGCTTTTGGAAATTTCGATGAAGTTGGCGTGAGACTAAAATTTTTAAATCTTTTTTCCAATACTTTTAAATACTTAATACTTCCATCCCCCAAAAAAACGATAAAATTAAACTTGTATTTTTTTATAAAGATTACTGCATCTTCTACAGGTAAAGATTTTTCTTTAGTTAATTTTACAAAACTATTTTCAAAATTTGAATATAAAGAAAAATATATCTCGTTTTTTTTTGCATCAATCATAGGACAAATCAATGTATCAATATTTTTATTTATATTAAACCGATATTTTACCTTGTCTTTAACTAAAGAGTATCTATAGGCAAGTGCATCAAGAGTTGGAACTCCTACCACGGGTTTATTTAAAGCAAAACCAAGTCCTTTTATTAAACTAAAGCCTACTCTTAGACCAGTAAACGAGCCAGGTCCGGATGATATAGCCAATCCATCAATATCAGAAATTTTCATTGAGGTAAACTTTAAGATTAAATCTATATTAGACATAAGATAAGATGAGTGAGTCAGTCCTGTATCCATAGACAATTCACATAAAACCTTATCTTCATCAATTAGTGCTACACTATTTACCGAAGTAGAAGTTTCTACACCTAATACTTTCATTTATCCTTTTTTTTTACAGTTATAAATCTATAAACAATCTCGCCTTTTTTTACTAATCCAAGTTCTTCCCTGGCTATTCTTTCGATAAACTTTGGGTCTGAATTTAATGCTTTGATTTCTTCTAATGCTTTTTTATTCTCTTCCGTCATCTGGTTATTCTCATTTTGTAATTTATTTCTTTCCATTTTAAACTCTATTAATCGTACAAGCCCTGTTCTCCCACCTAAAAAAAGATAAAGAATACCTATTATTAAAAATATTTTGATTATTTTTTTTAGATTCTCGCTATAAGGTAAATTTTTATATTTAATTTTTGTCGGCAATTTAATTTTATATCTTTTAAACCTATTCCTTTTTGTTAACATAGTTTTAATCTAATTTTATTTAATATGTATTTATGTCGCTCTTTTTTAGTGACATTTGTGAAGTTTAAAAGTAAGTATTCAGTGAAAGCCCTCTAATTTTTAATTCCCCCTTAATAAAGGGGGTTAGGGGGTTGTTCTTTTAACGCTTAAATTTCATGAATTCTAATAATCGTTGCCGTTCCATATCGTATTGTCATAGATATTCATAACAA
>JBDRBU010000003.1:0-3577 GCA_043822305.1 Candidatus Firestoneibacteriota bacterium
ACAGACTGTGCACCCTAATGTTATAATTTCGCGCATTTAGTTTTATCTCTAATTCGATTCTGACCTAAGCTGGAGACGGGAATCGAACCCGTGACCCCGTCCTTACCAAGGACGTGCTCTACCGACTGAGCTACTCCAGCATTTTGGCTTTCACGTCTTTAGTAATTTAAGGCTCCAGCGCCAAATTTAGCGTCGGAGTTCCAGTCATTAAGACCCGCGGAATAACTTTAAGAGTAAAAAAAACCAACCCTCAAGAATTTTGTTAAATTCTTTGTAAGTTTACTATTTTTATATATATAGAAAAATAAAGATAACTATTCTTGGGAATTACGCAAAGAAAGGAGTATATAATGAAAAAACTGTTTTGTCAACCATTTTTTATATTTTTATATGGCGTTGGCTAAGTGGGCAAAATCTTTCAGGGTAAGGTCTTCGGGACGGATATTAACGTCTATGTTATATTTTTTAAAAAACTCATGGAGTTTTTGTAAAGGAACGATACTATCAAGGCTATTTCTTAAGGTCTTTCTTCTTTTATTAAAACTCGCTCTAATTACTTTAAAAAATAATTTCTCATCTGCCACACTTACTGCCGGAACCTGTCTTATCTTTAACTCCAGAAGACAAGAATCTACTTTTGGTTTAGGTGTGAAACTATTTTTTTTGATAAAAAAGAGTATTTTGGGAATGCTATAATATTGCACAAAACAGCTTAAAGAACCGTATTCTTTAGGGCCGGCATTTGCAACTATCCTCTTAGCGAACTCCTTCTGCACAGTAATAAAAACGGTTTCGATTTTATTGCGATATTTTAAGAGGTGTCCGATAATGGGTGTAGTAATATAATAAGGGATATTCCCTACCACCTTTATTTTATTTTTAAACCTCCCGAAGTATCTTTTTAAATTAAATCTTAAAATATCACGCTTAATTATTTCGATATTCGAAAACCCTTTAGTATTATCTCTTAAAATCTTGCATAATTCGGAATCTATCTCCAGGGCATAAACAAAAGCCACATCATGAGCAATCAGCTTAGTTAATTCACCGTATCCAGCCCCTATCTCTAAAACATGGTCGCCGCCTTTTAGATTATAGGATGCAACTAATTTTCTTTGTATATTTTTATCGAAAAGGAAATTCTGGCCTAATCCTTTTTTCGGTTTAACGTGCATATTACCGCGAGCCTGATGGCTTCAATTAATGAAGCTGGGTTAGCTAAATTAAATTTTGCTGCAATATCAAAGGCAGTTCCGTGTAAGGGGGAAGTCCTTATAAACCCAAGGCCCAACGTAAGATTTACGCCCGTATATGCACCTAGAATCTTCAAAGGAATTAGCGCCTGGTCATGATACATGGCAATTATGCAATCATATTTTTTTTGCGCTGCCTTTAAAACTGCTACATCGGCAGGTAGCGGCCCATCGATATTTTTTATGCTTTCGCCAAGGCGCATCAGTGCCGGCTTAATAATTTTATTTTCTTCTTCCCCCAGGAGACCATTATCAGAGGCGTGAGGATTTAAACCGCATACCGCTATGCGCGGATTTTTGATTAAAAATAATTCTTTTAGAGACCGGTAAGTTAAAAGAACAGTTTTATATATTTTACCCGTATCCAATTCAGAAGGTACGTCCCTTAACGGGATATGTCGAGTTACCAAACTAAACCTTAATTTTTTATTTAATAACATCATGGCAAAATATTCTGTATTTGTACGTGCGGCTAAGTATTCTGTATGTCCCAAAAATTTATCAAAACCTCCTAAACTTATTGCCTCTTTAGAAACAGGGCAAGTAACCAGGCAATCTATCCCTTTATTTTTAATTAATTCTATTGCCTTATCTAAATATTCTACGGATGCCCTGCCGTATTCCGCTTTAACTTTTCCAAATTCGAAATATTTATGGGGGACATTATGTAAGTCTATAAATCGGCAATTTGGGATTTGGGATTTGGGACCTGGGACTTTATCAAATACCCATTTATCACCGATGATTACAAAATCCATTAAACCTTTAAGTTTTATTATGGCCTTGCGAATAACTGCCGAACCTATACCTGCTGGGTCACCCATAGTTATGCCAACCCTAATTTTAGATTTTAGTCTGTGCATTTTTTAAGTCTGTAAGATTTTAATATAGGAGCGCTCTTTTAGTTCATCTAACCATTTCGTTAATGCCTCCTGCATCTTTTTATTAAATAGCATCGAATAAATATCATCTTGCACTTCAGACAAATTTTGATGCCGGGGAGGAATAATATTATTCAATTTAAAAATATAATAATTATTTTCAATTTTAACGGGCGTTGAAATTTGAGCTAAGTTTATTTTAAATATGGTATCTTCAATATCTTTTCTTAACTGGCCATTTTTTGCGCAACTAAATTTATTTACGGCGAGAGAATATCTATTAGTTACGTTTTGTAATTCTTGGTCGCTTTTTAACTGACCAAAAACCTCATTAGCCAATTTTTCATTATCTATGGTTATAGACTCAAATTCCCGTTGTTCGGGCAATATGAATTTTTCAGTATTTTCCTGATAAAAATCAGTAACTTCGCCCGGATTAATTATGATTTTGCTTCTTATTTCCATATCAATGACACTATACATAAGTAATTGTTCTCTTATTTTTGCCTCTATGTCTGCCTGTACCAAGCCTTGTTTGGCCAGGGAGTTCTGAAATTCACTATCCGACCCATAATGCTTTATTATTTCGCTGACTCTCGCTTTTATCCTATCGGGATTTATTTTGATATTGTTTTTTTTTGCCTCCTGCAAAATAAGACGGTCCTCAATTAACTTATCCAGTAAATCTAATTTCATGGATTGTATTTTGGTTTCCAACTGCTCTCCCTTATATTCCGTGGCTAACTGTACGCGCATAAAATTGATAAAATCATTCAGATCCTTTTGTGTAATTATATCCTTATTCACAATGGCAATGATCTTATCTTGGGCAAAACATGGAAATGTAAAATGTAAAATGTAAAATGTAAAAATGAAATTTAAAATTAAAAATTTTAAACTTTGAATTATAATTTTGCGTTTTTCTTTTTTCATTTTTAATTTAAAGGCTATAAATCTGCTTTCTCAAAATTACTGATTGCCTCTCTTAACAGTCTGCAATACAGGTCAAAACCAATGGTAGCAATAAAACCGTGCTGTTCGATACCCAAAAGATTACCCGCTCCCCTGATTTCCAAATCTTCCATAGCAATCTTAAAACCCGCTCCTAAATCTGAGTATTCCTGGATTCCTTCGAGCCTTCTTTTTGCATCTGTATCCAGTATCTCTTTTTTAGGAACCATATAGTAGGTATAGGCGGGTTTATCGAATCTACCCACCCTTCCGCGAAGTTGATGTAAATCAGATAATCCAAAATGATGCGCATTATTGACGATAATGGTGTTGACATTTGGGATATCAATACCCGACTCTATAATCATCGTGCAAAGCAAAATATCTATTTTTGCCTTGAAAAAATCAAGCATTACTTTCTCTAAAATATTTGCCGCCATTTGGCCGTGCCCTATGGCAATCTTAATATTAGAAGGCAGGAGCCTGACAATT
>JBDRBU010000004.1:0-6530 GCA_043822305.1 Candidatus Firestoneibacteriota bacterium
ACCACTAGAAAAAATAAAAGGATTTTGATCCACAAATACATCCTTTTTCTTATTTGGTGGATGTGAAAATAAGGCATTTATACTCATCCATGCAGCTGTAAAGTTATTATCCTTATTTTTTGTTTCACTATCATCCCAATAAGTATTGTTGTAATATAAATAACCTCCTATTTCATTTCCTACATTTTGGGATGGTTTGGGTTTGGTTCTTCTATTTAGCCATGATATGGAATCCATAAGTGTCCAATAAGGTATAACGAAACTAATTTTGTCATTAGTATCACTATATCTCTTCAATATGATTTTATCGTTATCTCCTTTACCCTCAGCCCATTTGATAATATCTTTAAAGATTTTTAAATTGGATTCATTCTTCCAAGATTTGCTAAACTTTTTCCTGGTAAAATTCCTAAATGTGGTATCAACAAAATGTATAACAATCCGTGTGCCTTGGGTAGGTAGAGATGAAGAGGTCATTTCTACTTTTTCAAATTTAATGATATCAAATACTAATTTTTTAGACTTTGTTTCACCATAAGCAAGCATTAATCTTTCATTGCCTGTAAAAGGACCAAATTCGAGAATTCCAAACCTATCATCAAATACCATTTTACCAGCCATACAAAAAGAAAAAATGTCCTCAATGAAATAAAACTGAGAAATATCACCAGGTTCTAATGCTACAATACCATAGCTAAGTCCTAACACTACGGAATATCCTAATTTAGTAGATTCAGTAGCCATATTATGAGGATGCTCCTGATATAGTATCCAAATCTCTTAATAGACTATAAATATATGATGCTTTTAATATTTTCAAATTTGTACCAGGTTCTAATCCTTCAAAAGGGTTTAGTATATTATTAAAAGCTGGAATTGTCCACCATAAATGAGGAGTTTTATAATATTTTACAGATATATTATCCCACCATTCTTCATTTCCTACTTCATAAGTGTCAAAGAATGCTACATCTATGGTGGTTAATTCATTAAAGGTATAGGACCTGAAAATATTCATAAATTTAGTATATCTATCATGATCCACTAATATATTGAACATCCTTCCAAAGCTTTGTTCTTTGAGTTGGTGTCCTGTTAATTCTCTGAATGTTTTATCTGATTTTGTTATTGTCATATTAATTTTACCAAATTGATGGATCAGTCTTATGATAATCGGCATATAAAGGAGAAAGTTCTTTAAAAGTAGCAGTTAATTCAATTCTCATAGGACTACCATTTTCATCATAAGGAGCCATATAAGTTGGTTGAAGAGAAGTTAAAGCTGACCAATAAGTGTTTATTAAATCACCTGTTTCGTTTCCTTCAACAATACTTTTAAGTTTAAAAACATATGGAAGTTCTATACCTAAGTTAATATCACCAGAAACATCTTTTACAGGTAAAGATACTGCTTTTAATCGTTTTAAACCTTGTAACATAAAAAAACTATTTGTAAGGTCATTAGCAGCTAAACCAAATTGTAGTGTCCATTCTCTTCTATCAGTATCAGTGTATACTAATGGGGTATCTACTTTATAATTTACTCTACCCATGCTAGTTAAAGCTTTAACACCTGGTCCGATACCACCAAAAACACCAGCTCCAAAAGCACCTATAACACCACCAATATTTTTAAGCATTTGTACAGTTTCTATACCTCTTCCAGCCAACCTTGATGCTATTGTTTCCCATGGTTCCCAAATATTATTTATAGTTTCCATTATTTGTGGTGGAGCTAAATAATACCATGTTGGCCCTGGATCTTTAAGTATCATACCACCTGGATTGTCCACTGTACCTAAGGCTGTTTGATATTCTACCCCTCTTGAAATTATTCTTATCCATGTACCTTTAAATCCAGGATCAATAAAAGGTGAAAAATATGGACATACATATGTAGGTTCAGATCCGTCATCACCGGGATTTTGTATAGGCATTTTCTTCCTCCTTTTATCTACTCATTCCAAACTGGAGTAAACTTGATAGATTAAGATTTTCTAATTCTTTAGGTATCATTTGAAGAACTTGATTTATAGAACTACTAACTACAGTATTAACAGTATCTCCAAGATTTTTATCACCTGTAATTTCGGATATTTTTTCACCTAATTTTAACGGTGAATTTTTCATTTCTTTTAATAACTCTGGCATTACAGTTTGTAATTGTTCTCTACTTCCTTTTATTTTTGAATCCACTTCCCTAGTTACTTCATTAATTTTTGCTAAAGCCATATCTACAGCTCCACCAGGTTTTTTGACATTTGACATTAAATTTTCCATAGAAGCTTTTACAGTTTCCCGAACTTCTGGAGTAAAAACTTTCCCTAAATTTGCTGTAGAGGAGGAGATTGATGCAGCTATTTTTGCTAATAACCCTTCTGCACGTTCATCATGTGTATATATACTACCTGGACTTAAAGACCTTTTTATATACTCATTAAAATCATCATATTCACCTGTCAATCTATTTGTTATACCTTGTCCACGACCTGCTGCTATCTCTTTTGCATAGAGTGACTGAAAATTCTTTATGGTATATTCATGTATCTTTTGAAAAAATTCTGCATCTGTTAATCTATTTACATTTTCTGCAGCCATATCTTTAAAAGCACCTATAACAGGTGTAAGCTTGCCAAAATGTGTAGATATACTGAGTAGCTTTTCCATAATAGGACTGCTTCTCTTTTTTATATCATATCCAAAACCTTCAAGTATCCTAATATTAGGGTCAAGGTGTGTTTTCTTTATATAATCACGTTGAGCTTCCCAAAATTCTTTGCCATATGCATCAGCTAATTCTTTCCATACTTTTTTAAATTCATCTGTCTGAACACCTATACCTTTTAACATATTTCCAAATCTATCATTTGCTTCTATAAATTTTTTTACAGTTGCAGTTGTCATTTGGAAGGCACCATATGTGCCTGTTCCTATTGTTCCCGCAGCTTCCCCATATTTTTTACGACCTGTTTCATAAAATGAAGTTCCCTTTCCAAGAACACTTCTGCTGATGTTTAAGCTGGCATCTTTCATATCACCTAAATTATTTCCAAGCTGTCTAAAAATATCTACAATTCGTTGAGGAAGACCTTCTAAAATTCTTCTAATATCTGTCCAAAGGGATTTAGTCTCTAACATATATAGTTCAAATAAATTTTTGCCTTTTCCCATACCATAATCATAATACTCTTTACCTATTTTCATAAATTTTTCAAATTCATATTTTCCAACAGCACTTAAACCTTTGAACATTTCTCCAGCACGATTTGCTTCATATTTTCCAACAGCACCAAGTCCTTTAGATACTTCTCCTATTGCCTTTACAGTTTCTTTTGCTTCATATCCTCCAACAGCACTTAAACCTTTACTAATTTCCTTTGCACTTTCTTTAGTTGTTTTCCAAACATTTTCTACAAGAGCCATAGACCCTCTACCAATTTGTTCTGCATAATCCATCTTTGTAGGAGGAAATAAATGTTCAGCAAACGCATCCGAATCTGACTTAAAAGCTAAAGGTCTAGGTCCTATCTTTCCTTTTGCAGAAGGTATAAAACCTTTAGGCGGCTCTGGTTTCCAGGTTGCTCTTTCTGCCTTCTGTTTTACATGCCACTTTATCATTTTTATTTCATCTTCCATATCTTTGATACTTTTTATATCAAAGGAATATATACCAGCTTCTTCCTCTTCTCTCTTTTTCTTAATAAGGTCTAAAAGAGTTTCTATTCGTTTTTGACTTGCATTTCTATATTTTTTCTCATCTTCTAACCTAAGTACATTATCAAAACCGAAGAAATTTGCTAATTTGTTTATATCTCTACCTATTTTTGTGTTTATAAACCAATTAGTTATCATGGTAGGTAAGTTTTCCAACCATAAAAGTAATTCATCAAAAGGAGATATACCTTCTTTGTTTTTCATTGCAAAAAAATCACCTATAGGTGTAGTAATATAGTCAAAAATCCAATTATCCCAAATATTATTAAATGTTTTACCACTATCCTTTATAGCTTTGCTTTCAGGACCAAATCCAAAGCTTTTTTCAAGAGCTTTCATTACAGGCAGTGTAAAACTTTTAAACAAAGCACTCTTTTCATCTATAAACCATTGTTCTAATACTTCTTTTGAAAAATCAAGTCTAAAGTCGGTGAACAAAGAGAATAGTCCATTTAATACCCATTCTATTAAAACTCCTGGTATTGATAAGAATCCAGCAGCGCCCATTATTGCTTTTTCATCTAAAGTTTCTCCTGCAAGCCATCCTTCAACCATCTTATATAAACCTACAGCTATCATTGCTCTAAAACCCAATTTACCTATAGCTTTTGCCAATGCTTTGGGATGCATTATTAAAGTTGCAACTTTAATAATGGCACTAGATATTAAAGTACCAATAGTAACATCTGTTGCTCTTGGATCTATAAGAGCTCCAAGTGTTCCAAGTATACCCCTTTTCTTAGCAAAAGGTTTTCTAGCATCTGATTTTCGTAAATACTTAATATAATCCTTCATAATTCTTGAAAGGTTGACTACCCCTAAGCTTATTTTTGATAAGCCTTTAGCCACTGTCCAAGGAAATCTTAAAATTTTCAAAAACATACCTGCTGTTTTATCAGATTCTGCTACACTTTTTTCACTAATGTTATATGCTTTAGAAAGTATCCTTCTTATTTCTATAAGCCTATGTTCTACTATTTCCTGACTTCCTGCGTATTTAAAAAGGTATGTCTTATAAAACTGAATTATAGGCAAGAAATATTCTTCAAGGATGTTTTTTTCAGTTGTTTGGAATACTCTCAATAAATACATATCTTGAGCTTGTTCCTTTACTGATTTCATAATACGTTTTGTCATTTCTTCCATACTTAGACTGGCAACTTCTTCTTTTTCACCTCTATCATACAACACATCTAAAGTTTTTTGTAACAGTTCTTTACTTTTCTCCCCTATTCCTATAGTTTTTTGAAATATATTTGTTTGTTTCTTTATTATATTCTCTGTTGATGTTAATAATTTTTCAGATACTATGTCATGTGTATAGATACTACCTTGGGTTGTTGCTCTTTTCAATAGTTTACTAGAATTTTCTTCTTGTTTTTGTAACAGTTCTGTTTGTTCTGCGAGTTCTTTTTCTCTATGTACTTCTAACATTCTGCTGCCCATAGATTTAATAATATTTTTAGTAACATCGTACATTTCTGTAATACCAGACCCAAATATATCTCTTGCATGTCCAGAAAGGGTGCTTACAAGTTTATCAGAACCTTCCATCATACCTTCCAACCCAGCTTTGGCCATTTCCTTTGTATAACTAGCAGTTTCTTTAGCCAAGTCCTGTTGGACTTTAGCGGTTTGTTTAGCCAAGTCTTGTTGGACTTTAGATGTTTCTCTTATATTATCTATAATAGAAATAATATCAACATCTTTCTTTGATATGTTTTCGTTACTACTGGTTCTTGCCATTATGTTTTCTTCTCCATAATAAAAAAGGGTCTCCTAAGTATGCGTTACTATACTCTTGAGACCCTTCAAATTAGATCCTTTAGGTTAATGCCTAAGCGAGTTCTATTTTATATTTATTATTCTCCGGTTAAATCCTCTATTTTTGATAATATTTTTATAAATTCCACCTTGTGATATTCAAGTTTTTTATTTAATGCTTTTACCTGTTTCTTAATGTTTGGTTGAAGCTCGCCTTTTTCATCTCTATATCTTATTTTACCTATCTTTTCCAAACTAGTATAAGATGCGGATGCTTCTAATGTATCAGATATCTTTCTTACAATGGTATTATAACTTATTTCCATGCCTCTGCCCAATTGTCTAAAGGTATATTTGGCAACATTCCCTGCAATTCCTTCATCCAGTATTATATCTTCTGATAGGTAATCTTCAATCTTATCTTCAATTAGCAGTTTTTCTTCTTCCATTATTTTTTACCTGTAAAAACCTTCTTAATTGCCTTTTTAATTTTCTTTCTTTTAGCTCCACTTGATATTTTTTTAATAACCTCTTCTTTTGACATACCACTGTTTGGACCAGGTTGGAGACTGCCATCTTCAGCTCTTATTAATACTCCCAATCCTATTAATTTACCAACAAATTGGGATTTCCTAGACTCATCCAGGGATTCAAAATTCCTAATAAGGTTATCCACTATTATGTCCTCATCATCAGAAGCTCTATCTAAAAATTCTCTTAATATCATTGTTTTATATTCTCCTTTTTATTTAAACTTCATTTGTTCAGCTTCATCCTTCAAATCCTTTATAAGCATATTCACATAAGCTTCTCTTTCAAAATCTGGCAACATAGAAGATTCTGTTAAGCTTATACCAGCCTTCCTTGCTAAGTAATATTGTTCCTTTACAATATCCTGTAGAGTAGTGTCGATAATGATTTTAATTAGAAAAAAAAATTCTCAATAGGTATATTAACCTTTTCTTTATGTTCACAGGAATTACAATTTATAGTATATGTGAAATCTAAGCCAAAGTCATTATTATCAAACCATTCTCTTATTTTAGAATAAG
>JBDRBU010000005.1:0-25445 GCA_043822305.1 Candidatus Firestoneibacteriota bacterium
GGACAAACACAGGTTTTACTGATTCTTGGTTTAATAACTTTTACTTTAATTTTACTTTTATCAAAATTAACCATTTGGTAACCTCCTTTAAAAGGTATAAACTTTTTCCTTTACATATAGGTTACCATATTATATACTATATATAATAAAAAATATTACATTAAACTTGAGGAAGTCTCGAGGATTAAATTCTCTGCTTTCATTTTTAAATCCTATTTTATGTAATTTCTCATCCAAACTCTTACCAATATTAATAATGTCTTCTTTACCATTACTTATCCCTATCCAAACCACTCTTGGTCGTTTAACATTTGGAAAAGCACCTACACCTCTTATCTCAAAAATAAATGGTGGATTATTCTTAACAACTTCTTCAATATAATCTAAAATATCTGTTAATTTTTCCTCTTTAACTTCTCCCAGAAATTTTAATGTTAAGTGTATATTATCAATTTCTATCCATTTAACATCAGAATTAGAGCCTTTTAAAACCTCACAAACTTTTGATATTTCCTTTTTTAATAAATCAGATAATTTTATACCTATAAACAATCTCATTTTCCAATACCTTTAAACTTTCACATTTTACCATACAATATTAGAATATTTCCATCTTTTTTAATAATTTTATTACTTTTCTAATTGTAAAAAACTTTTTAAACTGATATAATGCAATTGAATGATGAAAAACTTTATAGAACTAGTTAATAAAAGATACAGTGTTCGTGATTTTTTGGATAAACCAGTAGAAAGAGAAAAGATAAAACTTTGTTTAGAATCGGCAAGACTTGCTCCATCTGCTTGTAATTCCCAACCTTGGAAATTTATTGTTATAGATGAAGTTAATTTAAAAAATAAATTATGTGATAAAATATTTTCAGGACCATATAAAATAAATATATTTGCTAAAAAAGCACCGGTAATCGTAGTAGTCATCTCAGAAAAAAGTACATTTTTAGCAAAAGTAGGTGGACTACTTAGAGATACAAGGTATTATCTTATAGACATAGGAATTGCGGTTGAACATTTTATATTACAAGCAACTGAACTGAATCTAGGAACCTGTTGGATTGGATGGTTTAATGAGAAACAAGCAAAAAAAATTTTAAATATACCAAATAATAAAAAAATAGATATTGTCATTCCAGTAGGTTATCCAGCGCAACCAATGCGTAAAAAAATTAGAAAATCATTAGAAGAAATTTTTACTTTTAATGAATATGAAGATTAAATCTTTATTTCTGCATAGGAAAGTATAAAAATACTTTCCTATCTCCGCCTGCTTTGCTGCGCAAAGCAAAACGGCTGGGACTGCGAAAATCTTATATGAATGGCGATAAAAGTCATCGCCAAAGGCGATTTTCTTGAAAAATAAAAAATTCAAATTTAGAATTATAATTTTAGGATGTATATTGCTTGGTTGGTTTATAGGATTAATAATTACTTATTATAGAGAGTTACCTACTTTAAGTGAATTAGAAGGATACAAACCTTCACTTGCTTCAAAAATATACGATATAAATGAAAATCTTATAGCACAGTTATATATAGAACAAAGAACCTTGGTCCCATTATATAAAGTTCCAAAATACCTGCAAAACGCAATCATTGTTGTTGAAGATGAAAATTTTTACAAACATTGGGGAATAGACATCAGTGGAATAATTAGGGCATTTCTAGTTAATGTAATTCATGGTAGGGTTGAACAAGGTGGAAGTACAATAACCCAACAACTTGCAAGAAATTTATTTTTAACACAAGAAAGAACCATATCAAGGAAAATAAAAGAAGCAATGCTTGCGTTAAAAATTGAGTATAAATATACAAAAAAAGAAATCTTACAAATGTATTTAAATCAAGTGTATTTTGGCGGAGGGGCATATGGAATAGAAACAGCAGGAAGAATCTATTTTGGTAAACATGTAGAAGAATTAACCTTACCTGAATGTGCTACTTTAGCCGGCCTTCCTCGTGCCCCAAATGAATATTCACCATATAAAAACATAGAAAGAGCAAAAAAAAGAAGGAATAAAATAATAGATAGATTAGTCAAAAAGAAATTTATTACAAAGGAAGAAGGAGATATTGCAAAAGAAACATCTATTGAACTCCATAAACTTGAGTCTAAAAATGCTCCATATTTTGTAGAATACATTAGACAACAACTCGAAGAAATTTATGGAAACAATATTGTGTATAAAGGTGGACTTTCTATATATACAACATTAGATCTGACTCTACAAGACATAGCCCAAAGAGTTACGGCAAAAGGGCTTGAAGATGCTGAAATAAAAATAGCAAAAGAATTAGGAATACCTATTGAAAATATCTACGATTCTGAATTTAAGAAAAACATACCTGTTCAGATTGCTCTTATAGCCATCGAACCTAAAACAGGTTATATAAAAGCAATGATAGGAGGTAGAGATTTCTCGGAAAGTGAATTTAATCGTGCTATCCAGGCAAAAAGACAGCCTGGCTCAGCATTCAAACCTTTTATTTATACTGCTGCGATTGACAACGGATTTACTCCTGCTGATATTATAATTGATTCGCCTTTAGTTATAACAGATAATGATGGTACTATTTGGAAACCAGAGAATTACGAAAAGAAATTCTTTGGGCCAACAACATTAAGAAAAGCAATCACTAACTCAAGAAATGTAGTCACATTAAAATTACTAACAAAAATCGGAATAAGTGCTGTGCATTCATATGCACATAAAATGGGAATTAAAAGCAATATCTCAAGAAATCTCTCTTTAGCCTTTGGAACATCAGAAGTAACTTTATTAGAATTAACCTCTGCTTTTGCTACATTTCCAAACATTGGAATTGAAATAGAGCCAATATCAATAGCATCTATTAAAGATAGTTCAGGAAAAGTAATTCAAGAAAATGACCCTCGTCTTCAGGAAGTTTTAAAACCAGAGACGGTATACATAATGACAAGCTTGCTAAATAGTGTAGTAAATGAAGGAACTGGTCAATCAATCAGAAGATTAGGATTTAAGTATGATTGTGCCGGGAAGACTGGTACAACTGACAATCAATCTGATGTCTGGTTCATTGGTTTTACTTCAGACTTAGTAGTTGGAATATGGTTGGGTTTTGATGACAGAAGATCCTTGGGAAATACAATTACAAGTTCAAATACTTCTGCTTCAATCTGGGGAGAATTTATGTTAGAAGTTTACAATGAAAAACAACCTGCTAATTTTTCTAAACCAGATAATATTGTAACTGTAAAAATAGACCCTGAAACCGGACTTCTTGCAGGGAATAAATGTAAAAAAGTAATAGATGAAATTTTCATTAAAGGAACAGAGCCTACAAAGATATGCAATAAACACGATGACTTTAATATGTTTGAACTTCGGCCAACTACCAGGTAGTTAAAATGACTCTGACCCCTTTTTTATTTTCAAAAGATTACTAAAAGCAATAAATTGCTCAATACTTAAATCTTCCCCTCTAATTTTTAAATCTAATTTCAAACTATTAAATATATTTTTTATGACACCCTCTTCGTACCCCAATCTTAACAGGGCACTTTTGAAAATTTTCCTTCTTTGCTGAAAACTTGCTCTAACTAAATTGATAAATAAGTTTTCATCTTCTACTTTATATTTTGGTTTATCCAACATCCTAAACTTAACAATGGCTGAATCGACTTTTGGTTTTGGATAAAAACAATTATTAGAGACTATTTTAACTATTTTTGGTTCTGTATGATACTGCGTCATTATCGAAAGCACACCATAATCTTTATTACCACTTTTAGATACAATCCGCTTCGCTATTTCTTTTTGAACCATAAGCAAAACAGTATCTAAGTATTTTTTGTTTTCAATAAGTTTAAATAATACAGGAGTTGTAATATAATATGGAATATTGCCTATTATTTTTAACCTCGCACCCTCTGGTGGTGCGTGGGTTAATTCTTCAAATTTAATCTTTAAAATATCATTTTGAATAATCTTTACATTATTAAAAGTTTGAAATTTTTCTCTTAAAATATCAGACAAATTCTTGTCTATTTCAACGGCTATAACATTACAAATCTTGCATAAATACTCTGTTAATTCTCCTTTCCCTGCTCCAATTTCTAAAACTATATCTTCTTTTTTTATCTCAGCGGATGATATAATAATATTTATTATATTTTTATCTATTAAAAAATGCTGACCTAATCTTTTCTTGGGTTTTGGATAATAATCAGGCAAGTGATTCATTTTTTGGCAGTATTCCTAATATTTCGTTCGACAATAGATAATTCAGTTTGCAATCTCTTTATCCTTTCTGATAATGGATCAGGCAGGTTGGTATGGTCAAATGTCATCTGTGGAACATGTTTACCTTTTATTTTAACAACCCGTCCAGGTATTCCAACAACAGTAGAATGTGAAGGGACATTTTTTAAAACTACTGAATTTGCTCCTATATAACTGTTATTCCCTATATTTATATTGCCTAAAATTTTTGCTCCCGCACCAATCACAACATTATTACCCAAAGTAGGATGCCTTTTCCCTTTTTCTTTACCGGTCCCACCTAAAGTTACTCCCTGAAATAAAGTTACATTATCACCTATTATTGTTGTCTCACCTATAACCACACCTGCTCCATGGTCAATAAAAAAGCCTGTACCGAGATTAACTCCGGGATGAATTTCTATCCCTGTTAAAAATCTACTAATTTGAGATATTAATCTTGGAAAAAATGGCATTTTTATCTTCCAAAGAAAGTGCGCAATCCTGTGAAAAAAAATTGCATAAAGGCAAGGATAAAGTATCACTTCCATAGGTTTTGATGCTGGGTCTCTTTCTAATATTGCCTTAATATGACTAATCATATAACCTCCACAGTAAACAACTATTTCGATAATCGTAGTAAATCATGCAAATGAATAATACCGATGGGTTTTTTAAACTTATCAATTATCAGGACAGTACTTATTAATTTTTCTTCGGTTATCCTGATGGCTTCACTAATAAGTGCATCTTTATTTACAGTTTTAGGATTTTTTGTCATTATATCCTTTGCTCTTTTATTTAAGATATTTTTTGTTAAATTCAAACAAGTTCTTAAATCTTGATCAGTAATAATTCCAGTTAATTCTCCTTTCTTGTTAATCACTAAAGTACATCCCATTTTTTTTGAAGTCATTTCCATTATAACACCTTTCATAGAACAGTCCTCATTTACAACAGGAATATCCTTCCCCATCCTCATTATATCTTTAATTTTAACTAACCTTCTGCCTAAATTTCCTGCTGGATGAAGCAAGGCATAATCCTTCTCCCTGAAATTTCTCTTTAAAAGCAATGCTATTGATAATGCATCCCCCATGGCAAGTTCTGCTGTTGTCGAAGCAGTTGGAACTAAACCAAGTGGACATGCTTCCTCTTTAACGCTTACATCTAAAACCACATCACTATTTTCCGCAAGAGTAGAATCTTTTTTCCCTGTTAAAGCAATTAATTTCGTTCCGATCCTTTTTATCGTTGGTAGTATTTCTAATATTTCTTTTGTTTCACCACTATTTGATACTACTATCACTATGTCATTATTTAACACTGTTCCTAAATCACCATGAACACCTTCAACTGGATGTAAGTACAACGCAGGTGTTCCAATAGAGGCCATTGTAGCCGAAATTTTCCTGGCTATAATTCCCGACTTTCCAATACCAGTAACTATTACCCTGCCTTTACAGGAATATAATAAATTAACTGCTTTTAAGAAATCAAAACCTAACCTGCTGATCAGGTCCTTAATAGCATCCGCTTCAATTTCCAATACCTTTTTTGCTTGTTTTAGTATTTCTTTATCAGTTATCATTTATCATTATTCCTTTTGATTTAAGGCTTGAATACAACCTTATCCTCTTTAATGAAACCAAAATCTACAATTATTAATTTGCATAAAACAACTCTACTCATAAAATCAAAAAATTTCTAATTCAGCCGCAATCTTTTTTACTTCTTTTAATACTTTTCCACCACCGCCAAATTTCGTCGCTTATTTTAATCTTTCAATCTCTTTTTTTATTTCCTCAATTACTTCAGAATTATGAATTATCTTGTTTTTGCCTTCGGTTATTGAAATAATATAGAATACTTTTCCGCCGTATTTCGCAGTAAATTTTTCGTGCGTTTTTTTCTGTTGTTCTCTCTCGTTGATTATTTGCGTAATATATTCAAAACCCGCAGGCTTTATTTGAAGACCGATATATTTTTCGTGAATTTTAATAAAATAATCAACATTGTATCCTCTATCCCATTCATCAGAAGCGGGTTCGATTTTAATTCCGAGAACATTTTCAAGTTGTCCATATATTGTTTGAATCTCTGATTGATAACCATCAAAAGTTCTATTTATAACCAGATTGTATATAAAGTTTATACAATCTTTTTCTGTAACATTCTCTATTTCAGCCTTACAAACATCAGTAACTTTAATAAATAGTATTTTTCCAAGTTGTTCAAGATGCTGTTTTGAATAGCCCTTATCTAAATAAAATCTTTCCCATTCTTTTAGTGTCTTTGGGGCACATTTTCTAATTAACTCTGCAACAGGCCCAACTTTACTTTTTCGGGTTAGTCCCCATCGCATATTTGCCTGATTTAATATCCATTCTTTTGCCATATTATTTTGTTAGATTTAAAAATTTTATTTTGTATTTATAATCCAAACTATTATCAACATCAACAAGTTGATTTTTTATCAAATGAGCATTTATAAATGTTTTATTTTTTAAGTATAAGTAGCAAAGCAAATTGTTTTCTTGGTCGTATTTTAGTGAATCAAATCTTATGAAAACCCTCTGGTTTTTTAATTTTGCTTGTAAAAATTTAATAGCGTCATCAATTTTATCTTTATTAACTTTTACCCCAATCAACTTTATCAACAGATTGTTATTTAATAACAACTTTTCCGGACTTACGATTTCCTTGACAGAATATGTATTTATTACCTCGTTTTTTGTTGAATCAATTTTTGATCCAAATTGTAATTTTTTCGGATCAATTTTTCGATCAAACTTTATTGTATCCTTAAAAATATATGGTAATTCAGATATATCTTTTGCGTAATTGATATTGTGTTGTTTTTGATCGATAAATTCAAATATGACATTTTTAAACAAATCTTCTTTAGTTGTCCCGATTTTTTCTTTTATTGTAGGTAGATAATTGTTATTAATCTCGTATCCAACTGAATTGCGGTTTAAATTTTTTGCCGCAAGCGTTGTGGTCCCACTTCCTAAAAATGGGTCCAATACATTATCACCAATAAAACTAAACATTTTAATAAGCCGTTTAGGTAATTCTTCGGGAAACATTGCTAAATGTTTATCCTGCCTTGTACCATTAAAATTCCAATGACCATTAAAATACTGGTTCCATTCATCTTTTGACATTTTTGACTCTTCTTTTATTTCTTTTGATACAAAAGGAGGAATCCCCAATTTCTTAAAAATCAATATAAATTCATAATCTAACTTAATAATTCCATTTCTAGGATAAGGAAAACTTCCCATTATAGTAGCACCGCCAGTAGTATTCATTGTCGTTGCTTTCTGCCAAATAATAGCACCCATATAATCAAAGCCAATAGTTTCGCAAAACTTAATTATTTCTGTTCTAATCGGAATAATTTTATATCTACCATAATAAACCGAGCGAGCAAATTGATCTCCTATGTTTATGCAAAGTCTACAACCATCATTTAAAACCCTAAAACACTCTTTCCATACCAAATTCAGGTTATTAATATAATTTTCATAACTATCATTGAAGCCAATCTGATCTGATGAGCCATAATCTTTTAATTGCCAATAGGGTGGTGAAGTAATCACAAGATGAACAGAATTATTTTTTAATTCTGCCATATTTCTGGAATCGCCTATTATAATCTTGTGATTAGTTTTCATATTTTTATTTAATAACATCGTAAATCTTTTTTGCCTTAATAAGTAATCTTTTTAATTCTTTCAATGGAAGCATACTTGAAGCATCACATAACGCTTTAGAGGGCTCTGGATGTGTTTCTACAAACAAACCATTACTTCCTGCTGCAATTCCTGCCATGGCTAAAGGAAATATAAACTCACGCTGACCACCTTTTTTATCAGTACTCGTAAATCCAGGAATCCTTATAGCATGAGTTACATCAAAAATAATCGGATAACCAAATTCTTTCATTATTGAAAATGACCTCATATCTACGATCAAATCATTATATCCAAAAATTGTTCCTCTTTCAGTAATTATGATTTTATTATTTCCTGTTGTTTTAACCTTATTAACTATCTTCTTTACATCTAATGGAGATAAAAATTGACCTTTTTTTATATTAACTACTTTACCCGTTTCTGCAACTTTTAAAGTTAATTCTGTTTGCTGACATAAATAAGCAGGTATCTGAATAACATCTGCTACTTTACTTGCCGCATCAACATCTGTTTTACACTGAACATCTGTAAGTATTGGAACATTTACTTTTTCTTTTACTTTTTCTAATATTTTTAATCCATTTTTTAAACCAGGACCTCTATAATTTTCAACTGCTGTTCTATTGCCTTTATCATATGAGGACTTAAAAATATAAAAAATTCCTAATTCATCTGCAATCTTTTTTGCTTCTTTTGCAACCTCAATACTTTGACTTAAAGATTCTATTACACATGGACCAGCAATAAGGATAAAGTTTTTACCCTTAATTATTTCTTTAAGTTCTACTTTTTTCATTTTGGATCCTTCGCAGGCTGAAGACCTGCGACTACATTACATTGCTGATTTCACAAAATCCACAAATAATGGATGTGGCCTTAATGGTTTAGATTTAAATTCGGGATGAAACTGAACACCAACAAACCAGGGATGTTCAACAACTTCTATTATTTCTACAAGTCCACCGTCTTTCGTTGTCCCGGCTATTCTAAGTCCTTTTTCAACCATTCTTTGCTTATATTCATTATTAAACTCATATCTATGTCTATGTCTTTCAGAAATTTCTTCTTCTTTGTAAGCATTGTATGTAAAAGATTCTTTATTTAATTTACAAATCCATGCTCCAAGCCGCATTGTTCCACCTTTATCCGTTACTTTCTTTTGTTCGTCCATCAATGATATTACCGGATGAGGATTATCCTCTACAAATTCAGTACTATTTGATTCCTTACACTCACATACATTCCTGGCAAATTCAATTACAGCACATTGCATTCCCAGACAAATACCAAAAAATGGTATTTTTTCTTCTCTTACATATCTTATGGCTTCTATCTTACCCTCAATCCCTCTAATTCCAAAACCTCCTGGAACAAGTATTCCTGAAAACTCACTCAAAACTGATTTTGCACCTTTTTTAATTACATCGTCAGAATCAATCCAATGTAATTTAACCCTTACATTATTAGCTGCACCAGCATGAACAAATGCCTCTATAATACTTTTATATGCATCCTGAAGTCCAACATACTTACCTACAATCCCTATATCCACTGTTTTCGTGGAATATTTAATCTTTTTAACAACTTTTTCCCAGGCTGAAATATCCTGCTTACCATACCTTAAATTAAGTAGTTTCATAATTATTATATCAAGTCCTTCTTCCTTAAAGGCTAATGGTACTTCATACACAGTTTGAGAATCTAAAGCCTGAATTACACCCTCTTCTTCAACATTGCAAAATAGCGAAATTTTGCTTCTAATCTCTTTTGATAAAGGTTTCTCTGTTCTGCAAATTAATACATCAGGTTGAATACCTATAGCTCTTAAAGAGGCAACACTATGCTGTGTTGGTTTTGTTTTTAACTCTCCAGCAGTTTTTATATGCGGAATCAATGTAACATGTATATAAATAACATTCTCCCGGCCTACATCCTTTCTAAATTGCCTGATTGCTTCTAAAAATGGCAGACTCTCAATATCGCCTACCGTTCCACCTATCTCTACTATAGCCACATCATATTTATTATCTTTTGTTATTTTGTAAATCCTTTCCTTTATCTCATTTGTAATATGCGGAACAACCTGTATGGTTTTCCCCAGATAATCACCTTTCCTCTCTTTTGAAATTACAGAAAAGTAAATTTGACCGGTTGTAACATTATTATCTTTACCCAAAACTGCACTTGTGAATCTTTCATAATGACCCAAATCCAGATCTGTTTCTGCTCCATCATCAGTAACAAAAACTTCTCCATGTTGATATGGATTCATTGTGCCAGGGTCAACATTTATATAAGGGTCAAACTTTTGAAGGGTTACCTTCATCCCCCGAGTTTCTAATAAACAACCAATAGAAGCAGAAGTAATCCCTTTCCCCAGCGAAGAAACAACTCCACCTGTAACAAATATATATTTTGACATATTTTACTCCTTTATATATAGTAATATACAGGAATTTTCATTATTTTTCTTTCTCATATATTTCTATTTCCGGAATTATTTTAAAATGTTTTTTGTTCCCTGTTACTAATATCATTTTATAAACATAACAAGTTGATGCTATAAGCAAATCAACTAGTTCTATTTGTTTATTTTTTTGTTTTATTTCTGCCGCT
Source organism: Candidatus Firestoneibacteriota bacterium (assembly GCA_043822305.1). Taxonomy (GTDB): domain Bacteria; phylum Oederibacteriota; class D2-FULL-39-29; order D2-FULL-39-29; family JBDRBU01; genus JBDRBU01. The sequence continues at coordinate 10,574 of JBDRBU010000005.1, forward strand.
TTCCTGCAAATATCAGATGTAATATTTATTTTTTTAAAAAAACTTAAAAAATTTTCAACCTCTTCTCTCATCTTTTCATTTAATATACCATAAAATAATTCGTATTCGGTCAAAACACTTATATGTAAAATTCCACTTTTACATAAATCTAAAAACATTTTTGTATCTTTATTACGTATCTGATTTATAATTATATCTGTATCAACTAGATATCTTGGTCCATAGTCTGCTATTTCCTCTCTCACAAACTCTCCCTTTTGCTAGAATTTAATCCAAACCTTTGAAGCCTCCTCTTAAAACTTTTGTTAAGTTCATCTCTCGTATTTTTTATTTCATATTTTTTCCCTAAACCGGCAATTCTATTAAGTGCTTCTTCAAAAGTCTTCGGCTTATTTTTATATCTTTCAATCACAGATTCTATCCCCTCTTCTACTAGTTCAGTTATGCTCTTACCAGTTTCTTTTTTAATTTCCTCTACTTCATGCTTTTTTTTAATATCTACATAGACTAACATTTGAGCTTTCACTATTACCACCTCCTTTTATTATTTTTTAACTAATATAATTATATCATAAAAAATAATATTTTATCAAGGTAATAACCTTTCTGTAATATTTCTTGGCCATATCTTAGCCTGACGAAAAGATTCTGCATATGTAACATTTGATTGCAATCCTCTAAATTTGGCTACGATCATCATAAATTCAATAAAATCAATTTTATCATGCTCTTTCATCCAGGTTATCTGACTTTCATGACATCCTAACATCTTCTTTTTAGTCTCCATAACACCAGTGATATCCACATATTCAGTTGGAGCAAAGTTTACTCCAGCAACTGTATCCATATAATAAATAGGAGTAACTTTTGGATGATAAATATGTTTTGTCTTTAACTGCGGTAAAGTTGCTATAAAACTTGCATCTACAACTAATCTACTTGTGGCTACATGGTCTGGCATATAATCATTCGGGTCATGAGTAATAATTAAATCTGGTTTTGCTTCTCTAATCATATCAATAAATTTTTTAATATCTTTTCTATCATGATGAACATCAAGGTCATGAAAATTAAGATTTATTACTTTTTCTGCTTTAATTAATTTACCTGCTTTTTGTGCTTCTTTTATACGAATCTTAGCTAACTTATTCCGTGGAATATGAAAATGTCCTAAATCTCCATTAGTAACATGAGATATAATTACTGTATGCCCGAGTTTAGAATATTTAGCCAGTGTTCCACCACAAAGTAATTCTACATCGTCTGGATTAGCTCCTACGGCTAAAATTCTTAATTTTGTTTTCATCAGACATTTTCCTCCATTTCCTTTAAGTCTATAGTTTATTATCCATAGTCTAATATTTTTAGTTACATTCTGCAATTAATGGACCTGCAAGTTCTTTTAAAAAGAAAAGTTTTCCTGATAATGTAGGCATAAAACTACTGGGGACCCAAATATCAGGGACATATCTTAAAGTAACCCATAAAGAAACACCCTGCCACATCATTCCTCTACCTAAAGTCCCATCACAACCTCCAATTATTTTGTGTGCTTTTAAAAATATACCGGGACCTATCGTATTTGCAAAACAAGGAACTAAAGTCGTCCTGCTCTTAAAACTTGTAATAGCGTTTTGCTCAATAGTTAAAGGATGAAGTTTTGCTCCTAATCTATATTCTTGTTTTTTCCATTCTTCTATATTTTCAAACTCACCAGCAAAATGTGGCTCCCAGAAGGCAATATGAAAAACTCTTCCTATACCAAATATTAGTGTCAATTTCGCTCCTTCTTTTAATAATCTAGATATTTTGTCTGGATACTCAGGCAAATTATCTTTCGTAGCAAAATTTCTTTGCGATTCAGGAATAGTTAACGAACCTAATGGTTCATAAAAAGCTTCTCCCATAGCATTTTGAAATGCTCCAGAATTATTAGAAGGTAAAGTATTTCCTTTTGCATCACTCCATTCGTCCATATTAAAACCATAAACATGTTTACAATTGATATTCCATTCTTTTAAAAAATATACTGCCCATTTATACATACCCATAGGTCCAACAGGTAAAATAAGAATAATTTTTCTTCCTTTTTCTTTGGAATTTTTTATTTCTAACGCAATTTCATGCCCCATCTTAATATCAAACTCTTCTAAAGTTTCACATAGTATTGGCTGAAAATCTTTATTCCACCAGTCTTGTCTTTTTGTTATAGATTTTGGGGCATGGTTACAACATCTATCTATTTTTTTTAAATCCCAACCTCTTGGGAAAAAATCTTCCAATAATGAACCGGCTATTGTCCTAAGTAAATCAATCTTCATAATCCTCTCCTTTCTTCTACAAACTAGGGACAGTACTATTTTATTAATCACTACCTTTTCAATCTACTATTCTTCCTTTATTTTTTCACCTGATTATAGCAATCTTCTTTACTATATTTAATCCAGGACCTTCTGCTTTTACTATATAAATACCTGATGAAAGAATATTCCCATCCTCATTCTTGCAGTCATAATTATAACTATCCTCTTGTGGCAATCCACTTGCATTTACTGATATTATTTTTACTAATTCACTTCTTAAATTGTATATCTTAAAAGTTACAGAACCAGTAGATGTAGTTCTATATACAAAATTTGCTACTTCGTTTTTGTTTGGATTTACATATCCTTCTTTTCCACCAATAATTTTGAAATAACTAGAACTGGAACCAGGCTGGATACCTTGACTATATTTTCTTATCCAGATATTAGTACCCTGTCCAGTAACTGTTTCACACCCAGTAACATATACATTTCCTGAACCATCTACTACTATTCCATATCCATGATCATCACCATTAGCAGACCCATTATATGTCTTAGTCCATATCTCAGAAACTTCTTCTCCTATAGAAATTCGACTAATTAAAACTATTGCCAACATTATTTTTACAAATATTTTCATTTTTCCTCTTGCTACAACAACTACAAACAGATTTTTATTTTTTCCTATGTTTTCCTATTTCTTCTTCTCCCAACTTCATCCCTATACTTATCCTGTGTGTTAATCCTAATACTTTACCAAAACTTGCTCCGTAATCAAATCCAAATTCATTTAATCTATACCCTACTCCTACTGTCCAACTTTGGTCATCTACTGAACTGAATGGAACTCCTATCCTTACTGAAATGTCTCCGTAATTACCTTCTATACCACTTCTTATCATTAAAACTTTATCATTTAAACTATATACTCCATCTACGGCTACTAAAAGTTTTATATCCTCTATTATATTAAAATTATATGACACTCCTCCTTGAATGTTTATTGGTAAACTTTCCACTGTATCTAAATATTTTAATCCGGTCCCTATATTGACCACTGATGCTCCTACATTAACTTCATCCAAAATCAACCCTTTGTATATTGCACCTACATCTGCTGCTATACCTGATGCACTCCTTGAATTAACTAAACTGCTGTATAATACTTTTGCACTTGCTCCTAATCCTAATTTCTCTCCAAATGGTATTCCTATGCTAATAGTTCCTCTTACATCCTGCTCACTTATTACATTGGTAGTACTTCCATCTATAAAATTTAATTCCATCTCTCCACCATTTAAATATGCTACACTTATCCCTGCATTCCCAAATCCTATCGGCTGACCATATGTTATACTTCCATAATTCATTCCTGTGGTTCCACTATTATAGTATAATACTGATATCTCGGAAACTTTAAGTCCAACTAAAGATGCGGGATTGTAATGTAAAAACGTTACATCCTCTGTTAATGACGAGCATGCTCCTCCTAATCCTACTGACCTTGCACCTAATGGCTCAAGCAATACTCCTCCTGAGGTAGCACCTGCACCTGCAAATACAAAATTACAATTAAATACAACAAAAACGATTAAAATTAAACTCTTTTTCATATACCTTTTCTCCTTTCTTTTGTAGATTAATTTTTCACATATTTTAATTTACATATGATTTTAGCTGCTGACACTCTTGCAACTTTGCCGTTCTGCCAAATCACAAGCGGTCGGCCGGTCTTTTTATGATTCTCAATAACTTCTCTTACAGCTTCCTTAAGGGCTAATTCAGCTTTATCATGTAATGTTAAACGCTTTTTCATTAAATCACTCCAAATTTGTTTTTATAATCCTATTATACAAATCTTCGTTAATTATTACAAGTCTGTTATTTGACTCCTTAGCAACCAAATTCGGCATAGTCCCTGAATTATCAAACAACATCCATGAGTTTAAAAGAGGACTGTATAATCTTAAAAAATTATGAATTCCACGATAAAATCTTCTCCTAACATCCTCTGCTGACACATTATGACCACCTTCGACTACCCTATCTTTAATTCGACCAATTGCCAATTCTGGCGTTGGAATCCACAAAAAAAATATATGTAAAGAATAACCTCTTTTCCTTAATCTCTTGAATAGATTTACATAAGATTTCCCCGATAATGTGGTTTCAAAAGCAAAATCAAGATTCCTGTCTGTAAAGTTACTGATCTGCTCAAGAACAAGCCTTCCTGCTTTCATGGCCGCAATCCGAGGAGAAAAAGGAGATAACCCTTGGGCAATGAGATCCGCATTAATAAAATTTAAACATTTTGCATAATCAGGCAAAAATTTTTTCGCAAAGGTCGTTTTTCCCGACCCATTAGAACCAGCAATAATATAAATATTTTTGTCTTTCATATTTATAACCGCCAACCTATTCCTTTTATATACGATTATTTTACTATTATATTATCTATCAGTCTGGTTTTTCCAATTTGGACAGCAAGGGCAATTAAAATCTCTCCGGAAATTGTTTCTATATCTTCAAGTGTTTCAGGGTCAACAATAGAAACATAGTCTATCTTAATTAAATGATATTTGCTTATCTTTTTTTTCATTTCTTTCAATATCTTTTTAGCATCTTTTTCACCTAATTCTATCATATGTTGTGCCATGTGTAATGTTTTATATAGCCCTGGGGCTATCTTTCTTTCTCTGATTGATAAATAGGTATTTCTGGAACTCATGGCCAGACCATCTTCCTCACGAACAGTTGGACAAATCACAATATCAACTTTCATATTTAAATCTTTTACCATTTTTTTAATTACAACACATTGTTGAGCATCCTTCTGACCAAAATAAGCTTTATTTGGTGCAACTATATTAAATAATTTAGTAACTACTGTGGCCACACCTTTAAAATGATCTGGTCTGCTTTTTCCACATAGTGTTTTAGTAATATTTGATCCAATATCAATAAATGTAAAATATCCCTCTGGATAGATTTCAGTAGCCGTTGGATTAAAAACAAGATCAACATCTAAATCCTCTATTATTTTCAAATCCCTTGTTAAATCGCGCGGATATTTATCAAAATCTTCATTTTTCACAAATTGAATCGGATTAATAAATATGCTTACCACAGTAATATTACATTCCTTCTTTGCAGATCTAATTAAACTTAAATGACCTTCATGAAGATATCCCATTGTAGGCACAAATCCTATTATTTTACCGCGTTTTCTAAAATCATCTAAAATGGCTATTATGTCTTTTACTTTATATATCACTTTCATTATTTATCTCCTGAAACCGGCAAATAATACTTAGTCCCTATTTTCATATCATTTATAGCCTTCAGAAGGTCTTTTAAATCATCTGGTTTATGAACAAAGTCAATATCATTTGTATTTACTATTAGTAACGGAGATTCCTTGTAATGCAAGAAAAACTGATTATATGCTTTATTAATTTTATCAACATAATCATATGGAATATTTCTTTCATAAAACCTTCCTCGCATTTTAATTCTTCGGATGAGAATTTCTGTATTTGCCTGTAAAAGTACAACTAAATCCGGCTTAGGAGTTTGTAACTTTAGTATAGTGTATATTTTTTCATACAAAATGAGTTCATTTTCATCTAAATTTAAATACGCAAAAACTCTATCTTTCTCAAACATATAATCCGACATAATACCCTTAGAAAATAATTCATGTTGGAACAATTCTTGCTGTTGTTTATACCTATTAAGTAAAAAGAATATCTGGGTTTGAAAAGCATATGCTTTCATATCCTTATAAAACTTTGGGAGAAAAGGATTCTCTTCAACAACTTCTAAAACAGGTTTATATTTAAACTCTTTAGTAGCTAACTCGACTAAACTGGTTTTCCCTACGCCTATCGGACCTTCTACGACTATATATCTATTCATTAAAATTTCTTCCTTTGACCCAATAACTTTTTGACACTTTTCTTAAACACTGGATGCATTAGATTAGGTGAAATTTCTACTAAAGGCACAAGAACAAATTTTCTTTTATGAAGTAATTTATGTGGTATAGTTAATTCTCTTGTTTTAATAATCTTATTACCAAAAAATAGTATATCTAAATCTATTGTTCTCGGCCCCCATTTTACTATTTTTTTTCTTTTAAGTCTTTTTTCTATTTCATTACATTTGTTAAGCAAATTAAAAGAAGTAAGGCTTGTCTTTATTTTTATTACTAAATTAAGAAATTTATTTTGTTTAACATTCCCAACTGGTTGTGTTTCATAAACAGAAGAAGTATCTATTAGACTAATATCTTTTTTTTCTTTTAAAAGAGTGATTGCTTTTTTCAAATTATTCAATCTATGGCCTAAATTACTACCTAATCCAATATACACTATGGGCATAATTTTTTCAATCTATCTATTGCTTCTCTTATCCTCTCAATAGAAGTTGTAATTGTCATTCTTATGTAGCCTTCTCCATACTTTCCAAATCCAATACCTGGTGTAGAAACTATACCGGCTTTAGTAAGTAAATATTTAACAAACTCACTTGATGATGATTTAACCTTTTTGCTTATAAATCTTTCAGGTACTTTCACCCAAACATAAAAAGTTGCCATTGGGTTATTTACATCCAAACCAATTGACCTTAAACCATTAATTAAACAATCTCTTCTTTCTTGATAAATTCTTCTTAAATCATTTGTAAACCTGTCCGGTAGATTTAATGCAGTTATCCCTGCTTTCTGTATGGCATGAAATATACCTGAATCTACATTCTCTTTTGTTTTTGCTAATCCAGAAAGAACATCTTTATTCCCAACTGCAAATCCTATACGCCAACCAGTCATATTAAATGTTTTTGAAAGTGAATGAAATTCCACTCCTACATCTTTCGCTCCTTTAATTTCAAGAAAACTTATTGGTTTAATATTATCATAATAAATCTCAGAATATGCTGCATCATGACAAATTATAATATTATATTTTTTTGCAAAACGAACAACTTCTTCAAAAAAATCCTTTGTGGCTACAGATGAAGTAGGATTATTTGGATAGTTTAAAAACATTAACTTTGACTTTTTTAAAACTTTAACTGGGATTTTCTTTAATTCTGGAAGATAATTATTTTTTTCAAGTAAAGGCATTATATAAGGAATACCGCCTGCAAATATTGTTCCACTATTATAAGCAGGATACCCAGGGTCCGGAATCAAAACCACATCTCCCGGATTAACAAAAGATAAAGGAATATGACCTATCCCTTCTTTTGAACCTATTAAAGCCAATACCTCATTATCAGGATTAAGAGAAACATTAAATCTTTTCATATACCAGTTAGATATTGCTATTTTAAGTTCTTTAAGTCCACTTCCTAACGGATATTTATGATTTTCAGGTTTTCTAATCTCTTCGGCCATCTTATCAATAATTGGTGTTAAAGTAGGCAAATCAGGGTCCCCAATTCCTAAATCTATAACATCAATCCCATCTTCTTTTGCTTTCTTTTTCATTTTATCTATTTCAATAAATAAATAAGGTGGTAGTTTTTTTAATCTATTTGCTGCTTTTATTTTCATCTTCCCTCCCTGAATAGCACTACATAACAAACTTGATCTGTTTAAACTTGCCTTTATCAAAGACGGTGCCAATAACCTCTTTTAGAAAAAGATAATCCAATATTATTTAAGACCACTTTTTAATATATTAGACGGATTCAAAGACCTCTCACGGCTGATTTCAGTATTCATATTTGACCACTAATTCAAAATTCAAGACAATGAATTAATTCTTCTTTTATTTTTTCTAAATCTATTAACACTTTTGCTTTTCTTGGAGTACCATTTGCATTTCTAAAATCGGTCTGGAACGAACCACATTTAACCAAAGTGTCGTCAGTTATCCTAATAAACGAGATTTGCTCTAAATCAAATGATACTTTTCTTAATCTTGACCAAGCACCCCGTTTTATCCTTTCCAGTGAATATTGTGATAATCCACCTTTTAATGCCTCATGCCATTTTTGAAATGTTCTATCTTCATCATTATATAAGACCTTGCCCAGAGCAAGAATCAATCCTACTTCTCCATAATCTTCTATTGCCTTTGCCGTTGCTTCGCTATCATTAACTATAATCTGATGACTGCTTGTATTTATAGCATGTGCCTTAAAATCCCATGAAATATTTTTAAAACCATCAAATTTTACATTCCCATATTTCGGTCCTGGAATCTCCATAATGTCAGATAAATACCGTTCACATAGAAATTGAAAATAAAAACCCATCCATTCCATTTGTTTCCAGTGTGAAAAACCAGCCCTTTTCATTTCTAAAATAGATCTTCTTCCATCCCAAACTTTTGGAATAATAGATAATGTTTTTCCTATTTGTTTAGAAACTTTTAGAAATTTCATTTTGAATCTTTCACACTAAATAAATCCAATACGGGTTCAGTTTTGTTACTACCTATTTCATCTTTAATCCTGTAAAGGCCTTTCTCCAATCTCTCTTTAGCAAATTCGTAGTATGCTTTTACGATTTCAAATCCAAGATATTGTCTGTTGAGCATTTTGCTAACTACGGCAACTTGTCCTGACCCTAAGAAAGGATCTAAAACAATATTACCCTCTTCACTTGAATAAAGCAATATTTTCTTGATTAATTCTGACGGCAATTTAGTTGGAGTTTTTTGGTCACCATTCCAGTACTCTCTTTTTATATACCAGACATCTTCTTTATCTTCATAATGTAAACTTCCGCCTGTATCTTTTTTGTCGTTTTTATTAAAGCGTGCATAAGGAAAAAATTTTCTTTTCTGCTCGTTCTTGCAAACATACAAACAATGATAATGTGAGGTAACGAATTTCTTTTTAGTTACCACACCAAATTGATATTTCCAAATGATATGATTAACTGTAACAAAACCAATTTCATTAAGTACGTTAAGGATATCTTTAAGATTATTCCATCCTGAAAAAACATACATACTACCAGATTCTTTTAAGATCCGATAAACTTCCATCATCCACTGTAGAGTAAATTCATAATATTTCTCTTTAGAAATTTCCTGATAGCCCTCTAAGACACGTGATTGAGTACGATTATAATTATTGCGTTTTGCTTTGAATTCTATAGCAAAAGGTGGATCAGTAATTACTAAATCTATGCTGTCATTGGGAAGTTGTTTCATTCCCTCTATGCAGTCCATATTGTAAATATTATTAATCGACTGACAATATAGAGATGAAGTAACTCCCTCTTTTACAAAGAGTTGTTTATTCCTTTTTTGCTTATATTTTACTTTTGTTCTCATTTTTTACTTTAATCCTTATCCATATATATTTAAAATACGATTATTTGCCATGTGGTGTCGTCTTGCCTCCTTCAAACTACATAAAAAATCGTAAATTAATCACTTAATTCCTAATACATCCTGCATATCATAAAGAGATGGTTTGGAATGCATAACAAATCTTGCAGCTACTATTGCTCCTCTTGCAAATGTATCCCGGCTATGTGCCTTATGAGTTAATTCAATCCTTTCGCCTAAACTTCCGAATGTCACAGTATGTTCTCCAACAATATCTCCTGCTCTTACAGCAAATATACCTATAGAATTTTTATCCCTTTCTCCTGTTATCCCTTCTCTTCCTGAAACCATTGCTTTTTTTAAATCTATTCCTTTTTCCTCGGCAATGATAGAAGCAAATTTTAATGCAGTTCCAGATGGAGCATCTTTTTTAAACCTATGGTGTGCTTCTACAATTTCAATATCAAAATCTTTATCTTTTAAAACCTTTGTGGCTTCTTGGACAAGTTTAAATAGTAAGTTTACTCCAATACTCATATTTGGCGCAAGAACAATTGGAATGATTTTTGATAATTTTTTTATTTTTTCTTTTTCCTCATCTTTAAAACCGGTTGTCCCTATAACCATTGCCTTTTTATTCTTTGCAGATATTTCAACATTCTTTAAAGTTACTGATGGCAGACTAAAATCTATAACAACATCTCCCTCATTTATAATCTTGGTCAAATCACTAATAGTTTCAACTCCAATTTTTCCAATACCTATTACTTCACCTATATCTTTACCAAGAAAAGCAAATTTATCGCTTTCCAATGCACCTACTAATTTCAGATCGGATTGAGTTTTAATCAATCTAATAATAGTGCTTCCCATTTTTCCACCCGCACCACTTACTATTATTTTAATCATAATAAAACCCCCTTAAACAGCATCTAAAGATGCTTAACTACATCGACATCATTCATTTCATTAAATTATATTTTTTTAAAACCTCTTGTAACTTTTTAAGATTATTTTCTTCCATTTCACACAAAGGAAGTCTTAACTCTCCAACATCCATACCAGCTAAATTCATAGCGGTTTTTATTGGAATAGGACTTGTTTCAATAAACATAATTTTCATTATCGGCAACAACTTATAATGCAATTCTCTTGCTTTTTTTAGATTTCCTTTTAAAAATGAATCAACCATATCTGCTGTTTCTTTTGGAACAATATTCGCTATAACTGAAATAACACCTTTAGCACCTACAGCCATCATGGCTAAAGTCAAACTATCATCACCTGATAATACATCAAAATTATCTCCACATAAACCAATTATTTTACTTACCTGGTCTAAACTTCCACTTGCTTCTTTTACACCTATTATATTTTTAATCTGGGATAATTTTGCCATGGTCTCTGGCTCAATATTTACTCCGCATCTTCCAGGAATATTATACAGTATCATTGGAATATTTACACTTTCTGCAATTTTTTTAAAATGCAAATATAAACCCTTTTGTGTTGGCTTATTATAATAAGGAGAAACAAGCAGTACGCCATCTACTCCTGCATTTTCTGCAAACTTAGTAAGTTCAAGTGCTTCTTCTGTACTGTTTGAACCTGTTCCAGCCATAACTGGAATTTTACCCCTTACGGCCTTTACTACAATTTCTATTACTCTTCTATGTTCTTCATATGATAATGTTGGTGACTCACCTGTCGTTCCACAGGGGATAATCCCTGATGTTTTATTTTTTATATGAAACTCAACTAATTCATTTATTTTTTTCTCGTTTACTTTTCCGTTTTTAAACGGTGTGACTAAAGCAACTATTGAACCTTTAAACATTTTTCCTCCTGATAAACCCAATAAACCTCGCATCAATATGGTGCGGGGCTACAATAATATTCCTTCACAAATATACTTAACTTTTCCACTCATATATAAGTTTTTTTCTTTATCTATGTCTATCTTTAATACATCACCTCCAAATGTAATTACAAAAGTAGGAAAGTTTATTTTGTTTGTTATGCTTGAAATATAAGCAGACGCGGTGGAACCTGTGCCACATGCGTGGGTCTCATCTTCAACTCCTCGTTCATATGTTCTTACTTTTATCTTATTTTTGGACAAAACCTTTACAAAATTAACATTTGTTCCATTTGGCTTAAACAACTTATGAAATCTTATTTTTCTACCCATTTCTTTCACGGAAACTTTATCATTAAAAATAACAGTATGTGGAACACCTGTATTCACAAAATATCCATTAAAAATCTTACTATTTATTTTAATTTTTAAACTCAAAATTAAACCAGATGGTTTTCCCATATTTACCTTAACATAATAATTCTTAATATCTTTAATTTCAATATATTTTAATCCTGAAAGTGTTTCAACTACCATTTTTTTATCTGCAATCTTTTTTAAAAAAGCAAATAGTCCAATGCATCTTATTCCATTTCCACACATCTGGGCTTCCGAACCATCAGGATTGATAATCCTCATCTTAAAATCTGCATTTTTTGATCTTTCTAAAAGCAACAAACCATCCGCACCAATAGACCTTCTTCTATCACAAACTTCTTTTGCGAGTAATTCGGGATTTCTAATGACTTTTCTTCTATGATCCATAACTAGATAATCATTACCCGCACCACTTAATTTTGCAAATCTTAAATTTCTCATCTTTCCCCTTTTATCAAATCTTCGAAAGATTCTCTCTTTCTAACCACCCAGAATTTATCGTCTCTGACCATTACTTCAGCCGGTTTTCTTCTGGCATTGTAATTTGAAGCCATACTAAAGCCATATGCACCGGCACTCATTACGGCTAAAAAATCTCCTTCCTTAACTTTTGGTAGCTTTCTATCCTTCCCTAAAAAATCTCCAGACTCGCATATCGGACCAACAACATCTGCTTTTATGACACCACTTGTTTTTACAATTGGGATAATATGATGATAGGCACCATATAAACTTGGCCTAATTAAATCATTCATTCCGGCATCAACTATAATAAAATTTTTTCTTTCAGCTTTTTTAATACATAAAACCTTAGCTACAAGTATTCCTGCATTTCCGACTATAAACCTGCCTGGTTCCAATATTAAAGTAACACCCAAGGGTTTTATCAAAGGTAAAACATTATCTGCGAACTCCTTAGCCGTAGAAGGTGATTCATCTTTATAAATTATGCCTAATCCACCACCGATATTCAATCTTTTTATGCAAACCCCCATCTCCTTTAAATTATTTATTAAACCAATAATTTTTTGTATGGCCATAATGTACGGCTCAACCTTAGTTATCTGCGAACCCAGATGAATGTGAATTCCACAGATATTCAAATTTTTAAGTTTATTTAATCTTGTAAATAGATTTTTTGCTAAATCAATATTTAATCCAAATTTATTTTCCTTCTTTCCTGTTGTAATATAATGATGCGTATCAACATCTACATCAGGATTAATTCTTAAGGCAACATCTATCCTTCTTTTCAATCTTCTGGCTATTTTACCAATATTTACCGCTTCAGTAACTGATTCAATATTAAACATCAAAATATTTGATTTTATTGCATATTCTATTTCTTCTTCAGTTTTACCCACCCCGGCAAATACGATTTTTTTAGGTGGTATCCCTGCTTTTAAAGATTTATAAAGTTCTCCCCCTGAAACTATATCGGCACCACTACCTGCTTTTTGCAATATTTTTAATATAGAGAGATTAGAGTTTGCTTTTAAAGAATAACAAATTATGGTGGGTATATTTTTAAATGCCTCATCAATCTTAGCAAAATGTTCATATATGGTCCGATGACTATAAAGATAAAAAGGAGTCTGGACTTTTTTTGTTATATCAACAACTTTAATATTCTCGCAGTATAAATAATTATTTTTAAAGAAAAAATAATGCATATTAATTGTATATTAACATAAAAAAACTAAAAATGCAAGGGGTCAGAATCAATTTCCTATAAAAAGACCTATGGCGAGCAGGATTGGCATTAAAATATTTATTACAACATTAATACCCAGAATAGGAACTAATTTTAGTATATTATCTGCATGTTTAATAGAACCTGTTATGGCGAAAAAAGAAAGTGGCATAGTGAGAAAAATCAAAAAACTCGCTAATGGCAAAAATCCAAATAAATATCCTAAAACAACAGAAATATAAGAACATACAAGAAATAAACTGTATATCTTTGCACTAAAATTCCTGCCAAGTAAAATAGGGATATGTTTTCTTCCAACAATCTTATCTGCTTCAACATCTGGAAATTGGTTTAAGAGTAATAAATTACTTACAAGAAAAAATGGAACCAAAGAAGCGAAAAATGAAGTCCACGAATAACTGCCAGTTAGAACAAAATGAGTTCCCATTACCATTAAAGTGCCAAAACCAGCTCCTGGTGCTATTAAACAAAGGACAGGATTCTTAGTAATCAATGTTGTATAGATAACAATAATAATTACTCCAAGTAATCCAATTGGTAAAAGAAGTACTCCTCTTAAAAATAAAAAATAAATACCAATAATTATAACCATAAGAAGCGAAATAATTCCTATAAAAAAGGCAATATTTGCTTTTTCCGGATTATGAGGAAGAGTCTTACTTCCTCCACTGAAAGGTGTTGGCTGTGTATGAAAATCTAAACCGCTCTTAAAATCATAATATTCATTTAAAGCATTTACACTTATATGTGCTGCCAACGCTCCAATAAAAACTAACAAGATATTAAAAATACTTAACTCTGCTTTGCTAAAGACTGCGGTGGATATACCAACTAAAACACATGCCGGTGTAAGTATTAGAAATGGCAACCGCATAGGACCGAATATTAACTTACTTTGTGTACTCATTTTTAGGTTCTTCAGGTTCTATTGTAGAAAATATTTTATATATCTCTACTTTAACCTAAAGCCTCCTTTTATCTTGGATTTATCCTAATTTGATAAGGTTAGGATATTAACCTTTTTATTTTATCACCTCCATTTCTTTAGATTTTTATTCCCCTTATATTGTCCCACATTGCTGATATATTTTCAATATAAAATAATCTATATCCCTATATCCATAAGCCCTTTTTTGTATACTACTTATCTTGTTATTTAATCCTTCTGATAATGCACTGGTTACGGGCTCTACAAAATATGCTAATACTCCTTCTTGCCATCTCTTTACTGTTTCTACAAACTTTATTATTGGCTGTAATCCACTTTCCTCTACCCGCAACATCCATCCACTTAAATAATTATACGCTCTCTTTATTATTTCCA
>JBDRBU010000006.1:0-40030 GCA_043822305.1 Candidatus Firestoneibacteriota bacterium
ACACAATAGATAAGGGTTGTACTCGAATTAACAGTTTAAGTGGGTCTCATGCTGGGTACAATACACAAATAGTAGTTGATGAGAAGCATGGAATAATAGTGAACAGCGATGTAGTAAGTGAGAATAACGATGTTAATCAATTTGCTGAACAAAGTTACCTTTTGGACATATTAAACGGAATTTAGGAATGGATGCATTTCTTCTACGAGGGGTTGAAGGAGTAAAAGCAGAGATATCGTTGTTAGCAAGTTGCTTTGATATAAGGAGGATGATAAGCATAGTAGGAGTTTCAACACTAGTAAAACAGTTAACAAGTTTAAGCAAGTAGTAGAAGAGTTGTTCATGACCACTATAAGGTTAAAGAAATGTTTTCTTTTGGTAACTTGAGAGGATAAGGGGCTAAATTTGTGGTTTATATGTTAAAAAATCACTTTTAAAATTTCATTGCGACACAGTCTCAATAACAATGTTCAGTAAGGATTTACCTTTTACTAATACTAAAGGCAGATATCACCTATAAATATTGTTCTTATTTTATTCCCTAATTTTATCAATTTGCCCATATTTTACAATAAAAAAGAGGGTAACCCCCCTTACTAAGTAAAACACTTAATACTGCAAACGATGCAGTCCGTAAAGGTTACCCTCTAATATGAGTATAACACAAAATTTTAATTTGTCAAGCCCCTATCAAAAATTTGTCAAAAATTGTCAAGGCAAAATATAAGTGGAGTTTGCCTATTTCTGTGGATTGATAATATTAATTTGACTCTGACCCCTTTTTATTTCCCAATACAAAATTGGGTGAATATGGTGTTTAAAATATCTTCGGTTGAGGTTTTGCCTACAATTTCTCCTGTAGAATCAAGAGCGGAGCGTATATCTACTATTATAAATTCTTCGGACATTTTGTTATCTATTGAATCAATAGCGGATTTTATGCTTTCTTTGGCTTCTTGAAGCAGGATTTTGTGCCGGACATTCGTAATAAGTACTTCTCCCTCTTCTCTTCTTCCTTTTTCTAAGACAATATTTGCCATGCTTCTCTTTAAATCCTCTATGCCTATTTTTTTTAATAATGAAATTTTTAATATTTTTTCTTTAGAAAAGATTTTTTTAATATCCTCTTCATTTACTTTTAATGGTAAATCTATTTTATTTATTATTATAATAATTTTTTTGTTTTTTATTTCATCGGCTAGACTATAATCTTCACTTGATAAGTCTTGTGAACCGTCTAATATAAATAAAACTAAATCTGCTTTTTCAAGCGAACTAAATGCCTTCTCTATCCCTTTCTTTTCTACAAAATCATCTGATTTTCTTATGCCAGCCGTATCAACCAAGACAAAAGGAATACCTTCTATATTGATGGATTCTTCTATAACATCTCTTGTGGTTCCAGGGATATGTGTCACAATTGCTCTTTCTTCTTCAAGAAGTTCGTTAAGTAAACTTGATTTCCCTACATTCGGTTTACCAGTAATGACCGTCTTAACCCCTTCTCTTAAAATTTTCCCTTCATCAAAAGTTTTAAGTAACTTATCTATACTTTCTGAAATCTTTTTAAGAGAATTCTTCACCCCTTCCATATTTGTCACTTCTATTTCTTCTTCTGGAAATTCTATATTTGCTTCGATTAAAACACAGATATTTTTTAATTCATTATTTATATTATTTATCTTTTCTGATAATCTCCCCTTAAGTTGATTTATGGCTGCTTTTAAACTTTCTTCTGTTTTTGCTTTTATTATATCCATGACTGCTTCTGCTTGGGTTAAATCAATCCGTCCATTTAAAAATGCTCTTTTTGTAAACTCACCAGGCTCGGCTAATTTAGCCCCAGCTGAGATACATAATTCTAAAACTTTTTTAAGCGGGATGATTCCACCATGACAGTTTATCTCAACAACATCTTCTCTTGTATAAGTTTTTGGTGCTTTCATCACCGAGACAATAACTTCATCTATGGTTAGATTATTTACTGGATGGACAATATAACCGAAATGTACAGAAAATGTAGGGACAGTAGATAGGTTTTTACCGCTTTTGGGTTTAAAAACTTTGCTGACTATGTCCAATGAATTCTTACCGGAAAGTCGAACTATCCCTATTCCGCTTTCTCCCAGAGGGGTAGAAATCGCAACTATAGTTTCTTCTTCTTTCATTTTTAATGATTTTTGGCAGGGGTTAAAGACCCTGCACTACTTTTCTAATCTGATTTGAATTCTATTTGAAATCAATGGTGTTTCTATCCAGCCATTTTCATATCCACTTAAAGGATTACCACCGATGTATGATAAAATTATTTCGTACTCCCCCTCAATATTGCTCTCATACTCTTTTAATAAAGAAATATCCGCTTCCAATGATTTATTCGGTTCTATTTCAAAGACATTATTAGTTAATATTTCCTGTGGAGTTTCTCTTGAAAAATTTGTTTTTAACCTTTTTATTAGAATTCCATTATTCATTACTATTAAATCAAATCCTAAACTTCCTTCTGCATCATTTAAAACATAAACATTAGACTCTAAATTATTTTGCAAAATAATTTTAAGGTTAATCTCTTCACCTATTTTATAAACATTTTTTTTTGTTTTTATTTCTACAATTAAATTCTCCTCTCTAATTTCTTCTTTTAAATTAAGCGCCAATTCTTCTTCTTTTATTCTCTCTTTACACAATGATGCTTCTTCGTCTAATTTTATCTCCCATTCTTTTGTATTAATTAATTTTGTTAATACCTCCTCTGCGTTCTTGTACTCTTCTATCTTTTTATAAAATGTATATAAATACCATAATTTCTTGCATGTTAGTTCATCACTATCTTTTAATTTTTTCTGGATGATTTCTATTAAAGGCAAATATGCGATTATTGTCGATATATCCCTTATTGGATTAATTTCCCTTGCCTCAGCAAACCTTCCCAGATTGGACAGGCAATCTGAAAGTATTTTAATGTATTCTTTATCATAACCTTCTGCGTAGTCTTCATAAAACCTTAAATAATTTAATGCTTTTTCATAATCATTTAACCCGTAGGCAAAAAACCCTGCTATCTTTTTGTAGGTATCTTCTTCCCTTTTTATTAAAAGTAAGTTTTGAATTTTTTCAATGTACTCCAAATAATTTTTTTTGTCAGGGCCCGTTATAATCTCATATTCTAAAATATTTTCCTCTTTTCTTTCTATTAAATCTATTATTAAATTTGCCACATCAGAATTAACTGGCTCATTTAATAAAATATCAATTAATCTATCCGGCTTAATTTCATTTAAAGACTCTAAACAAATAAAAAATAACGACGACTCTTTTAATTGGGCTTCTATTACAGGGAGCACCCTTTCATCCTGTAATTTAGATAACGATTTTATAAAAAATCCTAAAATTTTATTATCATCTTTTGATTTTATCATTTGTAATTCCTGCCAGATGATATCTTTTGCCGTAGGATATTTTGAGAGATCTAAAACTAAATACTCACAAAAATAATCTTGTTTCTTGAATGCTTTTTCTTTCATTGTTTCAACTAATTTTTTTATTTTTTCTTCATCGCTTTGTAAGTTTTTAATTTCTTCTTTAATCTTTATAAGTTCTATCGCTTCCCGAGCGGCTATCCTTACCGGATAAACATCTTTTCTTAGTGTATATTTATCGTACAATAAAGAGGTTAATTTTGGGATGATTTTAGTATCCCCAATGTTCCCTAATAATCTTGCCGAAAGAAGTTTAACCTCTGAACTAACATCCTTAAGAGAAAGAACCAGGGCATTAATAATTTTTATATCGGGGTTTAATTTTTCAAACGATTTAATTATATGCACTTTTAAATAGCCATTTCTTAATTCTTTAAGTAAAATAATTAAATGGTCTATCCCTTTTTCTCTTAGGATTATTAATTTCTCTAAATCATCGGATGTTTCTTGGATAGAAAATAACGCTTCCGGAAACTCACCTACTTCTTTATCATCTTTAAGAATATTAAAAACTAAATTCTCGCAGTATGTTTTTATTCTCTCGTCTTGTTCGGTAACTTCTTCTGAAATCTTTTCTACTTGAGGGGCGATAATAAGTGGTTCGGCTAAGATTGTAGAAGAAAAAACTATCCAGAGAAGTTTTTTTACCATACTTAAGTAGTTGCTGGAACAGGTGTTTTATTTATAATATACTGCTGAACTACTGATAGAATATTTTGAACAACCCAGTAAAGCAAAACTCCTGCCGGTAAAGAAGCAAACAAGAAAGTAAAAACAAAAGGTAGTATTAACATTATTTTAGCTTGTTGCTGGTCTGTGGTTGGAGTCATTTTTTGCTGGATGAACATAGTTATACCCATAAGTATGGCTAAAATATAATACGGATCTTTTAATGAAAGATCTTTTATCCAGAACATAAAAGGAGCTCCTTTTAATTCTATGGCATTTATTAAGATCATATAAAGTGCAAAAAATATTGGCATTTGAAGTAATAGCGGTAAACATCCTCCAAGCGGGTTAATCTTTTTCTCTTTATACAATTTCATCATCTCTTCATTCATCTTGGGCATATCATTTTTATGTCTTTCTTTAATGGTCTTAATATGTGGTTGTAATTCTTGCATTCTTTTTAAAGATTTATAACTAGCTTGCGTTGGCCACCATAAAATAATTTTTGTTAAGATAGTTAAAAATATTATGGCCATCCCGTAGTTGTGAAATATATTATAAAAGAATTTTAATATAACCAGCAAAAGTAATCCAAGCCATCCAAACCATCCAAAATCTAATGTTTTGTAAAGAAATGGATCCGCTCGTTTTAACTGCTCAATTAATAGTGGCCCGGCATAAAAACTAAACTTAAAAGATTTTTCTTCTGCCCCGTTAAAATCGGGCAAGATAAACCCGCAGGCTGGCATTTCATAGGCTAATATATTATTGGATATTTCGTCCGTTTCCGCTTCAAATTTAAGTGTTTGGACAAATCCTTTAAATTTACTTTCCTGTTTTGTTATAAAGACAAAGATAAAGTATTTATCTTTAATACCAACCCAGTTAAAGGTATCATCACTTATAACTTTTTCCTCTCCCTCTTTTAATTTATTATTAATAACTTTATCATTTACATATGCAATATTAGTTATCGTGCCTAATTTCTCATATATCAACTTTACTGTCTCTTTTTTAACTTTAATATCTTTTGAGGATGGGATATAATTATTAATACCGGTTCCCAGATAAACTTTTGTATTCTGAATTAGTTTCTTATCCTTATCTAAGTTTTTTATGCTGATTTCACAGTCTGCCTTAAAACCACTCGGCGAAAATGTATATATTTTCTTAATAGCGACATTATTCTTCTCATCCCCTGTGAATTCTATGGCTAAATCGCTCTTTTTATAACTATAGATAAGATTATCGTTAAAATTATTAGATGGGATTTCGACCGTACAGGATGATGAATTCTGCTCATTATGCCAGATAATATCAATGTTTTTCCCGTCTTCTTTGTAGTCTTTCAAGCCCCAACTCTTTATTATGGCGCCTCTTGTGTCAAATTTTACAATTACATCTTTTGTCTCTAATGTTACTTCTTCTCCTACCAACTTCATCTTTTTTCCCTTTGGGATTTCTTTTTTAACTTCTACAACTTGTTTTTCTTTTATTATTTGTTCCTGAGGTTTTAATTCTTTTTCTTTCTCAACAACTTCCATTGTTCTATGTATTGGCTTTTGATTTTTGGCTGACTGCATATTAAAGACAAAAAGAACTACCATTGAAAGCACTATAGCTAAAATTAATCTTTTTTCCATTTTCTCACTCCTTTTCCTCTACGGGATTATATCCCCCCGGATTTAACGGATGGCATCTTAAGATTCTTTTTAAAGACATCCAACTCCCTTTCAATACTCCAAACTTATAAATTGAAGTAAGAGCATATTCAGAACATGTAGGATAAAACCTGCATGAAGACATTAAAAACGGTGAAATTAATTTTTTATAAAGTTTTATAAAAAAAATTATTATATATTTCATATTGATATGCATTTAAGTTGCTCTAAAATTATTTTTTGAAGTTCTTGATATTTTAAATTTAAAGTTCTGGTTGATGTTAGGATTATAATATTTCTCCCTTTTTTTATTTCTCCTGCATTTGATCTAATAATTGCCCTGATTCTTCTTTTTATCTTATTTCTTTCATGAGATTCGCTCTTCCCGACCAGAGCCACACCAAATTTCAACAAAGCATCTTTTCTTTCTTGAACGAGTATAGTTATCTGTTTCCCTTTGTATCTCAAACCTTCAGAAAAAATTTTTTTTATTTCATTTCTTTTTAAGGAATCAAACATTTTCTTTTTTTTGCTCTTCTTCTTTGTAAAACTCTTCGGCCATCCTTGGTTCTTATCCTTTTTAAAAATCCGTGCGTCCTTTTTCTTTTCCTGACATGCGGTTGAAATGTTCTTTTGGGCATTTTACCTCCGTTTAAAATTTATAGTCTGGTTACTTTCGTAACCAACTATTCCTGATATTATTTATTTACATTATAGAAAGTCATTGATATTTTCTTTTGAAGATGTTATTATAACCTAATAAATTTCTTTTGTCAAATTTTATCTTGACAATTTAATTTATTAGTATTATTATTTAGTAAAGTATTTTTTTTGTCATGGCGAGCCCTGTACCGGTAAATAGTCAGTGAAAGCCGTGAGGATTGTATTCCCCCTTTGTTAAGGGGGAATTAAAAAATAGACGGCTTTTATTAAATATTTACCATTATACTATATATTGTAGAGAGATACACTTATTAACACTATAAATTGTGGTTGTGGATAACTCATAAAAACTCTTATAAAATAAAGAGTTTTATAGATATTAACACTGTTGATAAGTTTGTGGATAAAGTCATAAGGAAAGCCATGGATAGTATTTCAATTTGGAACATATTGCTTGATGAACTAAAGAAAACAGTTAACAAACATAGTTTTGCTACCTGGTTTACTCCCACAAAATTCATATCTTATAATGATAATGTTGTAACGATTGAGGTACAAAATAATTTTTCGAAAGAATGGTTAGAGAAAAATTACCTTTCAATTATTGAAGAGACTTTAAAAACATTAGAGAATAAAGACATAAAAGTGTCTTTTATTGTTTCAGAAAATCAATTTTTGCCAATAACAACCCCTGTCCACACTCAAAGCTTGGAAAATCAAAACCAAGCACCCGATAACAGTACGATCATAGGTTCTCCTTTAAACCCAAAATATATTTTTGAAAACTTTATAGTCGGGGATAGTAACAGATTTGCAAATGGAGCCTGTGTTTCCGTAGCAAAATCTCCTGCAAAATCTTACAATCCTGTGTTTATCTATGGTGGAGTAGGGCTGGGGAAAACACATTTACTACACGCCATAGGTAATTTTATAAAAAAAGAAGTTCCTGCTTCAAAAATTGCTTATCTTTCTTCGGAACAATTTTTAAATGAGATGATAAGTGCCTTAGTAGCCGGTAAGATGAAAATAGAAGATTTTAGGAATAAATACCGTTTGGTAGATGTTTTATTAATAGACGATATACAATTTTTAGAAGGTAAGGAAATGATGCAGGAAGAATTTTTTCATACTTTTAATGTTTTATATGATGCCAATAAACAAATTGTGGCCACATGTGATAGCAAACCTCAGGAGCTTAAAATAGAAGAAAGGTTAAAATCAAGATTTGAAATGGGTTTAATAGCAGATATAATACCGCCCGATCTTGAAACAAGAGTGGCCATTCTTAAAAAGAAAGGGGAAGGTGAAAAAATTTTTCTAACCAATGATATTTGCTTATTTATTGCAAATCTAATTAATGATGATGTAAGGAAATTGGAAGGTTGTTTAACAAAATTAATTGCATATGCTTCAATCACAAAATCAAAAATTTCTTTAGATTTAGCCAAAGAATGTTTAAAAGAAATATTTACTATAACTCCAGAGAAAAAGGCAACCGTAGAAAGCATAAAAGACGCTGTAGTTAAATATTACAAGTTAAGGCCTTTGGATATGGCTACCAAAAAAAGAACTCAACCGGCAGCATTTGCCAGACAGGTGGCCATGTATATTACCAGAGAACTTACAGATATGAGTTTACCGGAGATAGGACAAAATTTTGGCGGAAGAGATCATTCAACAGTCATACATGCATATGAAACAATAAACAATAAAAAAGAAACGGATTTAGTTTTTAGTGAAGAATTAAAAAATATTATTACTTTAATAAATAAAAGTTAACACTATTATAAACATTTTATTAACACAATCTTTTTTTTAACTTATTAACAATCTCCACAGGTAAATAACATTTTATTAACATATTTATTAACAAGAATATATATATATATTTCTATTGTTTTTAGTCTTATCAACATGCTACCGGACTATAATAATAATAATAATATTTATATATTGATTTAGTAAAAGTAATTAAGTATAATATAAATGTGATAGCCTAATTTATTAGGCTAATTTATTAGAGGAGGAAATGTTTATGAAAATGATATGTAAAAAAGTAGAATTGTTAGAAAGTGTTCAAAAAATAGAAGGAGCTGTAAGTATAAAAACACCTTTACCGGTATTAAATAATTTTTTAATGGAAAGTGTAGATAAAAAATTACAATTAATAGCAACTGACTTAGAAATAACCATAAAATGTTTAACGGAAGATATTAATATTATAAAAGCAGGTTCAATAACTATCCCGGCTAAAAAATTTATTGATATTATAAGAGAATTACCGGAGGCGGAGATAAATATAGAAGTAAATGACAAAAATTTAATAACCATTATATGTAATAAAACTATATATAAAATAATGGGTTTACCAAAATCAGAATTTCCGGCTATTTTAGAGCCTAAAAAAGAAATTACTAATCTAAAAATTAATCAAGGATTATTAAAAAATATGATCAGGAAAACTGTTTTTTCTGCTTCTACTGATGAAACTAGAAAAACATTAACCGGAGTGTTTTTAATAATTGAAGATAAAGAAATAAAGATGGTAGGAACAGATGGGCATAGATTAGCCTTTATAAAAGAAAACATTGGGAAAGAAGCCAAAAATGTTAAGGTAATCATTCCCACAAAAATACTAAATGAGTTAACAAGACTTTTAAAAGATGATGATCAAGATATAGATATATCAATATTAGAAAATCAAATTATCTTTAAATTCAATGATTTAGTTCTAATCTCAAGGTTAATAGAAGGACAGTATCCAAGTTATGAACAAATAATAAATAAAATATTTGATAAAAAGATAAAAGTAGAAAAAGAAGCATTTTTAAGGGCAGTAAAAAGAGTTTCACTTCTGGCTATGAATGAAGCCACGGCCATAAAATTAAAAGCAGTAGATAATAAACTTGTGATTAATACAGTGGCCGCTGATATTGGAGAAGCAGAAGAAGAAATACCAGCAGAATATAAAGGAGAAGAAATCCTAATTTCGTTTAATGCAAAATACACAATGGATGTATTAAGAGTTATAGATCAAAACGAAATTGAAATAGAATTACTTGATTCTACATCGGCTGGATTAATAAAACCACTGAACGATAAAAATTATTTATACATAATTATGCCCATTAGACTTTAGTGAAAAAGGGTCAGAGTCATTTGATAATCATTTTAACCAAGCAGGATTTACAAAGATTTTATAAATCCTCACTAAATACCGGTAATAGGTAACCATTCTAAAGGCAAAAAGCCTGATAAACCAAATAAAAATGGGATGTGTCCCTATTAAAGGCTATTAAATGTATCTTAAATCTTTAGAGATCAAAAATTTTAGAAATCTTTCAGAAGTTAAATTGCCTGATTTAAACAAGATAAATGTAATTACAGGAGAAAATGCCCAAGGCAAAACAAATCTTCTTGAAAGTATTTATTTTCTCGCAACCTTAACCTCTAATAGAATAAGCACTTATCAGGATTTAATTAAATATGGGGAAAATTTTTTTTATTTAAAAGCAGAAGTAATAAAAAATAATCTTAAAAAATTTTTAGAAGTTAATTTTCTTTACCCAAATAAATTAAGAATAAAAACGAACGAGAAGTTAGTTGCAAAAAAGAGTGATTATAGCGGTGAACTTAAAGTAGTTAAATTTTCGCTGGAAGATGTAGATATAATAAAAAGAGAACCGGTTAATCGCCGGAGAAGTTTAAATATACTTATTTCACAGGTAGATAAAGTATATTTGAACAGTTTACATAAATATTATCATATATTAAGTCAAAAGAATAAATTACTTCAACAGGATATTCATCAGACACAAAGTCAAAGGAATTTAAATGTGTGGAATGAGCAGTTAGTAAAGGAAGGAGTAAATTTAATAAAAACAAGAATCGATGTTTTGAATTTTTTAGAAAATCATATGGCAAATATTCAAGAGCATATCTCGGAAGGAAAAGAAAAAATAAATTTAATTTACAAAAGTTCTTTCGAAATCAAAAATGATATGGAGAAAAATTTTAGAGAAAAGATTGAAGAAACGAAAAGAGAAGAAAGTTTAAAAAAGATTTCTTTGATAGGTCCCCACAGGGACGATATAGTTTTCCTTATTAATGGTAAAGATTCGAAATATTTTGCTTCATCTGGGCAACAAAGATCTATTGTTATAAGTTTAAAAATAGCCGAGCATGAATTTCTTAAAAAAGACTCAAATGAAGAAGCGATTATTTTGCTTGATGATATATTTTTTGAACTCGACGAAAGAAGAAGAAGGTATGCTTTAGATTCTTTTAATAAAGAAGGGGAGATTTTTATGGCGTTAACCTCAGATAAAGATTGGACAAAATATTTTAATAATGCAAAAGTCATTAAAATGAAAGAAGGGAATAATGTATAAAAAGAGATCTAGCAAATTAAAATCGATAAATGATTTTTTAAATATAACCTTGAAAAAGTATAATTTATTTGATAAGATTAAAGAACAATATATATATGTTGTCTGGGAAGAAGTTGTTGGTAAAAATATTTCTTTACATGCAAAGCCAACTTTTTTTCAATATGGGAGATTATTTGTGTATGTCGATAATTCAACCTGGCTTAATGAAATGAAATTTTTAAAAACCGAAATAAAAGAAAAATTAAATAAAAAATTAGGGGCAAATAAGATAAAAGATATTTATTTTAAATTAAAATAGTGGGGGAAGCAGGGGAAGTAAAGAAAGTAATGGAAGTAAAAAAAGGGGAGAGAGAGAATAAAGTGAAAAAAGCAAAGAAAATGGAAAAAGTAAAAGAAGTGGGAGAAATGGAAGAAATGAAAGAGGATAGTGGATATACAGCGGAAAAGATACAGGTGCTGGGAGGATTGGAGGCCGTAAGGAAAAGACCGAGTATGTATATAGGCAGCACAAGCGAAGAAGGTTTGCATCATCTGGTCTATGAAGTTGTTGATAATAGTATTGATGAAGCCTTAGCCGGTTATTGCGATAATATAGAAGTGGTCATAAGCAAGGATAGTATTATTGCGGTGTTAGACAATGGTCGGGGTATTCCTGTTGAAAGACATAAAGAGCAGAAAAAAAGCGCTCTGGAGGTCGTCATGACCATATTACATTCCGGTGGAAAATTTGATAAAAAAGCATATAAAGTTTCCGGGGGTCTTCATGGTGTGGGTGTTTCAGTGGTTAATGCTTTATCAGAATGGTTGCAAGTAGAAGTATATAGAAATGGAGAAATTTACAGGCAGGAGTATAAAAGAGGAGTTCCGGTTAAACCAGTCGAGATGGTTGGTAAAACAAAATTAAAAGGGACGAAAGTTAGGTTTAAAGCAGATAAACAGATTTTTAAAGATACTCAGTATAGTTTTGATACTCTCTCTAATAGGTTAAGAGAACTTGCATTTTTAAACAAGGGAGTAAAAATCAAACTTAAAGATGAAAGAACAGGTAAAGAGAATGAATTTAAATATGAGGGAGGGATAATTTCTTTTGTAAAATTTCTTCAAAAAAATAAAACCCCATTACATAATGAACCTATCTATATAATAAAAGAAAAAGAATCCCTGATTATTGAAATTGCCATGCAATGGAATGACGGTTATAATGAGAATATCTTTACATTTGTAAATAATATTAATACCCATGAGGGCGGGACGCATTTAGTAGGGCTTAAGACGGGATTAACCCGAACGACAAATGATTTTGCAAAGAAAAAAGGATTACTTAAGAATGATAGTATAGCCTTGCTTGGAGATGATATAAGAGAAGGGTTAACAGCCGTTATAAGTTTAAAAATATCTGACCCTCAGTTTGAAGGGCAAACAAAGATGAAATTAGGGAATTCTGAAGTAAAAGGAGCAGTGGAATCTATCGTTAATGATGAACTATCATTATTTTTTGAAGAAAATCCATCTATAGCGAGAAAGATATTAGAAAAAGGGGTATTAGCCGCCCAAGCCAGAGAAGCGGCCAGAAAAGCCAGAGAACTTACAAGAAGAAAAGGTGCTTTAGACGGATGGTCGCTTCCCGGAAAATTGGCTGATTGTTCAGAAAATGACCCGGCCTTATGCGAACTTTACATAGTCGAAGGTGATTCGGCTGGTGGTTCGGCCAAGCAAGGAAGAGATAGAAAATCTCAGGCCATACTCCCTTTAAGAGGTAAGATATTAAATGTTCAAAAAGCTAGAATTGATAAAATATTTTCTAATGAGGAAATTAAAAATATAATTACGGCTATTGGCACAGGAGTTGGAGATGAAGAATTTGATATTACAAAATTAAGATACAATAAAGTAATTATAATGACTGATGCGGATGAGGATGGCTCTCATATAAGAACACTACTCCTTACATTTTTTTATAGACAGATGCCAAAACTTATCAAGGAAGGGCATATTTATATTGCTCAGCCACCTCTTTATAGAACAAAAAGGGGGAAAAATGAAAGATATTTTGTAGTCGAAGAAGAGATGGAAAATTTTCTTAATGATGAAGCTTGTAAAAATTCAAGACTAATGAAACTGAAAAACGGGAAAGAGGACATACTGTTTAACGAACAAAAATATAAAGATATTTTAAAAAGTTTATCAGAAATAGAACATCTAATAAAGTCAATAGAAAGAAAAGATATTACTCTTAATGAAATTCTGTCATTTGTCAATGATAAAAAAATTCCGTTGTATAAGATTCAAATATTTGGAGAAGTCAGGTATGCTTATTCTGATAAAGAAAAAACAAATATTTTAAAAGCATTAAGGAAAAAAGAGAAATCTGAAATTGATGCGGAAAAAAAGAAAACCATTTTTAAAGACGAAGAAGAAATAATAGTAAATATTTCCGAAATAGAAGAAATGAAAGTGTTAATGGATAAAATAAAAGCATTAAATAAGAAAGATATTTATTTTGATGAAGAAGAGATTGATAAAAAGAAAAAAGAGAGAAAACCGTTATATAAAATTACAGAAGATAGTACTGAGATTTTGATTTTTAATGCACTGGATATACTGAAAAATGTAAGAGTCATGGCTAAAAAAGGATTGGAGATACAAAGATATAAAGGATTAGGGGAAATGAACCCAGAACAACTTTGGGAGACGACTATGAATCCGGGGAATAGGACCATTCTTCAGGTAAAGCTTGAAGATGAGGTATTAGCCGATGAAATATTTACAATTTTAATGGGCGACCAGGTTGAACCAAGAAGACAATTTATCCAGGAAAATGCTTTAGAAGCGAGAAATATTGATATATAAAAGGGGGTGAAAGATTTGTTGACATTATTTCGTATTATTTTTATTGTCGTTTGTGGGGTGGTGGGATTTTTTATAGCAGGTAGTTCTAATAGCTCTTGTTTAACGGGTATTATAATTGGAGTTGTCGGGAGTTTTGTTTTTGTATTATTAGATATTTTTTCCGGCAAGATATCATTAAAGGATTTATTAGCCATCTTAGTCGGATTAACATTTGGTTTGATTATTGCCTCTTTGCTTTCATATGGGATTTCGCATATTCCTTCTTTTCAGTCTCCAGAATATGTTTTTGTCCCGATGATAATTTATCTTATATGTATATATCTTGGCGTTGTAATGGTTTTAAGGAAAAAAGACGAATTCCTCGGATTTAAAAGTTTAGTAGGAATAAAAAGTTCTGGAAGCACCTCTATTAAAATTTTAGATACCAGTGTTATAATTGATGGCAGAGTTGCAGAGATATTAGAAATAGGTTTTTTGGATGGCGAGATTGTAATCCCAAGATTTGTTTTACAGGAACTTCAGATGATAGCCGATTCTCCTGATGCCATTAAAAGAAACAGGGGAAGACGAGGATTAGATATTCTGAATAAGATGCAAAAATTATCCTCTAATGTGAAAGTATATGAAGATGATTTTCCTGAAACTCACAAGGTGGATGAAAAACTCTTAAAACTGGCCAAGAAATTAAACGCAAAGGTTATAACCAACGATTTTAATTTGAATAAAGTTGCAGAATTAGAAAAAATAAAAGCGTTGAATTTAAATGACCTTTCAAATGCTGTTAAACCAATTGTTTTACCTGGCGAGGCGATGAAAGTTAGAATATTGAAAGAAGGGAAAGAATTAACCCAAGGAATTGCTTATTTGGATGATGGAACTATGATCGTGATCGATGGGGCGAAAAATTTTATAAACAAAGACTTGGAAATTATTGTTACTTCAGCCATTCAAACCTCTGCGGGAAGGATGATCTTTGCAAAAAGAAAAGAAGATAAATGAGGATATCGGTTGTCATAGTTGCTGCTGGTTTAAGTAAAAGAATAGGTGGTAAAATAAACAAGCCTTATATTTGTTTAAAAGGCTTCCCTGTTATTTATTATTCCATTTCTATTTTTATTAAGGATCCACAGATTAAAGAAATAATTCTTGTCATAAGAAAGAAAGATGAAAAAACCTGTAAACAGGTTTTACAAAAATATAATTTTAAAAAAATAAAAATTACTTTTGGAGGCAAGGAAAGGATAGATTCAGTATGTAATGGCTTAAAGAAAGTTAGTAAAGCTACTGATATCGTTTTAATTCACGATGCAGCCAGACCTTTTATTACAAGAAAACTAGTAGATAGAATAATAAAAAATGCAGTTAAGTATAAAGCAGTTATCCCCGTGATTCCCGTTAAAGATACGGTAAAAGAATCTTTAGATAAAAAATTTGTTCATGCAACATTAGACAGGCATAACCTTTTTTTAGTCCAAACACCACAAGGATTTGATTACAGATTAATTATTGAGGCGTATAAAAATGCCTGTAAAGATAAGTTTCATTACACAGATGATGCCATGCTTGTTGAAAAAATAAATTATCCGGTAAAAATTATTCGTGGTGATGAAAAAAACAAGAAAATAACTTTAGGGTCAGACCTTGAATGTGGAATGCGGTTTTAAGTTATATGTTAAAATCCTTATGAAATAATTTATTTAAAACAGGAGGTGATAATTATGGTGTATGAAATAGGAGCAGTTGCATTGGTTTTTATGTTTATTGGGTTTATAGTAGGTTATATAGTCGGCAACAAGACAAGAAAATAAAGATTGAAACAGGAGGATAAAATGAAAGAATACACAAGTAATGATGTAAAAAAAATTACTTTTATGGGCGTAGCCATAGTTTTAATAGGAATTGGATTAATTATATTCTTTGGAAGTTGGTTTATTGTTGAAGTGGGAGAAGTGGGAGTAACTTTTAATCAGATGACAGGGGTAACGAAATCGAATAGTCAGGGCTTTCATTTAAAAATGCCATTGATTGAATCAGTTACAAAATTTGATGTAAAGACACAAAAAATAGAAGTAAGGGCAGATGGTGCTTCTAAAGATATTCAAACAGTAGTGCTTGATGTTGTCTTAAATTACCATTTGGAATATGAAAAGGTTAACGAATTATTTACTAAAGTTGGAGATGATTATTGTGATAAAGTAATTACTCCGGCAATTTCCGAGATGGCTAAACTAGCGCTTTCGCTGTATCCAGTTGAGGAAATAATTTCTAAAAGGGAAGAATTAAAAGAAAAAATACATAAGAACTTGTTAGAGCGGTTGGCTCAGTATAATATTATTTTAGAAAATACTAATTTAACAGATATTGATTTCACAAAAGAATTTAATGATATAGTCGAGAAAAAACAAATAGAGGAGCAAAAGATTAAGACGGCTGAATATCAAAAAAAGCAAGCAGAACAGTTTAAACAAAAAACCATACTTGAAGCTGAAGGAGAAGCAAGAAAACAAGAATTAATTAAACAAACTGTTACTGATAAAATCATAGACTTAGAATGGATAAAAAAATGGGATGGTCGATTACCTCAAACCATGCTTGGCGATAAAACGATGTTTATGGTGACTCCAGGTAAGGAAAAATAGAAGAATATGGGGACAGACACCATATTAATATTGTAATGATGTATATGATAAAGAAAGTTGAATCGAGAGTATGATTTTATGAAACAAATCTTATACTAACTGATGTAACTTTTGTATCAGATTCTCGAATTCTTTTTCTTTAAAACAAAACCTTAAATCTAAAAATTTTTGTCTGAATTTTTTTACTTCTTCGTTTATATTTTTATTCTTTATAATAACATCGTGTAGAAATTGGGCAACACACTTAAAATCTTTTTCTTTCATTCCAAATCTTGTCATTTCAGATACCCCCATTCTAATTGCACTTGAGGCAGTAAATCCTTCTTCTCCCGGCATAACCTGATAGTTTACTATAATATTATTTTCTTCTAATCTTTTGGCTATCTCGGGTCCTTTTAAATATCCAACATTTACAATTACCTGATGAGTTTCTGTGAAAGATACCGCTGAATCACCGGCTACATCTATTCCAAGGTCTTTTAATGCTTTAGCTAATGTCTTAGCATTATCAATAACGTTTTTCTGATATTCATCTTTAAAATAATTCATCTCATATGTGGCTAAAAGAAGTCCAAGTAATGTCCCTAAATGGTGATTACTTACACTACCCGGAAAAGTTCTATTCTCTATAAATTCCCACAGATGATAAAGTTTATCGTGTTTATTTAAATTACCTGCGATCACTCCTCTTTGTGTACCAAAAAATGTTTTATGAGTGGAGCCAGTAACTATATCGGCACCTTCTTTAAATGGTTCCTGAAAGTATGGACCGATGAGTCCTAAAACATGTGCCATATCATACATAATTATACTTTCGATTTTTTGTGCATCTATAAATGTTCTTATTTCTTCTAATGGCTCCGGATGCAAGACCATACTTTTCCCAAATATGATTAGTTCTGGCTTATATTCTTCGATAATTGTTTTAGTTTTGGATACATCTATCTTGTATGGATTATTAGACAAGACAGGGAAATTAATAACAGCAGGTTTATCTGTCTTTGGATTTATTTTTACGAAGTTGTGTAATGCTCCCATGGGCTGAGCACTTAAATGCCCACCACGAATAATATGGTTATTTAATACACATTGAATTTTTTGTGGTTCGGATTTTTTATCTCCAATATTTAAATAGTCAATCAAAGCACTAAAGGTAGCTGTGTTGGCCATCTGCCCGCTTATAATCCTTGTCTCTATCTGTTTACAACCAAAATATTTTTTCATCTCTTCGATCAGTAATTCTTCCACCTCATTTATAAAATTAGTTCCCTGATAATAAAATACTTCAATATCGTAAAAAGACTTTATCTTTTTATGTTCCGCATATCTAAAAGAAGGGTCCATTATAGAAAGAAGCCTGACTAATGGAGATGGTGTCATCTCTGATGGGATTAAATTTATACATTCTTTTTGTCTCCAGTTTGTGTTTTCTATTGTTTTTGTTAAAAGTTGTTTTACTTTTTCCTGGTAAGTAGCGGCTAATGGTTTTTTTATCTTAACTCCCTGCCCGTATATAATTGGTCTTGCGTAAGGCGGAGTATCTGTTCTTAAATGAAATGGCACTATAACTGCCTCTACTTTATTCCCGCGTATATCTACAATAATTTTATCATCTTCCTTTAAGTTGCTGTCTAATAGTGCGAGGCATATGGCCCGCATCCCTTTTTCATCCAATAATTTTGTTTCTAAACCCTCTCCGGTTGTTTTCCAGTAAGGCACCATTGTCCCGCTGGTTATATATCCCACTAACTTATCATCTTTAAATACTTTAAAACCGGATCTACCTACGCCTTTTCCTAAAATTGCTACGGGCATAACAATTCTTGGAAGGGTTTTTATTAATGAGTAATCTTGATTTATAATTTTTTTTAATGCTTCAAACTGAAATAAAAGAGGTTCTTTCCCCAGAAATTCTCCTTTGACCGGTGAGAAAGAACTTGCAAGTCGTGACAGAGGGCAGGCAAATATTTGAATCTCTTTTCCTTCAATATCGGTTCCTAACTCATGTCCGTATAAAGGCAATCCAGCTTCTAATCTTAAAGTATCTCTTGCTCCAAGTCCAACAGGTGTTGCTCCTTTTTGTATTAACAAATCCCAGATATCTAAGGCAGAGTTATTATCCATAAAAAGTTCAAAGCCAAGTGGCTCACCCGTATAACCAGTTCTGGCTAATAAAACGTTGTTTCCTTTTATCTTAACAATACTTAATGCATTTTTTACTGGCTCAGGCAACTGCCCTTCTTCTATAATACTACTAATTATTGTTTTAGAAAGAGGTCCCTGCAAAGAGATCATAGATGATTTATCCGAGTTGTTTTCAATATCTAAATCTTTAAATTTTTTAGCAATTAACTGTAAATGATTCCAGTCTTTTTTTTGATTAGATGCATTTACAACTAATATATATTCATCTTTTACAAAGCGGTACAGGTAAGCATCGTCTACTGCCCCTCCATTTTTGTTTTGAATCATTGTGTATTGTGCTTGACCTATATCTAAAGCAGAAGCATTATTTAGCAAGGCATACTGCAAAAAAGAAAGAGAATCCAGCCCTTTAATTATAAACCTGCCCATATGAGAGACATCAAATAAACCTGCTTTTTTTCGGGTAGTTAAATGTTCCTCGATAATTCCCGCAGGATATTGAATCGGCATATTCCATCCGCCAAAATCAACCAGGGTGGCGCCTGATGAAACATGTTTATCGTAAAGCACTGTCTTTTGTAATTCGCTCAATTTATTTCTCCTTAAGTCTTAATAATACCAAAATAATAACCAAATTTCTATCTTTTTATTGACAAAATATAGTTTATGTTATATATTTATAATATGCCCTGGGATTTCAAAAAGGAAATAATTAGAAAATCAATTCATCTGCTCTCTATACTCTTTTTATCTATTTATGTATTTTTCGCTGAAGCAGTTAATCATAAGGTTGCACTTTTAATACTTTCTTTTGTTTTAATAATTTTGCTCGAACTTGAATATGCAAGAATTGAGCTTGGGGCTAAGATTCCATTAATTAAAAAACTATGGGAGTATCGAAGGGAGAAAGAAAAAGAAAATCTGGGGGGAGAGATTTATTTCTTAATAGGTGCTATTATCTGCCTGGCCATATTTGATAAAAGAATTGCCACAGCGGCAATTTTAATGACTACTTTTGGAGATATGGCCGCAGCAATCATTGGGACTAAATTTGGGAAAACATGGATTCCTTTTTTAAAAAACAGAGCAGTAGAAGGAGTTATTGCAGAATTCACAGTAAATTTAATTATAGGATTTTTAGTTCTAAGAAATTATATAAATGAAAGAATGTGGTGGGCAACTTCATTGATCCCAAATGGTGAACCCTTGTGGCTTATAATTATTGTTATGGCCTTAACCGCAACTATTGTCGAGACTGTTGTGCATAAATTAGATGATAATTTACTTGTCCCTGTTTTTGCAGGATTTAATGGTGAAATAGTTTTTCTTATTATGATGTGGTAGATTGTATTTGCTCCTGTAAGTTTACAATGCAATCAAGTTGAAAAGCAATAGTGGCTAAAATGCTTGTAAAATAAGGAGATTCAACAATTTTTATGAAAATCTTTAACAAAGTCCTGACTAACATATTACTTCTCTTGAAATGAATATATTCTTTCTGAGGAATTTTGATAAAAAAGGGGGTTAAGCGGCGAATATGCAGAATCAAACATTTCATAAAAAAGAAACTTATTTTTTACTAATTTGGGTCCTCGTTGGGTTAATGGGACTGTTTATCTTTTCTATGTTTTACAAACATGCATTTCCACAAGCTGGACTTAAACTTAAAGTAACAGCAGCTCAAGCCCTAAATATTTCCAAAAATTTCCTTAAAGAACAGGGGATAAATCTTAATGGTTATAGAAGCAATGTTATTTTTGATGTAGATAATTATTCTCTTATTTACCTTGAACGAGCAGTTGGTTTAGTAAAGACAAATGAACTTGTTAATAGTAAAGTGTTTATATGGTGGTGGCACTGTCGCTGGTTTAAACCATTGCAAAAGGAAGAGTTTGAAGTAGATGTAGACCCTTCAGGAAAAATCAGATTTTTTAGACATAAAATAGAAGAGAAATCTAAAGGAGAGAATTTAGATAAAGAAACCGCTGGAAAAATAGCAGAAGATTTTTTGAAAAAAAATAAATCATTGAATCTTTCTGAATATCGTCTAATTGAAGATACATTAACTAAACGACCGAATAGAACTGATTTTTATTTCGTGTGGGAAGATAAAGAATTTAAAGTTAAAGATGCTACCTATAGACATGAGGTAACAATATTAGGGGATAAAGTAGGAAGGTTTAATGAACATTTAAAAGTACCTGAAGAATGGATTCATAATTATGAAAAATATTCAGCTAAAGGTAGTTTGTTATCTAATATATTTTGGGTTTTTTATGTTGGTTTAAGTATTGCTCTTTTGATTGTTTTTTTATTTAAAATTCGCGCTCGTCAGATTAATTGGAGATTCGGCATTTTTGCAGGAATTGCTCTGGCCATAGTTATTATTATTACTAATATTAATTCTATTCCACTATACTGGTCCTCTTATTCTACAACTTCTGAAATAAGTAGTTTTATTTTTTCAATAATAATACAATCTCTAATAGGTGGAGCAACAGCAGGTCTCATCATTCTAATTATGGCTCCAACTTCTGATTCTTTATCACAAGAAATTTGGAAAGGACATCTGCCTCTTAATAAAATATTTACAAAATCAGGACTTGTTTCAAAAGAGTTTATTAAATCTTCTGTGGTTGGTTATTCACTGGCTTTTATTTTTCTTGCATATATTGTAATTTTTTATTTACTTGGACAAAAGATTGGAGTATGGGTTCCTCCTGATATTCCATATGATAATATACTCTCAACATATATTCCTTGGATTTATGCATTGCTTATTGGTTTATCTGCTTCTTTAAATGAGGAACTCTTATTCCGACTTTTCAGTATACCATTTTTAAAAAAATATTTGAAGTTCACCTGGTTAGCAGTTATTATCCCTGCTATTATATGGGCTTTTTTACATTCTACTTATCCACAAAGACCTTTTTATATTAGAGGTGTTGAACTTTCTATAGCAGGAATTGTTTTTGGAGTTATATATATACGATATGGTATTTTAACAACAATCATAACACATTATGTTATAAATGCAACTCTTACAAGTATTCTATTTTTTCAATCATCAAATCTTTATTTTATTATATCTGGTTTTTTAGTAATTGGGGTGATACTCATTCCAATTTTACCTGTTTTATTCTCAATTATTACAGGAAAGCGAAAAAAGATCATTGAAGAATATGAAAAATCAGAAGCATTACAACAACCTCCTTTAAGTTCGGTAAATATTGATGAGAATATTAAAACAGAAGGACCAACTGTATTATCTCAGATTATCATTGCTAAATATGTTCCTATAAGTAAAAAGAGTTTAAGAATTCTAATTTTAATAAGTATTTTAAGTATCTGTGTATTTTTTATTATACCTTATAATAAACTTGGTGACTTTATTAATGTTGAAATATCAAAGGCCAAAGCATTACAGACAGCAAATCAATATATAAACTCATTAAAAGTACCTCTTAAAGGTTTTGAAAGAAAAGTAATAAGTTTATCAGAAGAATTAAGTGGCAATAAGTCCCGTTATGTTCTTGAACAATTACCGGTTAAAGAAACTAATGAGTTTTTCAAAAAGGAATTTCCATGTGCTTTATGGACTGTCTGCTGGTTTAAACCACTTTCCAAAGAAGAATATTATGTAAATGTTGATACAAAAGGTAATGTTTATAGTTATGACCATATATTAGAAGAAGATAAAGAAGGAGAAAAATTATCGCAACTACAAGCAAGAAAAATAGCAGAAGAGATTTTAACAAAAAACAAGAATATTAAAATTGATAAATATAATTTAATGAATTCTTCTACTGAAAAAAGAAAAAACCGGAATGACCATTCGTTTACTTGGGAACTAAAAGATTTTAAGATTAAAGAGGCAACCTCTCGTATGAGCATTGAGGTAAACGGAAATGAAATTGTTAATTATGATAAATATCTTAAACTACCCGAAGAATGGGTTCGTGAAAAAAGTAAGACAACTTTAATAGAAACGATACAGAGTTCTATAATAACTATTATTATTTTAGGTACTGTAATATTATGTGTAGTCCTTTTTATTATAAAATTTGTTAAAAAAGATATTAAATGGAAATTTTCTTTCACCATAGCAGGTATTCTTACAAGTTTGTTTGTAGTAGAAAAATTTAATGAACTACCTACTATTTACCTTAATTATATAAATACTGACAGTATTTTAAACTTCTACATTCAGCAAGGTATTAGCTTTCTCATCACAACTTCTTTAATGTTTTTATATATAAGTATATTGGTTGCTTTATCTGAATCGTTGTACAGGGAACAATTTTCAGAACAAAGGACTCTTGATAACTGGTTTAATGAATTTCGTTTTTCTAAATTAAAATCAATAGAATGGTTTGATGCAGCGATGATATGTTTGATAATACCAGTTTATGCTGTATGTGAACATTTGTTTCTCTGGGTTAAACAAATCTTTATAGATTCTTCAATTGAAAGGTCGGTTGATATTTCTACTAATTTTATTAATACTTTCTCTCCTGCAATACATATATTAACACAGGGTTTATATTATGCAATTGGAACGATTTTCCTTCTCGCCTTAAGTATTTCATTACTAAAAAAGTACATTAAGAGAGTTGATTATATTCTTGTTTTACTTACTATTTTATTCACAGTTATTACTTGTGATACAACAAAATTGAATATATTCTTATGGGATTTTAGTAGAAATATTGTTGGAGTACTTTTTATTTATCTAATTATTGTAAAATATATAAAGCATAATTTATTAGCATATTTTTTACTTATGTTTATTGATATTTTAATTGAGAGCAGTATTACCCTTATTTCTTATTATTCCTGCCTTGAATACCGCTTAAATGGTCTGATTATTTTATTAATAGTCGTAATACCTTTTTTGT
The DNA here is from genome assembly GCA_043822305.1 of Candidatus Firestoneibacteriota bacterium. Taxonomy (GTDB): domain Bacteria; phylum Oederibacteriota; class D2-FULL-39-29; order D2-FULL-39-29; family JBDRBU01; genus JBDRBU01. The sequence continues at coordinate 23,396 of JBDRBU010000006.1, forward strand.
ATCTAACTCTTCTAAACAAAAGATTAATTTTTAATTTGAGAGAATAATTTTATCTTTACCCGTAATATTATGATCTAATAAAATTATCTTTCAAAAATTTGTTTTATGTGGTATAACATTCTTATGTCAAATACACGAGTTGGCATAGGTTATGATATACACAGGTTGGTTAAAGGCAGAAAACTTATCTTAGGTGGAGTTCATATTCCATTTCCTTTAGGTCTTGATGGTCATTCTGATGCGGATTGTTTAACTCATTCAATAATTGATGCATTACTTGGAGCAACAAACAAAGGTGATATTGGGAAAATATTTGGTATAGATAAGCCAGAAACAAAAGGGATTTCAAGTTTAATTTTATTAAAAAAAGTTTGGGATAATTTAAAAAAAGATTACAAGATAATAAACATAGATACGGTTATAGTAGCAGAAAAACCAAAACTCTCAGAATATCTGCCAAAAATGAAAGAAAATATTGCAAAGATTTTGAAAATAAAAAAATCTCAAATCAGTATAAAATCAACCACTTCAAAAGGATTAGGAGAAATTGGCAAATCAAAAGCAATCGCCTCTTTCACCGTTATAGGGACAGACACCATATTAATTTTACACAAACAGCAGGTGTGATACATTTTAATTTAGAAAAGTGGTTTATTCGCATAGAAGTAATAAAATACGACGATTTAATTTCTTAAAATAAAAAATAGGGGGGTATGATGACATTTTGTGAAAAATGGTTTAGTTTGGTTGTAATAGGTTTATTGGTGATGATACCTATAGGATGTGGGAAAAGTACAGATAACAAAGAAAAGGTAGTAACTGAAAATAAGATTGCAGATAATACCACGAGGATAGAGAGTGTAGATTTAAACAAAATAGACTCTGGTCTTTTATTGGAAATATTCAAAGGGGCTGGTTATGATATAGATGAGACTGCAAAATAAGTGGTGATGTGATTTGTATAAAAAACGACACATTATAATAATGGGAAATATTTAAATCCATTAGCCCAAGATATAAACAAGGACATATCCTATAATAAATAATAATAAGAAAACAAAAGCCTATCCCCTTTTTTTGAAAGAGATAAGAAGATTTGAAAACAGTATATTCTTCAATACATTTACATGAAGTTTTACTTGCCAAGACAATTTTAGATAGTGTAGATATTAAATCAGTTATAGCTGAAGAAAATATTGCTGCAATTGCTCCACATTTAATATTGGCTATAGGTGGAATAAGGTTAATGGTTGGCGATAATAACTATGATACTGCAAAACAAATATTAGATGAATGTTTTAAGAATACATCTATGTCATTAGAAAGGGAAATGGTTCAACATCCTGTTAATATTTATAAATGTCCTAAATGTGATAGCGAGAACATAAGGATTTTAAAAACACACTTGAAACTACCTTCATTAATAATTTCCTTATTATTGATGTACCCAATTCCCATAAGGAAGAAATGTTGTCAATGCAAAAACTGCGGAGAATATTGGGGAATAAAGTTGACATGTTTTCCAGATTATGATAAGTAAGTTTGAGAGTAATTCTTATTGAAAAAACAAGATTAAAATGGCATAATTAAAAAGAAAAATAGGGGAAATAGGGTGTCTGTCCCTATTTAGCGAGGGAATATGGAAGAAAAAATTCGGGTTAGATTTGCTCCATCACCAACTGGTTATATGCATATAGGAAATGCCAGGACAGCTTTATTTAATTTTTTGTTTGTAAGAAAACATAATGGTGCTTTTATTTTAAGGATCGAAGATACAGATGCAGAAAGGTCGACTAAAGAAGCAGTACAAACAATAATCAACTCATTAAATTGGCTTGGGTTAAATTGGGATGAAGGATATTTTGGTGAAGGGAAAGAAGCAGGAGATTATGGCCCATATACTCAGATGAAAAGGTTGGAAATATATAATAGGCATATAAATCAATTACTTAAAGAAAAAAAAGCATACTGTTGTTTTTGTACAGAAGAAGAAATAGAAGAAAAAAGAAAAATAGCTGTCCAAGAAGGTTTGGTTTATAAATACGATGGTGTATGCAAAAATTTAAAGAACGAAGAAATAGAAAGATATAAAAAAGAAAAAAAATATGTTGTCCGATTTAATGTTCCGGCTAGAATTATTGAATTTGAAGATTTAATAAGAGGTACTGTTCAATTTGATTCAAAAGAAATAGGAGATTTTGTTATTGCCCGAGGAGATGGTGTTCCAATTTATAATTTTGCAGTGGTCATAGATGATGCTTTAATGAAAATTACTCATGTAATAAGGGGAGAAGATCATCTTTCAAATACACCAAGACAGGTTTTAATTTATAAAGCATTAAATTTTTCAATTCCAAAGTTTGCTCATCTTCCAATGATATTAGGTCCTGATAGGACCAAACTTTCTAAAAGACATGGTGAAACATCCTTGCTTAGTTATAAAGAAAAAGGATATTTACCTTCCGCGTTATTTAATTATTTAACCTTACTTGGCTGGTATCCAAGAGATGGTGTTGAAATAAAATCCAAAGAACAAATCATAAATGAATTTGATATAAAAGATGTTGGGCATAGCGGAGGAATATTTGATGAAAAAAAATTAATGTGGATGAACTCTGAATATATAAAAAAATTAAGCATAGGCGAGATATTAAATTTAGCCAATCCTTATATTGATAAATCAAAATTAGCAAAATCAGATGAATGGTGGAAGATGGTTTTAGAGTCAGTAAGAACAAGTATAAATTATTTAAGCGAAATACCTTCTTTAATTAGTATTTATTTTGAGCCAGATAAGATAAAAGAAGAAGATTTAAAAATAATTAATACTGATAGTGCAAAGAATGTTTTGAAAGTGTTTAAGGAAATTTTACAAAATAATGAAATAACAAAAGATAATTTTAAGATATTAATACAGGAAATTAGTAAAAAAACAGGAGCAAAGGGGAAGGACCTGTATATGCCAATCAGGATAGGTATTACTGGTAATAATCATGGACCAGAATTAATGTTTGTTTTACCGATACTTGGCTCAAAAGAATGTATTAGAAGAATAGAAACTACTGTATTATTATGACCATATTTCAATCAATCATACTTGGGATAATTCAGGGGTTAACAGAATTTTTACCTGTTAGCAGTTCAGGCCATTTAGTTATAGCCCAGAGTTTAATAAAAGAATTTAAACAACCGGGAGTTTTGTTTGATGTTACACTTCATCTGGGAACATTGATTGCTGTTATTATTTATTTTAAAGATAGGATAATAAAGATTTTAAAAGATATAAAACTTTTAAGTTTTATAATCTTAGCCACTGTTCCTACGGGCATAATTGGAATTTTATTTAAGGATAGGTTTGAGGAAATGTTTTCAAATGTAAAATTAGTTGGTTTAATGTTGATGGTAACAGCAGTAATTATCTTTATTGCTGACAGGGTTAAGTCGGATAGCAAAGATTTAAGTAAAGTAAACTGGTTAAACTCTGTTATTATAGGGATAGCTCAGGGGATTGCAATAATTCCAGGAATTTCCCGTAGTGGTTCTACAATTTCAGCAGGGATACTTTTAGGACTTGATAAAAAATTTGCGATGGAATTTTCTTTTCTAATTTCAATCCCAGCAATTTTAGGGGCAATGGTTCTTGAAGTTAAAGATTTAACAAGCGAAAAATTACAAAATATTAATTATTTTGTTTATATTGCCGGTTTTTTAATGGCAGCCATTGTTGGGTATCTATCTATTAAGCTACTTTTAAATCTTTTGCAAAAACAAAGATTATATATCTTTTCAATTTATTGTATTGTTTTAGGTCTAGTAATCTTAGGGACAGGATTATGATGGGAGTAAGTGTTTATAATTTTGGTTTAATACTAATTTTAAATGAACAAATTGCCCTTTTGCCGATAGTAAAATTATTTTTCAAAGATCTCGGATTGGTTGGTGGTACTGCTATTGCACTTCATATTGACTTTAGCGGCAATGAAAGCATATGCTTTGGGCCGAGGAGCCAAATGGAAAGATTATGTTGATATGTATTTCATAATAAAGAATTATTACTCAATCAAAAAAATAACAAAAAAAGCCAGAGAAATTTTCGGCTTAGAATTCAACGAGAAATTATTTAGAACCCAACTTTCTTATTTTAAGGATATAGATTACACTGAGAAAATTATTTATTTAAAAGGGTATAAGTTTTCTAACAAAATTATTAAAAAAGGATTGATTGATTTTAGTTTAGAAAGATAATGGATTTTAAAAAACGATTTTTACTGCTCATATTAGTGCTATTTGTTGTTTTCCTTACTGGTGTAATTGGCTATGAGATCATAGAATGCTGGAATTTTTTAGATTCTGCTTTTATGACGATTATCACCTTAGCCACAGTTGGATACGGTGAGACACATCCTCTTTCTAATGCAGGTAGAATTTTTACAATACTGCTTATAATGGGAGGGATGGGAGTAGTTTCATATACTGTTATAACAGTAACTACTTTAATTGCTGAAGGGGAATTACAAAGATTTTTAAGGAGGGGAAGAATGGATAAAGAGATATCTAAATTAGACCATCATTATATAATATGTGGTGTAGGTGAAACAGGTAAACATATTATTCAGGAATTGATTCATACAAAAAGGGAGTTCGTTGCAATTGATAATAATATAAAGAAGATAGACGAGAAAAATATTTTATATATTGAAGGAGATGCTTCGTCTGATACAGTATTAATTAATGCTGGGATAGAAAGAGCAAAAGGGATATTTTGTACATTACCAATGGATAAAGATAACCTATTTGTTGTTCTTACCGCAAGAGAGCTAAATGAAAATATTAGAATTGTAACAAAATGCATAGAAGATGAGTCAGAGCAAAAATTCTTAAGAGCAGGTGCTAATAAGACAATTTCCCCAACTTACATAGGAGGGTTAAGAATGGCTTCAGAGATGATTAGACCTACTGTTGCATCTTTTCTTGATGTTATGCTTAGAGATAAAAAAGGAGTAAGATTTGAAGAGGTGGCCATAAGCCAAATCTCTAAATTGGTTAATAAAACTATTGCAGAAATAGAGATATTAGAAAAAACAGGCGTTATAGTTGTTGCTATAAAAAACAATAAAGGAGAATATCTTTATAATCCACGAGGAAATACAAAAATCAATGTAAAAGATACTTTAATAATTTTAGGGGATGTAGAACAAATACGAAATTTAATAAGTTTAGTTTAAATGATACATAATAAAAATAACGTAGTAATTGCAAATTGGGTAAGATTTGTGGTAAAATAGGTGTAATTAAAATCAGATAGAAAATCTAAAAGGAGGGAAAGATGTATAAAAAAGTAGTAGCCGGTTGTTTTGTCGTAAGCATGGCATTTGCATTGATTTCCTGTACTCAAAAACCTTCGCAGGAAGAAATGATTGAGAGAGGGAAATACTTAGTAAACGCAGCAGGAGTCTTGTGGTATCACACACCAATTGGAAAGGACGGAAGCCAGGATTTTTCAAAACTTATGGCCGGAAGTTCAGTTGGTTATCAGGGTTCGTGGGGTGTGACATATCCAAAAAATTTAACTCCTGATGTAGATACTGGAATTGGTGGATTAACCGATGATGAAGTTATAAGTTTAATAAAAAATGAATCAAACAGCGGAAAACTAACGATGTTTAGTTATCACTATAAAGATTTAACAGATGAAGATTTAAAATGTATAGTCGCTTTTTTAAGGAATTTACCACCAGTATCAAATAAAATTCAAGATGATTTAAAGCCAGGCGAAGCGCCAAAAACATCTGTAATTAACTTGAATGTTGTAGAACCTAAAGTAATAAAAGCAGCACCTGTTAAGAAAACACCTGCAAAGCCAAAAGCTAAACCAAAAACGACAAAGAAAACAGGGTCAACAAAGACAAAGAAGTAATTAGTTTCTGCTCACTTTTGGAGCATAAATTAAACAGGGAATTTTATGGATAAAAATTATGTCAGAGAATAATTTTGGAAAAGGTGAAATTGTAATTTATAAAAGCCCCCAAGGACCGGAAATCCAGGTTAAACTTGACAAAGATACTGTATGGATTGATGCTCATTTAATAGCACGGCTTTTTGATGTGAATCGTCCGGCAATAGTCAAACATATAAATAATATCTACAAAACTGGTGAATTAAATCCAAAATCAACCTGTTCCATTTTGGAACAGGTTGCTGCTGATGGAAAGATTAGGAAAATGAATCTTTATAATTTAGATATGATTATTTCCGTTGGCTACCGTGTTAATTCTAAACGAGCAACCCAATTTCGTATCTGGGCAACAAAGACCTTAAAAGACCATTTAATCAATGGCTATACCATTAATGAAAAACGGCTTTTAGAGTCGCGAGGAAAATTTAAAGAATTGCAATCCGCCATTACTTTTCTTCATGAAAAATCAAAAAAAGAATTGTTGTCTGGACAAGCAAGTGAGATTTTGAATCTGCTTTCCGGTTATGCCAAAACTCTAACTTTATTAGAAGAATATGACAAAGGAGAATTGAAAACCGCTAAAGGCAGGAAAGCAAAATTTGTTTTGAAATATAAAGAATATCAACAGATTGTTAAAGAAATTAAAAAAGAATTAATGACAAAAAAAGAAGCAAGCACATTATTTGGTCAGGAAACAGGTGGAAAATTTGAGGGGATTATAAGAGGGTTATATCAAACTTTTGACAGAAAAGAATTATATCCAACGATTGAAGATAAAGCAGGGCATCTTTTGTATTTAACTATTAAAGACCATCCATTTACTGACGGCAATAAGCGAATTGGTTCATTTTTGTTCGTGTATTTTTTGGACAAAAACAATTATCTTTATCGTGGAAATGGAGAAAAGAAAATAAATAATAGTGCCTTAACAGCAATGGCGCTTTTAATTGCTGAAAGCGATCCCAAAGAAAAAGATATTTTAATTAAAATAATTACCAATCTTATAAGCGATTAATTATTTTCTATATGAATAAAAAATTGGGAAAATTGAAAAATATTTTAAAAAAGATGAGCAGTGTGCTTGTAGCCTACTCAGGTGGTGTTGATAGCACCTTTTTACTTAAAGTTGCATTAGATACACTTGGGAAAAACAATGTTTTTGCTGTTATGGCCAAATCAGAAACTTATCCATCTTCTGAAATAAAATATGCTATAAACATAGCAAAGTTTTTAGGTGCAGAATATTCTGTTATTAAAACTAATGAATTGAAAGATAAAAGATTTGTTAAAAATCCAATAAATAGATGTTATTACTGTAAAAAAGAATTATTTTCCAGGTTGAAAAATATTGCAAAAAAATTAAAAATAAACTGTGTTGTTGATGGGACAAATTATGATGATAGATTGGACATTAGACCAGGGGCACTTGCCGGAGAAAAATTGGGAATTGAAAGTCCACTGAAAGAAGCAAAAATGACAAAAAAAGATATAAGAAAATTATCAAAGAACATTGGACTTTCTACATGGGATAAACCATCTTTTGCTTGTCTTTCTTCAAGAATCCCATATGGGGATAAAATAGATGTTAAAGTTTTAAGGATGATAGATGCTGCCGAAAAATTTTTAAAAGAATTTGGATTTGCTCAAGTAAGGGTAAGACATCACAATAACATGGCCAGGATTGAACTGGGTAGAGAAGATATAAAAAAAGTTTTAAAGAATAATTTAACAAAAAAAATAGCAGAAAAATTAAAAAAAATAGGATATAATTACATTACCTTAGATTTGGAAGGTTATAGGACCGGAAGTATGAATTTAGTAAGGGATTGATCAAAAATGAAGAAAAAAAAGTTGAATATTTATAATGGAGTTCAAGAAAACCCGGCAAAAACTGTTAGTGAACAGATAGGATTAGGAATTTATCCAGCGATAAAGAAGGATACACCAATAATTGAAATTCCCAATTCTAAATATCCTAAAGTTTCCCAATTTAACGATATTGATTTAAATCAATGGAAGAAATATGAAGAAATAATAACAGATAGTCTTTGGTTGCTTGGGTCTCGTGATAAGAGTGGTGCTCATAGCGGCGAATATCACGGTAATTTTATACCTCAAATTCCGCATCAAGCGATGTTAAGATATACAAAAAAAGGAGAAATTGTTTTAGCTGCTTTTTTAGGAAGCGGTACAACTTTAATTGAATGCAAAAGATTAGGACGGAATGGAATTGGTATTGAACTTTTGCCACATATGGTTAAAAGAGCAAAAGAACTTATGGCTCAGGAGAGCAATTTACACAATGTAAAAACATCTGTAATTGAAGGAGATAACACGGAAAACAAAACAATAGAAAATGTAAAAAAAACATTAAATGAAAATTACAATTCTAAAACCGTTCAACTTATTATAATGCATCCACCATATCACGATATAATTAAATTTAGTGATAACCCGAATGATTTGTGTAATGCAAAAACTACTGATGAATTTCTGAATAAATTTTCATACGCAGTTAAAAGTACCTATCCTTTACTTGATGAAAAAAGATTTTTAGTGCTTGTTATTGGCGATAAATATAGCCAGAGTGAATGGGTGCCTTTAGGCTTTTATACGATGCAAAAAGTATTGGAAAATGGATATAAACTTAAAAGTATTGTGATAAAAAATATTTCTGGTAATCGGGCAAAAAGAAATGCAGAACACCTCTGGCGTCGTCGTGCGTTAGGCGGTGGATTTTATATTTTCAAGCACGAATATATAATGTTTTTTCAAAAAAGGTGAAAAATGGCAACAACCCATGTTTTTATAGTCAATACAAACACATTCAAATATCATTTAGAATATTTATTTGCAGGAACGGGAGCCAAAGACGATAAAGCATTTGAAATACATTTACAGGCATATATAGTTCAAAATATTGGCAAAGGATTTAATAAAAGTTTAGATAAATGTTTACTTAACGATCTGACTTTTGAATGGTTAGGGAATGAAGTTTCTTGTGGTGTGGGTATGCAAAGAATAGATATTATGCTTTCAGTTATTAAAAATAATGTTAAAATTGTTGTTCCAGTTGAATTAAAATCTGTTGAAGCAAGCACAGATAACATTATCCAAATTCAAAGATATGTTGAGTGGTTAGAACAATATTATGTTCCAAACAGGATTAGCGATATTCAACCAGTTTTGATTTCCAAAAAGATAGATGACAAAAACGATACAACCTATAAGGGAATTATCAAAAGTTTCGAACAATTTAACAATAAAAATAAGTCCTGCTATCCTATTAAATATATAGAATTTGAATTGGTAAATATGGATTTAGTTTTTGATGAAGTTAAATATTAAAGCAGATAACAGTATAAAAAAGTAGGCGCTGTCCCTACTATTTAAGGAGGGTAATAATCATGGAAGAAAAATATGATAAATTAGGACAACTTCCTACTATTGTTTCAGCATTAGAGGAGCATCCTAATTTTATTCAGTTTACTGAAGATGAACTAAGGGTGTTTTCTAAATATTGTAGCGAGAAGAAAATAAGAAAAGATGAGATACTATTTAATGAAGGTGATGCTGCAGAATCAATGTTTATTGTAAAGAAAGGAACAATAAAAGTTTTAAAAATGGGATATTTGGGTGAAATTGTAATTGTTCAAATTAACCCCGGCGAATTTGTTGGAGAGATGGCAGTGATAGATGGAAGTCCTCGTTCTGCAACAGTAAAAGCAGTAGTAGATTCAGAATTATTGGAACTTGCTTCGGAAAAATTTAATTTATTAAAGAAAGAGAATCCGCAGATAGCCATGAAGATAATGGATTTACTCTTAAGAATTTTAAGTATAAGATTAAGAACAACAACATTAAAAATGTTAAAAAAGTAGGAGGTAAAGTTATGTATATAAATGATATTTTAAAAAAAATGGTTGAAAGGAATGCATCAGATGTCCATTTGAAAGCAGGTTCTCCGCCTACTTTTAGAATAAATGGAGTATATGAAGATTCAGATTTTCCAACATTAAGTTCGACACAAGTAAGAGAACTCATAAACCAGATGACAGATGATAAACAAAGACAAAGGTTTGACGATGAGAAGGAATTGGACTTTGCTTATAGTGTTCCTGATTTAGCCAGGTTTAGGGTAAATGTTTATCTTCAAGCAGAAAATTTAGCAAGCGTTATGAGAGTAATACCCTTAAAAGTTTTAACAATAGATGAGTTAGGACTCCCCCATATCTTAAAGACATTAGCAGAAAAACCACGAGGGTTAATTTTAGTTACAGGTCCTACTGGTTCAGGAAAGTCCACTACAATTGCTGCTATGATAGACCATATTAATACAACAAGAAGATGCCATATTATAACCATAGAAGACCCAATTGAATTTATTCATAAGGATAAAGTGGCCATAGTAGACCAAAGAGAAGTTGGGAGAGATACTTTATCGTTTCGTAATGCTTTAAGAAGGATATTAAGACAGGATCCAAATGTAATAGTCATAGGAGAAATGCGTGATTTAGAAACAATATCTATTGCCATAACAGCAGCCGAGACTGGACATCTTGTATTTGCTACCCTCCATACAGGTTCTGCTGCCCAAACAATTAGTAGAATAGTTGATGTATTCCCGCATGGCCAACAGCAGCAAATTAGAAGTCAGTTATCTTTATCTCTTGAAGGAATATTGTGTCAGATTCTTCTTCCAGGGATAGACAATAAAGGCAGGGTTGCTGCTTTAGAAATAATGACAGTAACCAGTGCTATGAGAAGTTTAATCAGGGAAAATGAATTAGCCCAGATTCCATCAGCAATATTAACGGGTAAAGCAGAAGGGATGAAAACATTAGATACATCCTTAAAGGAGTTAGTCGATAGTGGGATTATATCATATGATGTGGCTCTAGCCAAGGCCTCAAATTCGGAATCACTTAAAAGAATATTTTTAGAAGACACAAAGAAGAAAAAATGACTTTCCATAGTGTAATTATAAATATTAGGAATAGTTGTTCGCCAGAGGTGAGCAGACTGTGATTTATGAAATCAGTGTCCAGACAACTTCAAGAACCCAGTTTAAAGATATTACAGATGATATTCAAAAAGTAATAATCAAGTCAAAAGCCAAAGAAGGTATTTGTTTTATTTTTATCCCCCATACAACAGCTGGAATTACTATAAATGAAAATGCAGATCCATCCGTAAGAGAAGATATAATAGAAAAATTGGCTGATGTAATACCTGAAAATAGTAATTATTCCCACGCAGAAGGTAATTCAGATGCTCATATAAAAGCATCAATGGTTGGTTTTTCTCAAACTGTTTTTATTGAGGAAGGTAAACTATTACTTGGAACTTGGCAGGGAATTTATTTTTGTGAATTTGATGGACCAAGAACAAGAAAGGTAATGGTAAAAATAATATGATAAAAAATATTGGAGTAGCTACAACGGGTGGAGATGCACCAGGGATGAATGCAGCCATAAGAGCGGTTGTAAGAACAGCCATATATCATCATAAAAGGATTTTTGGAATTAAAAGGGGCTTTAAAGGAATGGTAGAAGGAGATATTGAAGAAATGAATCTATCTTCGGTCTCTGGTATTATAAATAGAGGAGGAACTATTCTTAAAACAATAAGAGCTCCTGAATTTAAGGAAATAAAAACCCAAAAAAGAGCAGTAGAGAATTTAAAAAAATTTGATATAGATGGATTAATTATAATAGGTGGTAATGGCTCACTTATTGCAGGAGATATTTTATATTCAAGATGGCAGATTCCTGTTGTTAATATTCCTGCTTCTATTGACAATGATTTATGTTTTACTGATTATACAATAGGATTTGATACAGCAGTAAATACTGCTTTAGAAGCCATAGACAAGATAAGAGATACTGCAACATCTCATGACAGGATTTTTATAGTTGAAGTTATGGGAAGAAATAATGGTCAGATAGCGTTAGAAGTTGCATTAACTTCTGGCGCTGAGGGTGTTTTAATTCCAGAGATTAAATTTGATTTAAATAAAATATGCAAGACATTGATTAAGGGACACCAGAGAGGGAAAAAGAGTAGCATAATAATTGTTGCCGAAGGAGTAGCAAAAGGAATTGATGTGGCTAAGTTTATTGAGAAGAAAACAAAACTTGAAGTAAGAGTTAGTATATTAGGCTATGTTCAAAGAGGAGGAGCGCCTACTTCTTTTAGTCGAGCATTAGCCTTAAGATTAGGGAAGATAGCAGTTGAGTTGCTAATTTCAGGTAAATACAGCAAGATGGTTGGAATATCCGGAAATAAAATTATTACCACAGATACAAAAAAAGTATTAAGATATAAAAGAAAAATAAGATTAGAAGATTATAAATTGATTAACATCCTTTCAATATAGGGACACATCTCATTTAATAAAACAAATGGCAATAAAAGAAATCGAAGCAAAGTCAATACTCACCAAGCACAAGAAAATAGATTCATGGTTTATCTCTCATTATGGGATGAACTTATATAGAGGCTGTCTTCATAATTGTATATATTGTGATGGTCGAGGAGAAAGTTACTATGTAGATGGAGAATTTGGGGAAGATGTTGTTGCAAAAATAAATGCAGTTGAAATTTTAGAAAATGAATTAGACCCAAAAAGAAAACGTTCTCCTCTTAAAAAAAGTTATATTATGTTAGGTGGTGGTGTTGGTGATAGTTACCAACCAATTGAAAGCAAATATCAATTAAGTCAAAAAGTTCTTCAATTAATTTATAAATATAATCTCCCGGTTCATATACTTACAAAATCAATACTTGTTAAAAGAGATGTAGACCTTCTTAAAAAAATTAATGAGAAAAATAAAGTAATTGTAAGTTTTAGTTTTTCTTCAGTAGATAATAAAATAAGTAGTATTTTTGAACCAAATGTTCCATCTCCAGAAGAAAAATTAAAAATACTTGCTTTTTTTAAGAAAGAGGGTATTGCCTGTGGAATGTTTTTACTTCCAGTTATTCCTTTTATAACTGATACACCAGAATTGATAGAAGAGGCTATTAAAAAAGCAAAAGAAAATGGGATTGATTTTATCATTTTTGGAGGAATGACATTAAAAGAAGGAAGGCAGAAAGAATATTTTTTTAATGTTTTAAGAAAAACTTATCCAAAACTCATTACAGAATATGAAAGTATCTATAAGGACAATAAATGGGGAGGAGCAGAAAAAGAATATTATGATTCGATAAACTTAACATTTAATAGTATTGCAAAAAAATATAAAATGCCTATAAGGATTCCTCATTATCTTTTCAAAGATATATTAGATGAAAATGATTTAGTGATAGTTGTATTAGAACATATTGATTATTTTTTAAAGATGCAGGGTAAAAAATCTTCTTTTAGTTATGCTGGTTATTCAATATCGCAATTAAAACAATCTTTATCATCCATGAAAGGAGAATTGCAGAAGATAAAGGGAGTTGGTAAAATAACAGAAAAAATTATACTTGAAATACTTAAAACAGGTAGTTCGTCTTATCTGGAAGAATTGTTAAAAAGTGTCATTACAAAATCCTGACAGCATTTTGTTTATTAATGTTGCTTGATTTAAGATGAGAAATTATTGAAAAACTATTTTTGGTACTTTTACTTATATCCATAGAGGTCAGGAGGTCTGAATTTATACAATAAAAAGACAGGATAAGTATTTACTTTTCTAAAATTTCTCATTAAAAATAGATTTACAAAGTCCAGATAAGTTGATATACTACAATAGCGATAAAAATGCAGGTGGTTCAAGGGGAAAAAAATAATTAGTATCCGAATCACAATTACCTCAAGTATTTAATTGATTTTTATTAACTTTTCTTGTATATTTAATATATGCCCAATACATCAGAAACAGATTTAACATTCTTTACTAATGAAAAAGGCAAGACTCTCCTGGATAGGTTCAAGATAACCTTAGAAAATAACACCAAATTCTTTGATGTTATTGTGGGCTTTTTTAGGACCAGCGGGTTTTTCCACCTATACAAATCCTTAGAAAAAGTAGAAAAAGTTAGAATATTAGTTGGGATTAATGTCAATAAGCAAGTAAAAGATCTTGTAGATCAAGCAAAAGGAACTCAATTAACGATCAAATTTTCACATAAGGAAGCAAAGGACAAATTTTCTGATGAAGTAGCTTCGGAAATGGAAGAATCTGAAGATAATGTAGATGTAGAGTTAGGAGTTCAGAAGTTTGTAGAATTTATAAAATCAGGAAAATTAGAAATCCGAGCATATCCTTCTCAAGATATTCACGCCAAAGTATATATCATTAGAAAAGATACAACCAAGAGCGAAGATTATGGAAGAGTTATAACTGGCTCAAGTAATTTTTCATATGCAGGGCTACATGAAAACCTTGAATTTAATGTAGAACTAAAAGACAGTAGGGATGTTAGATATGCTCTTGAAAAGTTTGAAACCTTGTGGAAAGATTCCATAGATATTTCAGAAAAATACATTGAAACAATCAATCAAAGAACCTGGCTAAATGATACTATTACTCCTTATGAGCTTTATTTAAAATTCCTTTATGAATATTTTAGAGAAAAGATAAATGAAGATATGGACGAGATTTACAAGGATAGGAGGTATCTGCCACTTGGTTTTATGGATTTAGAATATCAAAATGAAGCTGTAAAGGATGCTATGGCTAAATTGGGTGATTATGGTGGGGTATTTTTGGCAGATGTAGTGGGTTTAGGTAAAACATACATTTCAGCTATGTTAGCTCAGCAATTAGAACCATATACACTTGTAATATGTCCACCGGTCCTAAAAGAATATTGGCAGGATACTTTTAGGGATTTTGGTGTAAGAGGATTCGAAGTTGAATCACTAGGTAAGTTGGATAAGATAATTGAAAAGGGTGTAGAAAAATACAGAAATATATTTATAGATGAGGCCCATCGTTTCAGGAATGAAACAAACCAAACTTATGAAAATCTTAAACAAATATGCTGGGGAAAAAGAGTTATTTTGGTTTCTGCGACACCTTTAAACAATACTCCATATGATCTTTTAAGCCAAATAGGATTATTTCAGAAAAAACATAATAGTGTTATCCCCGGAGTAATGGATTTAGATAAATTTTTTGGAGGACTTCAAAAAAAACTTAAATCAGTAGATCGTAAAAATATAATAAATTATCTAAAAATAGTAAAAGAAAACTCGCATGAAATAAGGGAATCAATTTTAAAATATCTAATGGTAAGAAGGACCCGCTCGGAGGTACTAAAGTATTTTGAAAAAGATTTGGAACAGCAAAAATTAAACTTTCCTTCTGTCGAAGAGCCAAAAAAAGTATATTATGAATTCGATGCTAATCTTGATAAAATATTTACAAGAACAATTGAATTAATAAAAGTATTTAAATATGCAAGATACATGCCAATTGTTTATCTTAAAGAGCCGGATCCACAATTAAAGACTGGACAGTTAAATATGGGTCGTTTTATGAAGATTTTACTTGTTAAACGATTAGAAAGTAGTTTTTATGCCTTTAAAAAGAGCATAGGCAGATTTATTTATTCTTATACTAAGTTTATTGAAATGTTTGAAACAGGGACAATATTAATAAGCAAAAAATATGGAGATAAAATATTTGAAGCATTAGATAATGATGATGAAGAAAAGATTATGAAACTTATTGAACAAGAAAAAATACAGAAGTATGAATCCAGTGATTTCATAGATAGTTATAAACAGCATTTGCAGGAAGATTTAGATATACTTTTAGAAATTAAAAAACTTTGGGAAGACGTTAATACAGATCCAAAGATAAATAAATTTAAGACCATATTATTAAAAGATGAAGTATTAAAAACCAATAAGATTATTGTTTTTACAGAGTCAAAAGAAACAGCGGAATACTTAGAAAAGAATTTAAAGCCGATTTTTAATGAAAAGATTTTATCTTATTCAAGTGCTTCCGGTGCTGTTATAAGAGACAGGATTATAGAAAATTATGATCCAAGATGCAATAAACAAAAGGATGATATTCAAATAATTGTAACCACAGATATTCTTTCTGAGGGTGTTAATATGCATCGCTCTAATGTGGTTATTAATTATGATATCCCATGGAATCCTACAAAAATATTGCAAAGGGTTGGCAGGGTAAATAGAGTGGATACAAAATATAGTAAAGTCCATGTGTATAATTTCTTTCCTACAATACAGTCTAATAGTGAAATTAAACTCGAAGAATGTGCAATAGCTAAGATTCAGGCATTCCATTCTACTTTAGGTGAAGATTCCCAGTATTTAACGGAAGGGGAAGAAATATCTTCCTATGGGTTATTTAACATGGTAAATTCAAGAAAGATACTAGAAAATGGTGGAGAGGAATCAGAAGATTCAGAGCTTGAATATTTGTCAGAAATAAGAGATATAAGGGATAAAAAAACAGATTTATACGAAAAGATAAAAAGATTGCCTAAAAAAGCAAGAAGCGCAAAATCCATAAGTGATAAGAATGAATCTGTGGTAACATTCTTTAGAAAGGGTAAATTAAGAAAAATATTGGTTCTTTCGTATTTATTGTGGGTACCTCCTTGGATTTAACAGCCCGCAATGTTGATGGATTTTTAGTTTAAAATATTCGACATCCCTATACCCATAAGCCATTCGTTTAAGCCGTTTAATTTTATTGTTAATT
>JBDRBU010000007.1:0-32501 GCA_043822305.1 Candidatus Firestoneibacteriota bacterium
TAACAGTGATCAAGGAAGCCAATTTACCAGCAGTGAGTTCATCAGCAAATTGGCAGGAATATTAATAAGCATGGATGGGAGAGGTAGAGCCATGGATAATATATTTATAGAACGGCTGTGGCGTTCAGTCAAGTATGAGTGCATATATCTGAATGGTTACCAAAATATACCTGAAGTCAAGGAAGGATTAGAGGAATATTTTAAATTTTATAATACTGAACGATTTCATCAGTCACTGGATTACAAGACACCATGGCAGGTGTATTCTGAAAATAACAGGTATGAAACCATTACCGCAGTTGCAAACGGCTGTTGTAGGGCAAATGTGAGCGGTTTTCAAAAGCCATTGATAGTCGGAAACTGAAAATATTATAAAATTTCAAAAAAATGGTTGTTTGCTCATTGAAAAATTTATCCTTAAGAATGTCTATAAATTGGTCTTGACAAACCCGACCACCTTACAAGTTAAATCAGGAAATATCCAGATTTATTCGATAAAAGGAATTTCTGAATTTGTAAAAAGCAATAATATTAAAATTGCTATTCTTACAGTGCCAGGTGTAGTTGCTCAAGAAATAAGTGAAGTATTAATTTCATCAGGTATTTGTGGAATATTGAATTTTGCCCCAGTAAATCTAAAAGTTACAGAAGAAATTATTGTTAGTAATGTGAATCTTGCTATTGAACTTGAAAAGGTAATTTATTTTGTTAATGCTATAGAAAGAAGTAAAGATAATGTAAAAAGTTCTATGAAAGAAAATAAAAGATAAAAGGCAGTCTAAAATAGGAGGAGGAAAATATGAAAACCAGTAAAATCAGTCGGAAAGAATTCTTAAAACTAGGCGGTTCATTATCTGCGTTCGCACTTTCCGGATTTAACTTTTTGGATATTTATGGCAATCAACCGCCGATACCTATAGATAGACTGAAGTATGCTAAAGAGTCGACATCAATATGTTCTTTTTGTGGTGGAGGATGCGGGCAAATTGTGCATACAGAAAATGGTAAAATAGTAAATATTGAAGGAGACCCGGATCATCCAGTTAATGAAGGAGCACTCTGTAGTAAGTCTAATGCAAGTTACCAGATTGTAAATAATGAAAGACGACTAAGAAAAGTATTATACCGTGCTCCTAATAGTAATCAATGGGAAGAAAAGACAGTTGACTGGGCAATCAAGGAAATTGCCAAGCGAGTAAAATCGGTTCGCAACAACAATTTTATTACTACTGAAGATGGTGTAACAGTTAATCGGACTGAAGCAATTGCTTCTATTGGTGGCGCCGCATTAGATAACGAAGAGTGCTATCTGATATCTAAACTTACAAGGGCATTAGGAATAGTATTTTTTGAACATGAAGCCAGGCTGTGTCATTCTTCTACTGTAGCAGCTTTAGGACATTCATTTGGAAGAGGTGCGATGACTAACCATTGGGTTGATGTAAAAAATGCTGATTGTATTTTAGTTATAGGTGCTAATCCTGTAGAAAACCATGTGGTTGCTGCTAAATGGATTGATGTTGCTAAAGAAAATGGTGCAAAATTAATTGTTTGTGACCCGCGATTTACCCGTACTTCTGCTATTGCGGATCTTTGCATACAACATCGTGCAGGAACTGATATTGCTTTGATTGGGTATATGATCAACTACTGCTTGGAAAATAAACTATACCACGAAGAATATGTTAGAGAGTATACTAACGCATCATTTTTAATTAATCCTGAATTCAATTTTAATGATGGTTTGTTTAACGGTTATGATGCAACAAAAAAAGTATATAATGCAGCAACCTGGGATTATCAAGCAGTAGATGGTATACCTAAAAAGGATATGACTTTAAGTGACCCTAACTGTGTTTTTCAATTACTAAAGAAACATTTCAGTCGTTATACTCCAAATAAAGCTTCTAAAATAACAGGTGTACCAACAGATAAATTAGTTGAACTTGCAAAAACATACTGTAAAACAGGTAAACCTGGTAAAAGCGGGACAATATTATATGCAATGGGTGCTACTCAGCATACTACTGGTACAGAGTATATTAGAGGTTATGCTATACTGCAACTTTTACTCGGGAATATGGGGATGCCAGGTGGTGGTATTAATGCCATGCGAGGAGAAAGCAATGTTCAAGGGTCAACAGATTTTGGTCTTTTGTTTCATTTATTACCGGGATATTTAGGAATAACTAATGCGAAACTACATCCTGACCTTAAAAGTTATCTTGAAAAAGAAACACCTAAAACAAGTTATTGGTCCAATAAACCTAAGTTTTTTATAAGTTTACTTAAAGCGTGGTGGGGTGACAGAGCAACAAAAGAAAATGATTATTGTTATGATTATCTTCCTAAGATAGGAACAGGGCATAAGAATGGTGGATATTCCTGGATTGCATTATTTGAAGCAATGAAAGAAGGTGTAATTAAAGGTTTGCTTAACTGGGGTATGAATCCAGCAGTTAGTGGTGCTAATAGCAATTTAGAACTTAATGCTTTAGATAATCTTGATTGGTTAGTTGATATACAGTTATGGGAAACAGAAACAGGAAATTTCTGGCAAAGGCCTGGGGTTAATCCATCTGATATTAAAACTGAGGTGTTTGTTTTACCGGCATCTTTTGCTTTAGAAAAAGAAGGTTCTATAAGCAATAGTGGTAGATGGATACAATGGCGTTATCAAGCAATTGATTCTCAAGGAGATGCTAAACGTGATTTATGGTGGTTAGATAGACTTTACAAGGAATTGAAAGCACTTTATGTGGCTGATAAGAAAGCGATATTTCCCGACCCGATTATTAACCTTAACTGGAATTATGGTGATGAACCAGATGTACATTTAGTATCTAAAGAAATTAATGGGTACTCAGTTGAGAACAAACAGCAGTTGTTGAATTTTACAAAATTAGCAGATGATGGTTCAACTGCATGTGGTTGCTGGATTTATAGTGGATTTTATCCCGGTGCTGATAAAAAAGACAATAAATCTACAGGGCGAGATAAATCAGACCCCTCTGGATTAGGATTGTTTCCAGGATGGAGTTATGCTTGGCCGGTTAATCGTAGAATTATCTATAACCGTTGTTCGGCTGATGTTAAAGGGAATCCTTATAATCCCAAGAAAACATTAGTGAAGTGGAATGCTGTTGATAAGAAATGGATTACAAATGATGTCCCTGATTTTGGTTGGAAAGATGCAAAAACGGGCGAGATGATACCACCTGAAAAATCAGCTGCAGCACCATTTATTATGTTACCTGAACTTCATGCAAGATTGTTTGTTATTAAAGGAGCGACTAAAGAAGGTCCTTTCCCTGAACATTATGAACCGTTTGAAAGTCCGGTGAAAAATTTACTTTCTTCTCAACAGATCAATCCAATAATTAAAATCTGGGATGGCGAATTTAATAAAAAAGCTGAAGTAGGCTCAAAAGAATATCCAATTATTGGAATTACATTTAGACTTACAGAACATTGGCAGTCGGGTATTATTACCAGGAATCTTCCATGGTTAGCAGAGTTGATGCCTGAGATGTTTGTAGAAATCAGTCCGGAATTAGCGCAAGAGAAAGGCATACAAGATAAAGAATGGGTAAAAGTAGTTAGTATTCGAGGTGAAGTTTTAGCCCGAGCTTGTATTACTTCTCGTCTTGCTCAATATCAAGTTGATGGGAAAAAACATGAAATGATAGGTGTGCCATGGCACTTTGGATTTCGTGGATATGTTACTGGTGGGAAAGACAGAAATAAGAACTATGCAGCCAACCAGTTAACGGCTCATGTTGGGGATGGTAATACGATGATACCTGAATATAAAGTTTTCCTTTGTGATGTGCGTAAAATATAAAATAAATAAATCAATTTTTCTGAAAAATAGGAGGGATTTAATATGGCTAACTCTAAAAACCCTAAAGGGGTATTAGTTGATTTAAGTAAATGTATTGGTTGCAGGGGATGTCAGGTTGCCTGTAAACAATGGAATCAACTTCCAGCTGAATTAACTACTTGGGAAGGGAACTATGAAAATCCATCAACGATAAAATGTAATACTTATACTAAAGTACGTTTTGTGGAAGGATATCAAAACCAAAAGTTTTTCTGGAAGTTTATTAAAACACAATGTATGCACTGTAAACATCCGGCATGTGTATCTGCTTGTCTTGTAGGTGCATTGTATAAGACTGACGAGGGACCTGTTGTTTATAATAGTCAGAAATGTATAGGTTGTCGTTATTGCATGGTTGCCTGCCCATTTAATATCCCTACTTTTGAATGGGATAAAGTATTACCACTTATAAAAAAATGTACATTCTGTTTTGATAGGATTAACGGAAATAAAAAGCCTTCTTGTGTTCAAACCTGTCCTTCAGCATCTTTACAGTTTGGCGATTACAAAGATATTTTAAACGAAGCTGAAAAAAGGATTAAAAAGTATCCTGATAAGTATATTAATCATATATATGGTAAAGATGAAGTTGGCGGAACATCCTGGTTATATATTTCCAATGTTCCTTTTGAAAAACTTGGGTTTAATACTAATTTACCCAAGGACCCCTTACCACAATTAACTTGGAAGGCGCTTTCAAAAATACCAGCAGTAGTTGGTGGTTTGGCCGTAGTCCTTACCGGGTTATATTTTATAATCCAGAAACGAGAAGAAGGTTTTGCTAAAAACAAGCAAAACAAAAAGGAGGGATAGGAATAATTATGAGAGAAACAACAGAAAAAAATATACCTTTATTTAGTTTTGGAACAATCATATTGATATTTTTGGCTTCATTGGGTGCCATATCTGCCATATACAGACTTATTGTTGGATTAGGAGCGACGACTAATCTCTCCGATAGGGTTCCATGGGGATTATGGATTGGTATGGATCTTTCTTTGGTTGCTTTATCAGGATGTGGATTTACTTTTGCAGCTTTAGTCTATATTTTTAATTTCAAGAAGTATCATCTTATTTTGCGTCGAGCAATTCTTATGGGACTTTTAGGTTATATTTCGTTCAGTATAATCCTGTTTCTTGAAATAGGTCGTCCTTTTCGATTCTGGCATTCTTTAATAATGTGGCAACACCATTCTGTGCTTTTTGAAGTTACATGGTGCGTAATGTTATACACAGCAGTAATAGCATTAGAGTTCAGTCCTATTTTATTAGAAAGATTTAAGATGTTTGGATTAATTAAGATTATTCATGTTTTTACAATTCCACTGGTGATATCTGGTGTTATACTCTCAACGCTTCATCAGTCATCATTAGGTTCGCTTTTCTTAATAGTTCCTAGTAAATTACATCCGCTTTGGTATACATCATTGTTGCCATTTTTATTTCTGGTTTCTGCAGTAATGGTTGGAATAGCGATGGTAATTTTTGAATCGTTTATGAGTTCTAAAATATTTAAGAGTACGCTGAATTTGGATATTATTTCTGGACTTGTGAAATTTGAAATTTTTATGTTATCCGGATATTTTATTTTAAAAATAATTGACATAGTATCTAGAGGAGCATTGCCTTTTGTTTTTACTGGAAGTTTAGAAGGCAATATGTTTATCTGTGAAATTACCATAGGATTGATTATACCTCTTGTGTTGTTGTTTATATCAATGTTGAAAAACAAATCTACATTGATCTTTATCTCTTCTATGATGATTGTCGTTGGGCTTATTATTAACAGAATAAATGTCGGTATTGTTGGACTTATAAGAAAAGCCAATATTTCTTACTTTCCGTCATTAGTTGAGTTTTTTATAACTATTGGAGTGATTTCTGGTGCCTTGTTGGCTTTTAAAATAACAATAAAATATTTTAATGTTTTCTCTACTGAAAAAGGAGGTGAGGTATAGAAATTTTTTCTAATAAAATTAAATCTTTAATTAAAAAGGAGGGTAAATGAAGAAAGGTCTAATGACAATAGTGGTTTTCTTAGTGGTTTTAGTTTGTATAACACCAGCATGGACAGCAGAAATTAAAGTAAATGGGTTGGCTCAAACTCAATTTGTATATGATGCTTCTTTAATAGGTAAAGAAACTTCTTTTACTGTTAAGCGTGCCAGAGCCATAGTTAAAGGTGATTTAGGAGATAATATTGGTCTATTTTCACAGCTTGAAATGTTTACTAATGCAATAAATATTCTTGACCTGGTTATAGACTATAATGTGGTTGGAGTTGCTAAAATAGGAGTCGGTCGTTTTACTAAACCTTTTGGATTGCAAAATCCTGGTTCCTCATATAATCTTCATACGGTTAACTATGCTCAGGTAGTTTCAAGATTAATAGGTTCTGGATCGAGAGATTTTGGTGTTCGTCTTATAGGAAACTGTGCGGGTATTGATTGGACAGTTGCAGTTATCAATGGCAATGATGGTGGAGCAACGGTATCTACGGCTACAGTGGCTAATACAGTTACTGGTGTGGTTACGACTACAGTTAGTAGTACAGATAGTAATATAGCGAAAGATATTGTGGCTAGAATAGGCATTACACCATTTGAAAACTTAACGATAGGTTCATCTATATACAAGGATTCAAGTAGTAGTGAAGCGACATCAAGAGTTGGTGGCAATCTAAAATATGAAAAAACACCAATATATATTCAGGTGGAATATATATATGGAAAAGACGGTGGTCTTGACAGAAATGGTGGCTACATTGAAGCGGGATATAGCATTGAAAAAATTCAACCTATTGTTCGTGCTGAATATTATGATGGAAATGCAAGTGTAGAAGATTCAAGTGAAATAATGATAGCCGCTTTTGGATTAAATTACTATATTAATGACTCTGCAAAGATACAACTTATTTGTGAACTTAAAAAAGACAAATTAGGTGCCGGTTTAACTGATGCAATGAATGATGGTTTTATTATCCAGACAGCAGTAAAATTTTAAATAAATGAGGGAGCCACCTAAAATGAGGGACAGACACCTATTAATAGGCGCTGTCCCCATTTATACATTTATATGATAAAAGTAGATGAAGCTGTAAAATATTATAAAGGGATAAAACCACAATTGGGCGAACTTCTTGATCTTTATGTTCGTATTAATTCTTTACAATCTCAATACATCGAACAAATGTCTTACACTTTATCAATATCTTCAGATTTGGCAATTGAAAAACTTAAATCCGGTAAGTATTTACTGGAGAAAATTCCTTTTATCATTGATAAAGAAAATTTTATGAAATTAGTGAATGACTTAATTAAACTTATGAAAGACAGTGGGGAAAAAGCTGGGAAGGTTGAATCACTATTTTTATCTTCACCGGAATATATTCCTACAGAACTGCAAGAATTGACTGATTGTTTTATCAAAAGCAAGGAACTTACTCTTCATGACAAAAATCTGGTTCATTATATTCTCTGGCAGGCATTAAAAACTTTTTATAAAAAAGAAGCAAAAAACCTGAAAAGTATTAACGATAAATCATATTGGACAAAATCAATATGTCCTGTTTGTGGGAATTTGCCAAAAATCAGCCGTTTAATGAAAGAAACTGGGAAGAGACAACTTGTATGCTCTTTATGTTGGACAGAATGGAGTTTCACTCGTATTTCCTGTCCTTATTGTTTAAATACCTGCCAGGACAAATTAGGATATTTCTATATTGATGATGATAAAGCATATCGGATAGATGTATGTCATATTTGTAAAAACTATATAAAAACTATTGACGAGAAGCAGATTGGCCGAGAAACCGTGTTAGAAATAGAAGATATCATAACTTATCATATGGATATTCTTGCTTTCAGTAAAGGATATAAAAACCCATTAAATCTATCTATAGAAAAATAATAATTATATGCTAAAAATAGTTTACTTATGGGATGAAAATTGATAAAATATTTATGAAACTTTAATTTTTTTGGGTGGCGTTATGCATTTTTTGCATAACGGAAAAGGAAAACAATATGAAAATTAAAGCAAAGGTTTGGCTTGAAAAAGACGGAAAACTTGTTTTTGGATTGGGAAAGCAACGAATCCTGGAAGCTGTTGCTGAAACCAATTCTATAAATAAAGCGGCAAAAAAATTAAATATGTCATATAGACATACATGGAGTTATATCCATTCTGCTGAAAAAAGATTAGGTAATCTTTTACTTTTAAAAGTAAGAGGAGGCAAGGAAGGTGGCGGGGCTGTTTTAACGGATTATGCGAAAGAATTGCTTAAAAAATTTGAAAAAGTTGAAAAGAAAGTAATGGTTTTTACAGATAAATGTTATAAGGAGACTTTTAAGGAAAAATAAATGGAAGAAATAAAAGCAATCAGAATAAATAACGGGATTAAAGAAAATATTAAGGAGTTTGTTGCGGAAGAAGTCCCCTTTACAATTAATACCGCTAAAATGGAATTTGTTACACTTCTATGTTCTCCGATAAATCTTGATGATCTAATAAGGGGTTTTCTTTTTACGAGTGGATTAATAAAAGATGTTAAAGATATAAAAAAGATAACAATAGACGAAGAAAGATGGATGGCAGAAGTTGACCTGTCAATATCCATAAAAGAAAAGCAGATGACATTTAAAAGACTTTATACTTCCGGATGCGGTAGAGGTGTACTTTTTTATAATACTTTGGATATGCTTCATAGAACAAAGTTAAAGTCGGATTTTAAAATTAATAGCTTTCAGATTAACAAATTTATACAGGAATTTCGGAAAAAATCAGAAGTATTTTTAAAAACAGGCTGCGTGCATGCTGCGGCAATTGCAGATTTAAAAGAAATCCTAATTTTCAGGGAAGATATAGGAAGGCATAATGCCGTAGATAAAGTCATAGGTAGTGTGTTGGCCAATAATATTTCTTTTAAAGATAAGGTTTTACTTTCCACCGGGAGAATTTCTTCGGAGATAATATTTAAAGTTCAGAAGTGCAAGATACCCGTGATTGTGTCTAAGAGCGCCCCTACAAACCAGGCAGTTAAACTAGCAAAGGATCTAAATATTACTCTTGTAGGTTTTGCAAGGGGAAACAGAATTAATATTTACAGCAATGAAGAGAGGATAATTTGAAAGAAGGTTGCATGTTTAAAAAAGTAATACTGTTTGTTTTTGTGTTGACGATATTGATAATATCCGTGATAGCAGAGGAAAATAAGACGGTAATACTTGCCACCACAACGAGTGTGCAGGATACCGGCTTACTGGATGTTTTAATGGAAAGCTTTGAAAATGAGACAGGATATACAGTAAAACCTATTGCTGTTGGTACCGGGCAGGCATTAAAACTCGGGATGAACGGTGAGGTGGATATTGTTTGGGTGCATAGCCCGGATGATGAGAAGAAATTTATTGAAGAAGGTTACGGAATAAACCGCACGACTTTCATGCATAATGATTTTGTCGTTTTGGGACCGGCAAGCGACCCGGCAGGTTTGAAGAATGCAAAGAGCGTAGTAGAAGGATTTAAAAATATTTTTCAAAAGAATGCATTATTCATCTCAAGAGGTGACCAGTCTGGAACCCATAAAAAGGAATTGAAAATCTGGAAACTGGCAGAAGTTATGCCAAACAAGGAAAAGTATAATGAAACAGGACAGGGTATGGCCGCGACATTAAGGGTGGCTGACGAGAAACAGTCGTATTGTTTAGCGGACCGTTCTTCGTATTTGTCTTTGAAAAAGAATATTAGCCTGGTTATATTATTTGAAGGGGACAAGGAACTTTTAAATTACTACAGTATTATTCTGGTTAACCCTCAAAAATTTCCAAAAGTCAATGTTAAGGGAGCGGAAGATTTCTTTGATTTCCTTCTTTCCGGAAAAACAAAAGAAGTTGTCGAAAATTTTGGGAAGAAAAAGTTCGGACAACAGCTGTTCTTCTACGATTACAAGGAGAAGGATAAATAAATGAATTTCATTTTAGACGGAATCAAAAAAGCAATCGAATTGATAGTATTTTTAGATAAGGATATCCTGAATGTTCTTAAGATTTCTTTGCTAGTATCCTTTTCTGCAACGGTTATCGCCGTTCTGGTTGGAGTACCTTTAGGAGCTGTTATTGCCGTAAAGAAGTTTCCGTTTAAAAAGATTGTCATTACGTTAATTAACACGGGAATGGGCTTGCCTCCGGTCGTTGTCGGTTTGGTGGTGAGCCTTTTTCTGTTTCGCAACGGCCCTTTGGGCAGCTTGCAGTGGCTATATACGGTTCAAGGAATGGTTTTAGCCCAGATAATTATTGCCCTGCCCATAATTATGGGTTTAACTTTAGTTGCTTTTCAAAGCGTCGATAAAAAAATGTATTTTCAGATTTTGGCTTTGGGTGCGAGTACTTCACAGGCTATTTATCTTCTGTTAAAAGAGATACGTCTTTCGGTGATAGCTTCTGTTATTGCGGGTTTTGGAAGTATAATTTCGGAAGTTGGAGCGGTAATGATGGTCGGTGGCAATATTAAAGGGCAGACAAGAGTTTTAACCACAGCTATAGTGCTTGAGACAAATAAAGGAAATTTCGATATTGCTATTGCTTTGGGATTAATACTTTTAATTATGAGTTTTATCGTTAATCTTGCTTTAACATTTATCCAGCAGAGGAAAAAGATTGATTATGATTAAGATAAATAAGTTAAGATTATCATATAAAAATAATTTTACTTTAAACATTAACAGGTTGACTATAAAAGAAGGGGAAATATTTTCAATAATCGGGCCGAATGGTGCCGGAAAAACCACTCTTTTAAATGTGTTAAATCTACTTGAAAAGCCACAGCAGGGGCAAATAAAAATATTCAATAAAAATATACTGGAACAAAAAAATGCATTGTCTTTCAGGAGACGTATTGCACATGTGTTTTCAAGGCCGTATTTGTTTAATAATACGGTTTATAAAAATGTTTCAGTGCCTTTAAGTCTGCGCAGAGAAAAATATGAAACAAGGGTGGATGAAATTTTAAGATTGTTTAAAATATTTGATTTAAAAAATGAAAATGCCCTGACACTTTCTCAGGGACAGATGCACAGGGTTTCTCTTGCCCGTGCTTTTGTGAGCAATCCTGAGCTGATATTGATGGATGAGCCATTTATAAGTCTGGAAAAACCCTATAAAGAAAGTTTAATGGTGGAAATCAGGCAGATTATAAAAAAGAGAAAAATTACAGCTTTGTTTGTTAGTCAGGAACAGGATGAGGTGTTACGATTGGCTGACAGAATAGCTGTGATGAAAGAAGGGAAAATACTGGAAATCGGTACACCACACCAGATATTCACGAAACCCGCCAAAAAAGAAGTGGCTGATTTTATTGGGATTGAGACTGTTGCAGAAGGTATAATTTATAAAAAACAGGACAATCTTTGCAGTGTGCGCGTGAAGAATAAGGTAATAGAAGCCATATCCGAATATAATGTTATGGATACGGTATTTGTGTTAATTCGTCCTGAGGATGTTGTGTTTTCAAAACATAAAGAAAAAACAAGTGCAAGGAATTCGTTTAAAGCAAAAATTACAAATATTGAGCCGTACGGATTAGAGTATAAAATAACTTTTAATTGCGGTTTTAACATGCTGGCTTTTATCACTAAACAGTCTATAGACGAACTTGGATTAAAGAAAAAAAAGAAAGTTTATATATCTTTTAAAGCCACCGCAGTCCATTTAATAAAAAGGTGAAAAAGCAATTTCAAAAGGAAGGGGTAAAAATGGAAGGGAAAATTTTCTCGATAAATTTAAGCAAATCAAAAGGAGTCTCTAAATTATCGGTTAACGAGGCGAAACTGGTGGAAAATTTTGGTTTTGAAAATGATGTACATGCCGGGACCGATTTGAGGCAGGTGAGCTTGCTTTCAATAGAGAGCATAAGAAAACAGAAAGAATGCAAGAAAGTGAAAAAAACCGGAATGGTTTTAAAACCGGGTGATTTTGCCGAAAATATTACAACCGAGGGAATGGATCTTTCAAAATTAAAAATCGGGTATGAATTAAAAATAGGAGAAAATATACTTTTAGAGGTAACTAAAATTGGGAAGGAATGCCAGAGGTACTGTTCTATATATTACAAGACAGGAGACTGCATAATGCCGAGGGAAGGAATATTTGTAAAAGTTGTTAAAGGCGGAATCGTTAAAAAGGGAGATAAAATCCATCTCTAATGGTGATGGATTACTCCTCTTTTATCAGTCCGTACCCGCCTAAGTCGGGCTTATTGTATTGTCTATAAAATATTTAAAATATTTAAAAAATTATCCTTGATAATCCTGCAAAAAAGTGATATATTAAAATTGTCTAACCTATGTAGAAGATGTAGTTGAAGTTGTTAAAGCACATTATAGGGAAAAACTTGATTTTGAACTATTTGAAATTAAATGTTATTTAATATTGGGATTTACTAATGAAGGCAAACCATTACATTTTGTATTAGGAAATATAGAAGAAGAAAAAGTTTTGATTATTACAATGTATAGACCTAAAATAGAGAAGTGGATAGATTTTTTGAGAAGGAAGATTTGTGTTCAATGTGGCGAAAAATATTTTGATGCAGAAGTATCACGACAAATGGAACATATTGTTTTAAAAGGGAGAAAAACTTTCAACCTTAATTACTGTGCCTGTTTGTGAATTTGTGACGATATGAACCATAATTCCGAAGAAAAGATAAATAGAGATTAAATTTGTAAAATTCGTTTCAGAAAAGAAATAAAAGGTCTCCATAGTGGACCGAGGAGGAAAAATGTTTGGATTAGGAGTGCCAGAATTGGCAATAATTTTAGTTATATGTTTTTTACTTTTTGGGGCTAAAAAACTTCCTGAGATTGGTAAGTCAATTGGAAAAACAATTAAGGAATTTAAGAATTCAATAAAAGAGATAAGCAAAGAAGAAGAGAAAAAGTAATCTAGCCAAGAACAATAGAAAATGAATCTCCCCCGCCATAAATGGCGGGGTATCTTCTCTGCAGGGAAAATATATTATTATTGTGCCAATTCATCCCCGTCTCAAGAGACGGGGTATTCTTGGCACTCCCAGATAAAATGCTCATAGATGCTTATGGTAGAAAAATAGATTATCTACGTATATCTGTTACAGATAGATGCAACTTAAGATGCATTTACTGTATGACTGCTAAAGGGATCCTTCATAAACCCCAGAAAGAGATACTTTTATTTGAAGAAATTTTTAAAATAGTAAGTGTTTTTGCAAAACTTGGTATTAAAAAAATAAGAATTACTGGAGGCGAACCTTTAGTAAGAAAAGATTTACATTTACTTATAAAGAAATTAAGAAGTATTGAAAAGTTAAAAGAAATCTGTCTTACTACTAATGGAATTTATCTTAGTGATTATGCATATCCGCTTAAGATTGCAGGACTTGATAGAGTGAATATTAGTTTGGATACTTTAGTATTAGAGAAATTTAAAAATATAACAAGGGATGGAAATTTAGAAAGAGTGCTTAAAGGAATAGAGTCTGCATTTTTAGTAGGTCTAACTCCTGTGAAAATAAATATAGTGCTCATAAAGAGATTTAATGATGATGAGATACTGAATTTTGCGAAATTAACAAAAGATAAGCCAATACATGTTAGATTCATTGAGTATATGCCTACAAATTTAAGTTATATTCCATGGAAGAATAGTTTCTTTAGTGCAATTAAAGCAAAAAATATTTGCGATAGATTAGGAAAACTTAATCCTGTTGAAAATGCATCAGATGGGGTTGCAAAAGTTTTCAGGATAGAAGATTTTTGTGGAACTATAGGTTTTATTTCTGCAATAACTGAACCTTTTTGTTCTTCTTGTAATAAGTTAAGGTTAACAGCAGATGGAAGGTTAAAGAGTTGTTTGTATTCATCTAAGATGATAGAGTTAAAAGGGATCCTTAAGAAAGGGACAGAACATGATTTGACTAAGTTAATTAAGGAAGTAGTTATATTAAAACTAAAAGCACATAGTTTATTAAAATCGCCAGTTATTTCTGAAATTGAGAGTTTTAGTATGTGTCAAATAGGTGGATAATTGTTTGAATAGGCAGACCCTATTTTTAAAAGAGAAGGAAATAAAAATGAATTTTGAAACAATCTATAAACCAATTTCTAAAGAATTATTAAAAGTTGAAATGGAAATAAAAAGGCAGATTTTAACTTTAGATAATAATCAAAAAATTGTTAAAGAAGCAATTAATTATTTTTTTAATAATAAAGGCAAATATCTAAGGCCGGCCTTAGTTTTATTGTCGGGAAAAATAGTAAATGGAAGAGATAAATTAATAAATGATAAACTAATTTCATTGTCATCAGCAGTAGAAATGATTCATAATGCATCTCTTATTCATGATGATATCATAGATGATGACGAAAGTCGAAGAGAAGTTTTAAGTTTAAATAAGAAGTTTGGTAATCATATGGCTATGATGATAGGAGATATGTTATATACAAGAGCTTTTTTGCTTTTGGCTAATAATTGTAATGAAAAAACATTAAGGATTGTTGCTAATTGTGTAGAAAAAATGTGTTACGGGGAGATAAAAGAAATAACAAAGGATAACTTGAATTTAATGGAATATTTAGAAATTATTAAATGCAAAACAGCATCATTTATGTCTGCTTGTTGTGAGGCAGGAGCGATAATATCAGGAGGGGATGAAGAGATAGTTAAATCAATGAGAAATTATGGATTAAATTTTGGGATTGCTTATCAATTAAGAGATGATTACTTGGATAAAGAAACTCCATTAAATAAAAGAATTGTAATTAAAAAAATGGATAAACATATTAAACTTGCAAAGAAGAATTTAGCCATGATAGAAAATAATGAAATTAAAGAATCACTTAATAATCTTTTAGAATATTTTCAGGTGGATAGTTGAAATATTATATTAAGGGTACTCGGGGTCGTCTGACCCCGAGTTGTTGATAAGTAGTTAAGCATCTTTAGATGCTGTTTAATACAGGGTCTAAAGACCCTTGACTACTCCAGATCATAATATGTTGGGGTCAGAGACGAGCCCGACTTCATTTATGATTTAAAATAGTGTCTGCTTACATTCAAGTCCCTATTTATTATGACAATATCTGCTTTTTTTATCTTTTTGGAAAGAGGGATTTGCGCTGAAATCATATTTTTTGCTAATTTTCGTGAAAGCCCTTTTTTCATAAGGCGGTTTATTTGAGTTTTTTGGCTACAGACAACGACTATGATTAAATCTACCAGATTGGAAATCTTTGCTTCAAAAAGTAAGGGTGCTTCTAAAATAATAAATTTGTATTTTTTGCTGTTTTTTGTTCTTTTTATTTCTTTTTTAATTCTGGCTATAATTTCTGGATGGGTAATTCTTTCTAAGATCTTTCTTAGTTTTCTATTTTTAAAAATCCTTTCGCCTAATTTTTTTCTATCTATGGTTAAATGCTTGCTTAAAACTTCTTTTCCAAACTGCTTGATTATTTTTTTATAGGCAATATTCCCCGGAAGTATTATTTTATGTGCAATCTCATCAGCACTTATAAGACATCCACCATATCTTTTTAATATTTTTGACACAGTACTTTTACCTGTAGCAACTCCTCCGGTTATTCCTAATACTTTCATTTCAATGCCCCCCAATTATCACCAGTTTTAATATCTATTTTTAAAGGTACTTTTAATTTTACTGCATTTTCCATTGTTTCTTTTATGATTTCTTTTAACGAATTTAATTCTTTTAAGACACATTCAAAAATTAATTCATCATGTACCTGTAAAATCATTCTAGAAGATAAATTTTCTTTCTTAATCGTCTTATGAATATTTATCATGGCTAATTTTATAATATCTGATGCCGAGCCTTGAATAGGCATATTTATGGCCTCTCTTTCTGCAAATCCTCTGACCATCTTATTTTTACTATTAATCTCCGGGATATATCTTCTTCTATTTAGTATAGTTTCAACATAACCTAATTTTCTTGCTTTTTCAATGGCACCAATCATATACATTTTTACACCCGGATATTTTAAAAAATAATTTTCAATATATTGTTTGGCTATATCTTTACTTATTTTAAGTTCTTTTGCCAGTCCAAAAGGTGTCATTCCATATATTATTCCAAAATTTACGGTCTTGGCCACCCTTCGTTTTTCACTATCCACCATTTCTTTTGAGATGCTAAATATTTCCATGGCTGTTCTTGTGTGAATATCTTCGTCGTTATTAAAAGCATTTATTAAATTTTTATCAAGACTAAAATGAGCTAATACTCTTAAATCTATTTGAGAGTAGTCAGCAGATAAGATTTTCCATCCAGTGTCTTCTGGAACAAATGCTTTTCTTATTTCCCGGCCAATTTCAGTTTTAATTGGGATATTCTGTAAATTAGGATGGACACTGCTTAACCTACCAGTTGATGTTCCTGTTTGATTGAAAGAAGTATGAATTCTATTGGTCTTTTTATCAACTAACTGTGGGAGGACATCTATATAAGTATTTTTTAATTTTGTTAATTGTCGGTAATCTAATAAAACAACGGCTATATCTTCTGTTTTTGAAAGTTCTTCTAAAACTTCCACATCAGTTGATGGTCCTGTTTTTGTCTTTTTTATGACAGGTAGTTTTAATTTCTCAAACAAAATTTTGCTTAACTGTCTGGGAGAATTAATATTAAATTCTTCTTTGGCCAGGTTATATATATTTTTTATTATTTCATTTAACTTTACATTTATTGAATTTGAAAGTTCTTTTAAAAAATCAATATCAATTTTTATCCCGGTTGTTTCCATTTTATACAAAACTTCAATAAGAGGCATTTCTACATTCTCAAAAAGAAATGTTAAATTTTGATTATCTAATTCTTTTTGTAAAATGTTTTTTAAGTCATTGTTAAAACAAACTATTTCTTTTTCATTTATATTTTGTGATAAATAAGCGGAAACCAAGGTTAAAGCGCCGTAATTTTCTTTATTTGAATCAATTAGATAAGAAGCGAGCCTAGTCTCAAACTTTATGCCTGAAATATTTAGTTTATGTTTTGACAAAATGTGCATCATATTTTTAAAATTATGCCCTATTTTAGATATATTTTTATCCGCTAAAATATTTTTCATCCGAGTAAAATTAAAAGAGTAATAAGTTGATGGTTTTAAACTTAATAATATTTCATTTTCGTTTACATCAATACTAATTTCTTTTATATTGTTTAATTCTGTCAAAAATTTCTTAAAAGAGTCTTCATTTTCAATCAGTATCTTTTCACATTTAATAATTTCTTGTTTAAATAACCCTTCATCTCCAGGTTTGGAAATTAACTTATTAAAGTCCTCTATTAATCTTTTAAACTCTAATTCTGAAAACAACTTTAATACTTTCTCTGTGTTGGGCTCTTTAAATTCCAAATTAGATAGTTTCACCTTAAGAGGAGGTGAAACTAAAGTTGCAATCTTTTTACTTAAAATTGCTATTTCTTTATGCTCTTGCAATCTGTTTTTAAGTTTTTCATTTTTTATTTTGTTAATATTATTAAAAATAGAATCTAAATCTTTGAATTCTTTGAGCAAACTTGATGCAGTTTTTTCTCCAATACCTTTAACTCCAGGGATGTTGTCAGCCGTATCTCCGGCCAATCCAAGGAAATCCACAATTTGACATGGTTTAACACCATATTTTTCTATTACTTTTTGCTCATTATAAATAAACTCTTCTTTGTAGACACTCATAACTTCAACATTTTCATTTATTAGTTGGAGCATATCTTTATCCCCGGTTAGTATTGTTACTTTTAAGTTATTTTCTTCACCTTTTTTTGTAAAATATGCAATTAGATCGTCTCCTTCATACCCCTCAATTTCATATGTTGGAATGTTAAAACAGTTAAGCATATCTTTTACAATTGGAATCTGTTGAATTAAATCTTCGGGAGGTGGCTCTCTTTTTATTTTATAATCTTTGAATTCTTTATGTCTAAAAGTAGGACCTTTTGTATCGAAAGCAAAAGCAAGATAATCTGGTTTTATTTCCTTTAAAATCTTTAGAAGTAAACGAGCCAAGCCAAAAACGGCATTAGTCGGAATGCCTTTAGATGTGGATAGATTTTTTATAGCATAATAGCATCTATACAGGTAAGAGTTTCCATCAACAAGAAGTAATCTTTTAATGTCTATTTCTCTTCTTTTGACTGACACTCTATATCATGTTTTGTAAAAGGTAACGTTTTTAATCTCTTTTTGTTGATGAGTTTACCACATATTTCACAAGTACCATATGTACCTTTTTCTATTTTTTCTAAAGCAATGTCTATTTCTTCTAAAGATCTTTTTTCTGTATCGCTCAAATTATGCAAAAACTCAGCATCATATGTATCACCGGCTAAATCTATTGAATCTTTTACTTCTGTAGGATCAATTTTCTTTCCATTGGCAATATTTTTTGCTAACTCTTCTAATAAATCCTTTTTTTGGAACAAAAGTAATCCCTTAAAATATTTTAGATCTTTAGAAATTAACTTTTTTGTTTTTACCCCTGATTTTTGTTTCTTTGTTTTTTTAATCTTTTTATATTTCTTCTTCTTCATTTTCGTTCCCCTCAGCATGGCAATCCTCAAAATAAAGACACTTTTTACAGCAGCCTTCCATGAGGGTGCCAGATTCACTACAAATTTCATAATTTGAACATTCTTCGCAACAGTAAAGCAAATCCTACCTCCCTTTTTACTTTTTATAGTTTTATACAGGACGCTACATTTTCAACTTTTACTGTCGTTTCAATTCAATTATTTTATTAAAATCAAAGGTTTCTTGTGCAAGTCCATTTACTTCATGCCTTGTTTCACAAACTACTTTAATAGTTTGCAAACTTTTATCGTCTTGACCATTTATTATATTACCTAATTCTTTTAGTAAATGCAAGTAATTATATGCTTCTTTTGTAATTCTTTCTCCGGGAACAAGTAAAGGAATTCCAGGTGGATATGGAGATACTATCTCTGCACAAATTAGCCCTATTGAATCTTTAAATGATACTTTTTTTGTTACAGAAAATGATGCTTCTCTTGGAGTTAAAACAACCTCTGAAGCAAACTCTGGAAAACCAATATCTGGAAGCGCCTTAACAATATTCTCGTTTATTTTGAAATTTTTCTTAATATCTTTTAAGGCCCTGGTTAATTTATATATATCATTTTTAGTATTACCCAGACTGACAATAGCGAGCAAATTTGATGGAGTAGCGAACTCTACCTGTATTCCATATTTTTTGTTTAGAAGCCGTGATACTTCATAACCTGTATTTCCAATGTTCCTTGTATCTATAGTTAATTTTGTCACATCTAATCCAAATATGCCTTCTTTTCCAGTTATTTCTTTTCCAAAACATCTAAGGCCCAGATTGTTTATATGTTTTCTTGTTTCTTCGGCTAAATCAATAACTCTTGAAAGGATTTCACTTCCAGATGTTGCCATTTGCATTCTGGCTACATCAAGTGAAGCCAGTAATATATATGAAGGTGAAGTTGTATGTAATAACTGTAATATTCGTTTTAATTTTAATATATCTATTGTCCTTCTGGCGTGAAGCATAGAGGCTTGAGTCATTCCAGAGATAATTTTATGCGTACTTTGAACACATATATCTGCTCCGCCTTCCATGGCCGAAGTTGGTAAATCTGGATGGAATTTCAAATGAGGTCCATGGGCTTCATCAACCAGCAAAATTTTCTTATACTGGTGTGCTATTCTTACTATTTCTCTTATATCCGTAGTTATCCCATTGTATGTTGGATTTGTTATAAGTATAGCTTTTACATCAGGATGCTCTTTAATCTTTTCTTCTATCTGTGTCGGGGTTACATTGCATATTATTCCCAGATCTTTATCTACTTTTGGATATACATATATTGGTATTGCTCCACTTATTATAACTCCGGCGATAACTGATTTGTGGGCATTCCTGGGAATGATAATTTTATCTCCGGGTAAACATACTGAGAGTATCATGGCATGATTACCTATTGTTGTTCCATTAACAAGGAAAAACGAGTAATCCGTACCATATGCTTCGGCGGCTAATTTTTGGGCATCTTTAATTACAGTTTTAGGGTCCTGAAGAGAATCAACCTCTTCCAGTAATGTTAAATCTATATCAAATATCCTCGCTCCTACAAAATCTCGAAATCTTTTAGAAATCCCATCTCCATGTTTATGCCCTGGAGTATGAAAAGATATCTTTTTCTTTTTTGCATAGTTAACCACTGCATCAAAAAGAGGAGTTTTTAATTGCCGCTCGTAATAGTCCATTAATTAATTACCTCCGCTTAAACAAATAATGGTTTTTTATCTGTTATTATTAATTTTTTATTTAATCTTATATCGGTTATTAAATCTTTTGAACTTGTAAAAAGACCTTTATGTAAATCGCGATGATAGTATTTCAAATCTTTAATATGTCTTTTTGTTAATTTTTTTTCAATTTCATCTTTAGTTAAATCTTCCGGATTATATTTTTTAGAAGCAAGGGCAAATCCCCATTCAGTACCATATGATGGAATATAGGCATAAAAAAGTTTAACAACAGGAAATATAGAGCATAATGTATTGTATATGGCTATATGTATTTTTCTGTATGGATAAATAGGGGATATGGCCTGAGAGATCATAAGACCAATTTTACTTAATTTATCTTTAACTATCTTGTAAAACTCTTTTGTAAAAAGAAAACCAGAATGGCCATCTTTTACTGGATCAGAAAGATCTAAGATTATAACATCGTATATTTCTCCGGTGTCTTTCAGATACTTTCTACCATCCCCATAGATCATCTTTACTCTTTTATCTTGAAAATATTTGCCATTTAATTTCGACATAAGTTCAACCACTTCCAGATCAATATCAATCACAACTACTTCCTTAACCATATTGTGTTTAAGAATTTCTCTTAAGGCAAATCCATCTCCACCACCAATGACCAGAACCTTTCTGGGTTTTGGATGTGTAATTAAAGCAGGATGAATTAAAAGTTCATGATAAATATATTCGTCTTTTTCGGCAAATTGAATATGGTTATTAAGGTATAAACATTTACCATAATCTTTTGTCTCTATAAGTTTAATATGTTGATAATTACTCTTTTTATCTATTAATACTTTTTTAACCCGATAAAGGTGATATTCATTATTAGTAATATAGTCTGCTATCCATTTATTTTTTTTACTCATTTAGGTTGCCTTAAACACTTACGTTGGCCGGCTTATGTGTTAACTCCTTATCTGGAATATGGAGTGAGCCTCTTTTAACTTCCATCGTTGTATAATTTTGTGCTTGTAATCTTTTGGCAATGTATTCAAATGCAACCCAGGGGTCTATAACTTCACCACAAGTAAACAAATCTAAGGCCGCAAAATTATACTCTGGCCAGGTATGTATTGACAAATGAGACTCAGCGATGACAACAACCCCACTTAGACCATATGGATTAAATTTATGAACCACAGTTTCGACTACTGTTGCGTTCGCTTCCTCTGCTCCTTTGATAAGTATGTCTTTAATCTCTTCCTGATTGTTTAAAATTTCATGATGACAGTCATACATTTCAGCTAAGACATGCCGTCCCAGTGCTTTCAACTTTAATCTCACCCCCTTGAAATAATTCAAAACTTTAAATAAAAAATATCTTTATAGTAAGTATAACAAATTTTTTAAAAATGTCAATAGTTTTTTTATTATTTGAGAGAAAATTTTATGGGTATGCGAATTGAAACTTTAGTTTGGTTTAGATTCATTAGCGGTAAAAAAGGCTGGGCGGATTTAATAATTTTAATTGCTCCATCGTCTAAAGATTTATCTCCAGATGATTTAAAAATATTTATATTGCTGACATATCCATCATTTGAAATAGAAATATCAACCAGAACTTCTCCTTGTATATTTTTTTCCCTGGCCGCTTTTGGATATTTTTTAAATCTTTCTATTTTAGTTTTTATTTCTTTAAACCATAAAATTGTTTCATAATTATAACTTAGACTGTTACCAATTAAATTACCATCAGCAACCGGTTCATGGTCATCTTTATCTTCTTGCTCGTTTAAATCTTGCCGTAATTCGATTGGTTTACTTTCTTCATCTTTTTTTATCGCTATAAATGGAGCCCGTGTTGTTCCTAAAAGTGGAGTCGGGGTCGTCCCCGACCCCGACATATATTTTTTGTGATTTATAATTTGTTTTTGAATGTATCCAATTTCTATAACATTTTGCCCTGATATGTAAGTTTTCTTAGAGTTCGGAAATTTTAAAGTTTGAAGAAATAATAAATGTAATATGATTGAAAAAATAAAAAAATATTTCATATTGTTGTGTCGTAAAACCCGGGGTCAGGGACGACCCCGAGTGCCTTTATTAAAATGTAATGTTTGCTCCTCCATTAAATGTTCTGCCTGGCATTGGGTATCCATCTCTAAGTTGATAGGGTACATTTTCAATATTTTCTATCCCCAAATTAATCTGTAAATAATCATTGATTTGCAAAGTTAACCTTACATCTGTTTTTATAAAATTGGGGAGCGATCTTGTATTGCTTGTATTAATAAATCTTTTATCATAATATTCAGAATCTATGCTTAATTTTTGACCAAAAATGTTATACTCCATTCCCAAATTAACTTTATTTCTTGGTCTATATATTAACTCCTTATCCAAACTTTCATCTTTAGTGAATAACCATGTATGATTTACATATCCTGTTAAATTGTTGAAAGGAACTACTTTTAATTCAGTTTCAAGACCATATGTTGCTACTTTGCTAACATTTGATGGTATCCATTTAGAAGATGAATCTAATGGATCTATTTGGGCCCACTGAATCATATCAGTTAGATCATTTCTAAAATATGTTTCTTTTACAAGAAGAAAATCTGCAAGATCATAACTTACTCCTATATCATACGAGAGGGACTTTTCTGGTTTCACATTTGGATTGCCTTCTGCCCATCCTTCATCTGGCCAGTATAAGTTAGAAAAAGTTGGTGCTCTAAAACTAGTTCCTATTGAACCTTTTATTTGAATATTATCTTCTATATTATAAATTAATGCTGCTAAAGGGTTAAAACTATCTCCGTAGACAGAATGGTTATCATATCTAACTGCTGCTGTAAAAATCCATGAGCCAAGCAAATCTAAAGTATCCTGTGCATATACTGATTTTATTGTAGCATTTTTATTTCCTAGAGCACTTTGTTCTAAGACATCATAACGACACCTTCCACCTAATGTTAGAATATTTATTCCACCTAAATCATAACTATATTGTGTCTCAAAATCCAAATTTTTCTCGTCACTAAGTGTATCAGTGAAAGAATAAAAGTTTAAAATATTTCTTGCTCCGTATAAATTAAACTTAATTACTGATTCATCGTCTAACCCAATCTTAAAATTCAAAGAAGAATATAATTTT
The DNA here is from genome assembly GCA_043822305.1 of Candidatus Firestoneibacteriota bacterium. Classification (GTDB taxonomy): domain Bacteria; phylum Oederibacteriota; class D2-FULL-39-29; order D2-FULL-39-29; family JBDRBU01; genus JBDRBU01. Next base: position 23,335 of record JBDRBU010000007.1, read on the forward strand.
TCGTTTTTTTGTTTATCAGTTAAAGATGGCCAAGAAATACTTCCAGGAGCACCAAGGTCTGATTTAAATCCACCAAAGTTTAATTTTAAGTTACTTAATTCTGAAAAATTGTAGTTAATTGTTCCGTTTAAATTATAGGAATCATATTTACTATTCTCTCTTTCTCCGTCAGAATGTTCATATGAGCCCGTTAAATTCAGTAACAAATTATCAAATTTATTTTCAAAAGAAAGTTTATAATCCTGCGTATTAAATGTTCCATAATCACCTGAAAAGGTTATCTCTGGTTTATCAACTTTGCTCTTGGTAATAATGTTTACAACTCCACCAACAGCATTTGCTCCATAAAGTGAAGATGCAGGACCTCTAAGGACTTCAATTCTTTCTATATTATCTAAATTTAACAATGATAGATTTACATCTCCCACATAACTGCTGTTTAATGAAACGCCATCAAGCAAAATCAATGTTCCTTCAGCAGATACTCCCCTAAGAAGTATGGATTGGGCTGTCCCTAATGTCCCCAATTTGCCTATATCAACACTGATTAGATTAGAAATTACTTCTCCTACATTTTTTGAATCACTCGTTTTAATTTTTTCCTTATCAACTACACTTATATTTGCTGGTACTTCTCTTAACAATTTTTCCACCCTTGAACCAGTGACAACGATTTCATCTAATTGAAAGACATCTTTTATCTCAACTGGACAAGTAGTGCCACATTCCTGCTTATTCTCTTCAGCAAAAATATTCAAAGATACTAAAGATAAAACCAACATAATTCTTAACATTTTTTCCTCCTTTTATTTTTATTCCCTGTTATTCCCCCTTAGAAAAGGGGGTTAGGGGGTTGTAAATCCCTGTTTTGTGTTTCCATTTGATCTACGCTCCATCACCTCCTTATAATTTTAAGGATAAAATAATTAAAACACAAATTTCAATGATTTCTACGGTAAAGCCAAAAATATCTCCCGTTATGCCACCTATTTTTTTTACAAAATATAAAGCAATTAATATTGAGATTACTGTCGTAATTAAAAATGCAAAAATTCCATTTAATCCAACTAATAATGAAATTAGAAATGAAAATCCAATAGCCATAATGAGTTGTTTAAATGGAACTTTCTTGCAAAATATGGATCCTAACCCATTATTTTTAGCCGGAGGAGCAAAAAACATTTGCAGAATTATTCCGGTTCTACTTAAAACAGGCATTAAAATAAAAGCAATATTTAAATTTGAAATATTAAAATTAACAAGTAGAAAAACTTTTAATATTAAAATTATAAATAACCAGACGGCTCCCATGGCTCCCAGATGACTATCATCCATTATTTTGAAAATTTCTTCTTTTGTTTTCCCTCCGTAAAGTCCATCAATAGTATCAGCGAAGCCATCTAAGTGCATACATCCAGTTAGAAGTAGATAAACGGCGAAGGTGAGAAGGAGGGAAGCAAAAGAGGGTAAAAATAATGACAGAATAAAATTTGTCCCGACTAAGATCAATCCTAAGATTAAACCGGCTAAAGGGAAAAACACGACAGAGTTGACCAAATCGGATTCTTTAATTTCTCTCTGTATCTTTACTGGTATTCTTGTTAAAAATTGTAAAGCAATTAAGAAGTTTCTCATTTTAATCTCATGGGTAATCCGGCGGCCATAAAATAAACCTCATCGGCATACTTGGCTAATATTTGATTTGATTTACCTTGTCTATCTCTAAATAATCTGGCTAATTTATTTCTGGGAACAATTCCCAGACCAACTTCATTTGAAATAATTATCACTGATGATTCACAATTTTTACAAGATTTAGCCATTTCTTTTATTTTGTCTTCTATTGAATTTTCATTATATTTTTTCATCATCCAGTTGTTAAGAAGGAGTGTTAAACAGTCTAAAAGGATTACCTTGCCTTTTTTATTTTCTTTTTTAAAGACGGAGATAACATTTAAAGGTTCTTCTATCACTTTCCATATCTTGCTTCTATTTTCTTTATGCTTTTTAACCCTGTCTTTCATTTCTTTATCAAGTGGAATAGTTGTGGCAATATAGACAAACTCTTTGCCTAATTTTTGGGCTAATTTTTCACTAAAAGAAGTTTTTCCGCTTCTGGCTCCACCAGTTATAAGAATAAATTTTTTTTTCATTTTATTTTTTCATCCACTCCTGCTGATTCAAAAGTAGCCATTTCATTTAATATCTTTACACCAGCATCTATTATATTTATGGCTAAGGCCGCCCCGGTTCCTTCTCCTAATCTTAAATCTAAATTAAGAATTGGTTTTAATCCCAGATAATCCAAAGCAATTTTATGACCTCTTTCAACGGATACATGAGAAGCAAACAAATATTCTCTGACTTTAGGGGAAATATTTACAGCAATTAAAGCCGCCGCTCCAGAAATAAATCCATCAATAACCACAGGTATTTTTCTCATGGCCCCGCCAAGTATTACTCCAGTTAACCCACCTATCTCAAATCCTCCAACCTTAGATAAAACATCAAGAGCATCCTTAGGATTTGGTTTATTTAGTTTTATTCCCTTTTTTATGACTTTAATTTTATTTTCGAAAGTTTTATCATCTACCCCCGTCCCTCTTCCAGTTACAATCTCAACTTTTTGTTTGGTAAATACTGAGGTTATGGCACTACTTGGAGTTGTGTTGCCTATGCCCATATCACCTGTGCCGACTATATCTATATTCTTTTCGCTTAAGACAATATCTAGACCCGCTTCAATAGATTTTATTGCTTCTTCTTTTGTCATGGCTGGACCTTTTGCAAAATTTTTTGTTCCATAATTGATTTTTTTTATTATTAAGTCTGGATGTTTTTCTAAATCACTGGCCACGCCCAGATCAACTACTATTACTTTTGCTCCAATATGCCTGGCTAAAACATTTATACCTGCTCCGCCTTTTAAAAAATTATAAACCATTTGAGGGGTTACTTCTTTTGGATAGGCCGAAACTTTTTCTTCAACTACTCCATGGTCACCGGCCATGGTAATTATAACTTTATTTTTTAAGGTTGGATTCTTTTTACCTGTAATGGCTACTACATATTTGGCCATCTCTTCTAACCGGCCCAGACTTCCAAGTGGTTTTGTAAGATTATCTAACCTCTTTTGTGTTTCCTTAAAAGATTCCTTATCTATCCCTTCTATTTCTACATCATACTTACCTATTTTCATATTAATTTCCTCCTTTAATTTCCTTAATTCCCCCTTAAAAAAGGGGGTTAGGGGGTTGTCTTTATTGTTGTCTTTATTTTTGACTGCCTTTCTCTTGCTTCTTCTGGAACTATTAATATAAAAGGTTTAGAAGAAATTGGATTTTTTTCTACAACCACAATTGTCTTATAAACCTCCTCAATGATTTGATATTTTAAAACCTCCTCGGGAGTTCCCATTGAATAAACCCTGCCTTTATTTATAAGAACTAACCTCTGACAATATTCACTGGCTAAATTAAGGTCGTGCAGGACCATGATGACTGTAAGTTTAAATTCTTTATTTAACTTTTTTACAAGGTCTAAGATTTTTATTTGATGTGTTATATCTAAATGTGTTGTTGGCTCATCCAATAAAAGCAATTTTGGTTCTTGAGCCAAAGCCCGGGCCACAAGGACAGTTTGTCTTTCTCCGCTACTTATTTCTGCTATAAGTCTATTTTTAAGTTTAAAGGTGTCTGTTAGCCTCATACATCTTTTAGCAATATCCAGATCGTTTTTTGTTTCTAAAAATTGAAATCTTTCATAGTGAGGAATCCTCCCCAGAAGTACAAATTCCTCTACGGTGATGTATCCTATTTCAGAATCTTGAGAAATTACCGCTATTTTCTTAGCCAGATCCTTAAGGCCCATCTGCCAGATATCTTTTCCTTCAAATAAAATATTCCCTTTCTTTGGCTTAATCACTTTAGTTATCGCTTTTAGAAGAGTTGTTTTCCCTGACCCATTTGGACCTATTATGCCTACAAGTTCTCCTGCAGCTACTTTAAGATTAATATCTAAAAGATTAAATTTTAAGTCATAACCACAATTTAAGTTTTCTATCTTAAGCACTATTTTCCTCCCAGAATAACTTGTTTCTTGCTTAATGTATAAATAAAAATACTTCCTCCTAATATCCCTGTGATGACGCCGACAGGTAATTCTAAAGGTGATATAACTATTCTAGATAATGTATCGCAAAATATTAAAAAACATGCCCCGCTTAAAAAGGCACTAATCAAAAGAATTCGATGGTCACTTCCAACGAACATACGGACAAAATGAGGAACAACCAGACCGACAAATCCAATAATACCAGCAACCGCCACACTACAACCAGTAAGTAAAGAGGAGAGTATAAAAAGTAACCGCTTTGTTCTTTCTATATTTATGCCCAGATGCAACGCTTCTTCTTCACCAAGTAGAAAAGCATTTAAATCCTTCCAAAATAAACAAGATATGAACAACCCTAGAACAGATATTAAAAGTGTTAGTTTTATTAAAACCCAGTTTGGTTCTTCTAATGAACCCATTATCCAGAAGATAATTCCATGAAGGTCCTCAGTCCGAGAAACAGCCATAATGAGCATAATTAAAGAAGAAGAAATAAAACTTATCATCACACCCGTTAAAAGAAGTTCTTGAATCTTTAAAATACCCTTTTTTATACTTAAGGAATAAACCAATAAAATAACTAAGATTGCTCCAGCCCAACCAAAAAGAGGTAAGGTTACAGCACCAAAAGTTTGATATAATCTAAATATAATATTTAAACATACACCTAAGGCTGCTCCTCCAGAAATGCCCAGTGTGTATGGTTCTACAAGAGGATTACGAAACATACCCTGTAAAATTACTCCAGATAAAGCCAATGCTCCGCCTACGGCAAAACCCAGAATAATGCGCGGTAATCGGATATCAAAAATAATACTATATTCGGTAGAGCCTTTACCTTCAAGGATAACTTTTAGAATCTTCTTTAAAGATATTCCAACTGAACCTGTGCATATGGAGAAAAGAGAGATACAAAGTAACAAACCGCACAAAACCAATATCCAACAGATCCATCTAATAATTTTCTTTCTCATTTTATTACTCCAGGATGTAAAATATTGACAATTTCCTCTAATGTTTTCACGAAACTCACTGGCGTGGGGCTGGTAAGTTCGTCAGTAGATATAATATAAATTCGGTTGTTCTCTGTCGCACTTAAAGTTTTATATTTCTCCCAGACCTTTTTTTCTTCTTCCCCGGCAATGCCCATGGCCGTAATAATTATTACATCAGGATTTGCGGATAAAACCTGTTCTCTTGAATATATACCTTCCTTTGCGTCTTTAGCTATATTTATTCCACCAGCAATTTCAATATAGTCATTAATAAAACAACTACCTGTTGCGACAAACAAAGGTTTTGCTCCTACCTGGACAAGAACCTTTGGTTTTCCTAAAATTTCAACCTTTTTTTTAATGAATTTTACATTGTCTTCAGCATTCTTTACAATCTTTTCAGATTCTTTTTCTTTACCAACAAGTCTTCCTAATTCTAAAAACTGTTTGCACAGATCACTAAAATTTTCTGGCATAGACAAAGTAATCACTTTTATTTCTAATCTTTTTAATTTCTCTTTTGCCTTAGGATTAGTTAAAGATGTGGCTAAGACCAAGTCCGGTTTAAGATTAAATATTTTTTCTATGTTTATATCTATAACTGTACCAATCTTCTCTTTTTTTTCTGCTCCAGCAGGGCTAAGGCAGTATATAGTATTGGCTATCAATTTATCCTGCACTTCTAAAAGATATAACCCCTTGGTTATAGAAGGCCCTAAAGAGATTATTCTTTGAGGGAGGATGTCGGCTACACAAATACCACATAAAATTATTAAAAATACTGATAATATTATATTTTTTTTCATTTTTCAATCTCCAAAAACCAGTGGTTATCTTTTAATATTTTTTTTCCGGTAATAAATTTCATCGGTTTTTTAAAAATGGGTCCATCATAAACGAATGTATGATACTCACCTTTTTCTCCACACATATCAATATTTTTTAAAGATGCCAGTTCTTTTATGAGATTATTATCAATCTGACGACCTAACCATTTTTTGCCTAAAAAATTACTATTTGTTGCTACAACAATTGCCTTAAATCCAACATCAATAAACTCCTTAAGCAACTTTTTTCTTTTTTCTTTCCATAATGGAAGTATTGGCTCAATATTCAATTCTTTACAAACTCTTTCTACCCAGTCCCTGTGTTCTTGTAAATCAATATCACCAAAAATCCCTGTTATCATGCCTTTTGTCTTTAATTTAGAAACGGTTTTTTTGAATTCCTGTTCGTAAGTTTTCCATTCAGTTTTTCTTTGTATAATAGGGATCCCTATTATATCTGATTGTAACTTTAATAGAGTGGATTTGATGCCATGTGTTCGAGAACGTTTTCCATCTTCAGAAATCATATTTAGAAGACAGTCAATTTTCATGTTTTTATTCTTTATTGTTCTGTATAAAGATAGTGCACTTTCCTTGCCACCGCTCCAGCAACAAAATGTTTTCATTTAATTCTCCATGTTTTTCTATTTACTTTTAAATTTATTACATATCCACATATTTTACAATGGAAAGCATCCCGTTTCATACCGGCCTCGCATCCCGGACATTTCTTCTGACTGGTTTTTGGGACCGGAATTTTTCCTAATTCCTTTTTATATATTTCGTAATAATACAGATGTTCTTTATTTAAAAATTTTACCGGATATGCCTTTTTTTTCTCTTCAAATTCTTCATCTCGTATTTTTAAACTGATTATTCTTCTTAATTTAGTCATTCCCGAACCAGACTCTAAAGGTCTTTTATCCTGCCAGACAATTTCAGGAGGTAATAAATCTTCAAATGCCTTCCGCAAAATCCATTTTCCTGTATTTTCTTTTATCTTCAAAATAACAGGAATTTTTAAAGCAAAATCTACCACATTTTTATCAATAAAGGGCTGGATTATTTTAATCCCAAAATATTTACCAAGTTCGTTAGAACTAAAACTCATGTTTTTAGATATTCTTTTAATATAACTTTGTAAATTATGCACATCCTTCATAAACGAATATCCTCCAAAAAGTTCATCACTTCCATCACCAGTCATAACTGATTTCATTCCTAATTTTTTCGCTTGCTTTAATCCAAAATAAACTGCAATATCATTAGGAATAGCCGGGTCAAAAGTTTTAAGAACTCTTATTATTTCCGGAATAGAGTTTATGGCTTCATCTATTTCTACGATTCTTTTGTAATGTTTCATATTTAAGTATTTGGCTAAAAAATTAGCATATTTTAAATCCTCTCCATTTAACTTTAAATTCACAGTAATTCCTATAAGATTAGGATTAATACCGGCTAAAATAGACGAATCTAAACCACCGGAGAAAAGCAATCCTTCCGCGTTCACGTTATTCTTTTGAGCAACTTTTCTTATAATATTTTTCAACTCTAAAACTAGTTCTGGCGTAAAGCCTCCTGGTATAATGTTCACGATAGTTTTTAGTTCTCCTTTGATTCCACAACCCCCTTGATCCCCCTTTATTAAGGGGGAATAAATGGAGTCGGGGTCGTCCCCTGACCCCGACATACCTTACTAATATTCTATCCCCGCCCTGGCTTTAATCCCTGTTTGATAAGGATGTTTGACTAAAATCATATTAGTTACTAAATCTGCTTTTTCAATGATTTCATCTGGAACATTCCTCCCAGTTAAAATCAACTCAACATTATTTGGTTTTTCATCAAGTATCTTTAAAATCTTTTTAATGCTTATAAAATCATCTGATATGCAATTATTTATCTCATCTAAAATTATTATATCGTATTTTTTTGATTTCATAATTTTAGATACATCTTTTACCATCTTATTTATATCTTTAATTAAACCCCTATTAAGAGGTTTTTTTGTAAAGCCTGGATGAATTTGTTTCCCCCTTATGATTTTTAAAGAATCCTTAAATTTTTCTGCTGATATTAACTCTCCGCTCTTACAGTTTTTATCTTTTAAAAACTGGAATATGCAAACTTTTAATCCATTTCCTACGGCTCTAAATGCTTGTCCTAAGGCTGCTGTAGTTTTTCCCTTACCATCACCCGTATAAATTTGAATTAATCCATGTTTTAGCATTTTACCCTCCATAAAATACTTCCATTACTATTTTTTTGCTACTTAAAATTTCTTTAATCCCTTTTTTGGGTTTAATTTCCAAAGTAAAAACTGCATCTTTATGAAATGGTGCTGATTTTTTTATTGTCTTCAACAAAGAGACCATATCAATATTCCCTTTACCAATAGGAAGATGTGAGTCTGTCTGGCCATCATTATCGTGAATATGAAACTCTATTATTTCAAAAGGTAACGCTTTAAGATAATCACAAAGATTTTTCTTATCAGTTAGATTTTTCTTAAACGCAATATTTAAATGACCTATATCCAACAACATCCCGAGTCTTTTGTTGTTTACAGCTTTTTTAATTTTTATTAAATCGCTTATCCTGGAGTTTATTATCCAGTTTTCTAAGCTTAGATGAATATTTTTTATTTTTTTTAAAGTATATTTTAAAGCCATCACTGTTGCTTCAAAATCAAAAGCATTTTTAAATACAGGATCAAAAGATATGCTCCATACATTTTTCTCCAGATTTTCACTCTTAATAAACTGTAATATTCTGTTCAATCTGTAATCTAACCCTTTTATTATTTTATCTTCACTTATTCCAAAAAAACTTAGATGAAAAGTAATAATTAAGTTATTATCTCTTATGATTTTAGCCATACTTTCTTTTTCTTCAAAAGAACTTCCCAAGAAACTAATTGAGTTAAAGCCCAGATCAACAACCCTTTGTATTTTTCTGGCTAGATCACCTTTTAAATTCCATAACGATATGCCTATGTTCATTTTTCCCCTTAAAATAAAAAACCCCGTTCGCCTTTAAGACGAACGGGGTGCACCCTGATTTTCTTATCCCGTTTTAATAAAAACTCGACATTCCTTTACGGCGCGAAGGAATTCGATTTACCCGCGCACCACTTAAGGGGTACGGGGCTTGTTTTACAGCAAGGTTTTCTGACTCACAGGTTTTATCCTACTCTCTTACCTTCCCCTCCATAATGAAGAGTGGTTTGCTA
>JBDRBU010000008.1:0-5525 GCA_043822305.1 Candidatus Firestoneibacteriota bacterium
CAAATTTTCGTATCTCATCAATGTTGGCCAAGATCAACTTTGCCTTATTGACCCCAAAACTAAACGGGAATTTGTCATTTTCATTCCTCGTTAGAGATATTACCGGTTTTCCTTGGTATTCGCCACGCTTAATCATAAATCCTCCTTTTGGAAAAATTAGGGATAGCGACTAATTAAAAGCCAACTACATCATCCCTGATAAGAATTTCTCGATGCTAATAATTCTGAAACCGTCTTTTTCATGATCAATACCTTTTTCTGTTGTAACAATATAATTAAACGGAATATTCAGTTTTTCTTTAAAGTATTTATGCGGTGTTGAAATATTCTTATACTTTGTTTTCACTTCCACGGAAAACCAAGGGTTATTATTAACCGTAACAAGAAAATCCGTCTCTCTTTGCTCTTTATCTCTTATATAAAATAATTCAGTCTTATATCCTTTTGAGTCATAAAGATAGTGCGTTAACTTTAACAGATGAGAAGCAACAATATTTTCAAGCCTCGCCGGTTCATCTTCTACATCAGACCAGTCCCATAGATATAACTTCGCTTCTTTCTTTAAAGCTTGTATTTTTTTACTCTGATACGGGTACACCCTAAAATGATAATAAAATCTCTCGAGTATATCAATCCAAGAGGAAACAGTTTTAAAGGATACTTTTAAATCTTCTGTTAATGAATTTATTGAAAGATGTGAGCTTACTTTGGTTTTAAGAAGCTCCACAAGCACCAGAAGTGCGGAAAGATCAGAAACCCTTTCGATATCTCGAATGTCTTCTTTTACTATTCGTTCTGCTCTTTCATTATGCCATCTTCTTAAGTCTGACTCATCTTTTGAAAAATATATTTCCGGAAACCCTCCAAATTTTAAAAGACGATCAAACACTTCTTTGCTCTCATTATTAGAAAAATCAAATTCTTTGAAAGGTTCTATTCTGTTCTTTTTTCTGGACACCTCGGCAACGCTTAAAGGATGAAGCCGATAATACCTATACCTTCCAAGCAAAGAATCCCCGCCTTTCCTAAAAATATCTAATCGGGCGCTTCCGGTTACGATTATCTTCAGCCTTGGAGCATTTTTATCATAAATCCCTTTAATATAGTTCTTCCAATTCTTAAACTTATGCAGTTCATCAAATATTATTATCTCTATACCCGCTTTAAAAGTTTCCGTTATTATTAATTTTCTGTCAGCACTGCTGTCCCAATTCAAATAATCTGACTTATTCGTAAAATGCTCCTTCGCTGTCATTTTCGCCAACGTTGTCTTTCCTACCTGCCTGGGTCCACCAACAAAAATCATCTTGCTTTTAATATCTTTTAGTATATCCTCTTGAATATAGCGTGTGATCATCTCTTTCTCCCATATTTTACCATACTCCAATTTGTCCTACTACATATTGGATACCTCTCCAAATTGTAGGTTATACATTATTATACAGTATATTATGTATTTGTCAATAGGGAAAATTAATTTTTTAATGCTAAAGGAATAAATAGTGTCTGCCTACATTCAAGTCCCTATTTTATCATTCCCCAAACAATAACCATTTCCATAAAGGTAAATATTTAATTGTTTGTCTGTTTCGTTTTTCTTCTCGGTCTTCATCTCTTGTTATTATGAGCAGGTTACGGCATTTAAATTCTTTCCCCGCTTTCAATAACGGAGCGATTTCCCTTTCTTTTGTTTCGATATTATAGGTTTCAGCACACGATTGGATTATTTGCTTTACTTTTGTTCCTTGTTTAACTACAAAATCAACTTCTTTGCCTTTTCCATTTTTCCAATAATATACTTCTAAAAGGGGGTCGTGAAGCTGTCTTTGTTTTAATTCTATCATAACGGTATTTTCCAATATTTTTCCGTAGTCTTCGCTAAACCTGAAACCGTACGCAGCCCTAAGACCGTTGTCTATCAGATAGCATTTCCTTGGAGAAAGCATCTGCTCTTTTAAAGAGGCCGAGTACTTTCTGTTTAGTATAAATAATCCGGTATTTTCAAGGGCAGAAACATATCTTATCAGGGTGCGTTTTGTCATAGGATATGCTTCTTTAAACGCCTTCCAGAATGCCGTTACAGAAAATACTGACGAGATATTTGTCGTAAGGTATCTCATTAATTCTCTGGCCGCGCCTTCATTCCTCAAGGAATATCTTTCCACCATATCTTTTAAAAACATCGTGTTCCAATATTCGCTAAGTATCCTCATCTTTAAATCTTTGTTTTTTTCAAGAACCGCTTCAGGAAACCCGCCGAACTCAAGGTAAAACTCCAACTCGTTTTTTACATCGTGCCTTTCTTTAGAGTAAGAAGTGTTCCTGTCAAAACTTATTCCTCTGGCTCTTACTATTTCTTTAAAAGAAAACGGAAGTAGATTAAAATTAATCGATCGGCCGCGAATTTCCCTTGAAAGGCTATCCTTAAAAACCTTCGAAGACGAGCCCGTCAAAAATATCCTAAAACTCCCTGTATCCAAAAGGCGCCTTATCCCTTTTCCCCAGTTTTTAGCATTTTGCACTTCATCAAAAAAAGCGTAACATTTTTCATTTTTAAAAGAGGGATAAAGATCACGATAGGACTCTATTATCAAGTCAATATCACTTCCGTCAAAAGGTAATAGTTTCGGATCGTCAAAGTTAATGCAAAACATCTTTTCTCTGGATATCCCTTTCCCTACAAGTTCCTTCATCTTATTGTAAAAAAGGTAGGTCTTTCCGCTTCTTCTTGGTCCTGTTACTGTAACTATTTTTTGCGTGTCTGACGGTATTTTCATGCTTCTTTCTATAATATACGGGAACTCAAACTCCTGGCTTTCTTTTATAATCAGCTTTATATTTTCCTTGTTTACCATGGTTCCTCCTATGATACCATTTCATATACTAAATGGTATCATAGGAGATACTATTTGTCAAGCATATTATCTTTTTAGGGGAAAATGGTGGCTATCCCCATTTTAACGGAGTTACATAACAAGATTTTATCTGCTTTGTCTAGGTCTTTCAAATACAGGACTTTTTCAATGGCTTTGCTTTTTTTAATAAAATATTCTCTGTAAATTCCGGGAAGGAGCCCCGAAGAAATAGGAGGAGTGTAAAATTTGCCGTCTTTTTTAATGAATATATTTGAAATAGCGCCTTCAGTAACTTCGTTTTTTTTGTTTAAAAACAGGACATCATAAAATCCTTTTTTTGAATAATATTCATATTCGGAATTAAAAAGTTCCCTGTTTGTTGTCTTATGATAAAGAAATATATTTTCAGAATCCACTTTATATTTAGAAAGAGCCATCTTTTTTTCTTTTAAGGCATTATCCTTTATTAGTTTATCTTCTATTTTAAAATTTCCTTCTTTATTTAATAATAATCTTATTTTGATTTTTGTGCCTTTTTTAAATTTACCTTCTAATTTTTTCAACCCGGTAATTATTTTATCTTTGTTGAAATAAAAATCAAAATATCTTGCAGATTTTTCCAGGCGGTTTAAATGTTCTTTTAAAAATAAATATTTTTTATCCCAAAGAATTGTTTCAAGGAGTTCAAAATCTTTACATCTTTCAGTTAAAAATTTTGCTTTTAAAATGCATTCATCGTATTCGGCTAAAGGATTAGAATCATAAACTATTCCACTCCCGATTCCCATTTCGCCATAATTTCCTCTTAAATAAATAGTTCTTATGGGAAGATTAAATATTGCTTTATCTCCTGGAAATATTATTCCTAATGCACCACAATAAACATTCCTAGGCCCTACTTCAAGTTTTTTTATAATTTGCATTGTTCTAATTTTTGGAGCACCTGTGACTGAACCACCCGGAAAAATATTTTTAAAGATTTCATAATATGTAATATCTTTTTTTAGAACACCCTTGACTAAAGATGTCATTTGAAACAAAGTATTATATTTTTCAATCTGAAAAAGTTTTGAAACCTTAATACTTCCAATTTCAGAGATTCTTCCTAAATCATTGCGAATTAAATCAACGATCATTATGTTTTCTGCCCGATTTTTAATACTGTTTTTAAGTTCAACAATTTTTTCTTTATCTTCATCAATATTTTTTCCCCGTTTGATGGTTCCTTTCATGGGTCTTGAATAAATAAATTGACCTTCTTTTCTAAAATATAATTCAGGGGAAAGTGAAATAACATATTGATCCTTAAATTTACAGAAGGCACTATATGGAACATTCTGTCTTGATTTTAAATCCTGATAAAAAGAAAAAGGTTCTCCCTTAAAATCAAATTTAAACTTGGATGTAAAATTTACCTGATATGTATCTCCAGATTTTATATATTCTTTTATATCCTTAATTTTTTTTTCATAGTCAGATTTTGATATATTTAATTTTAATTTATTTATTTTAAAATCGTTACTTTCACCTGCATTAAAAACCCCCTTTACATCCCCATTAACCCTGCCTGTTATGTGATTAAAGGATATTACCCTGTCAAAAACACATAAATAAATCAACGGGAATGAATATTGCGATTTTACTTTAAATGAATCTTTTTCAAAAAAATATCCTAATTCGTAAGAAAAAAATCCCACTAAATAATATTTTTTTGAATATTTATCAATATTTTCAAATGCTTTATTTACATCCTTAAAATCGTTTACTTTTATTGCAAAGATTGGCTCTGTAAATATATAACTTGTAAAATTCTCATCATGACACAAACCTGTCTCATAAAGAAAAAAGTAATTATGCGACTTAATATACTTAGAACTTATATCCGGCAATTTGTAATATTTTTTATTCATCTTTATTATCTGCTTGAAAAATAGTTGCTTCCCCTATTTTTTTAATTGGAAGTAATATATAAGAAATCAATGTTCCAACTCCTTCCATAAATCCAACACCTATTGTTGCTCTGACAACACTTATTACTTTTTCAACTTTCTCTTCTTTTGGTTCCTCTATCTTTTTTAAAAATATTATAGGCAATATTCTAAATAATCCGCTCATTAAAAAAAGTATTTGGAACCCACCAAAATACATAAATAAAACATAAAATTTAAAATCCCCTATTTTATCAAGAATTAAACCTCCCAATATTGGGGCTATTGCAGAAAAAATACTAACTAAAAAAGTGTTAACGGCAATATATGCGGCTCTTTCATTTCTGGGTGAGAGTTTTAAAAGTATATTAAACTGTGCAAGATTAAACCCCGACCAAAATGCACTTCCAATTAAATACACAGCTGGAATAAAAATCCAATAATTAATAATACTTACCATCAGCAAAAAGGGTAGTATTATTATAATATTTGCACAAATAAGCATTACCGGTTTACAACCGTATTTATCTGTAATCTTCCCCCAAAATCCTGTAAGAAAAAGGTTTATCATAACATCTACTACAGTTAATATACTAATTAAAGGGTTCTTTCGTATTTATTGTGGGTACCTCCTTGGATTTAACAGCCCGCAATGTTGATGGATTTTTAGTTTAAAATATTCGACATCCCTATACCCATAAGCCATTCGTTTAAGCCGTTTAATTTTATTGTTAATTCCTTC
>JBDRBU010000009.1:0-19661 GCA_043822305.1 Candidatus Firestoneibacteriota bacterium
GAAGGAATTAACAATAAAATTAAACGGCTTAAACGAATGGCTTATGGGTATAGGGATGTCGAATATTTTAAACTAAAAATCCATCAACATTGCGGGCTGTTAAATCCAAGGAGGTACCCACAATAAATACGAAAGAACCGAAATTATTAGTTAAAAAGGTAAGGATTTTATCCGTTTCTTTGTCATAATAACGAATGAGTCGAAGTTTTTTAGGATAATCTTTTTGTTGGTAGAAACCGTTTAAGGCAATAATTTCGTCAGAAATAATACCTTTTTTATTGTTTTCGGTATGCTGTCCGATAACTGAATAATTAAGGTTGTCCTTGGCTCTGGTAACGAAGAACGCTCTTTGATTATCAATAGAATAAAGCCATTTGAAGTCGATATAGGCTTTATCAACACAATAAATGCTGTCTGGTAAAATAGCAAAAGAAGATTTGGCTACTGTAATTTCATGTTGTTTTCCATCTGTAATGACAGCAAATGTTGGTATATGCCCACTATGGTCAAATTGGCAGTGCATTTTGATAGCACCTTTGGTAGTACGGAATTTAGCCCAGTTGAAAGTCCTCCTTATTGGATTTGCGATTTTAACGGATCGCTCTTCCATTCTACATTAAGTGAGGACTTTTTTCAAATTATTTAGCGGACAGATGTGCTTTTACATTATTATAAAAAGAGTTCTCATCAGTCGTTTTATGTACACTGTCCTGAAGTGAATCGTATAAATCCTGTTCAATACTATTAGGATTAAAAGAGGTCAAAGGAACAGAAGAAGTCTTTAAATCCCTTAAGAGTTCTTCTTTCTTTTCTTTTTGTAATTTAATAAGAGAATCATGGATATCTTTTCTAAAGGCGAGATTAAATTGTCTTATTCCTTCACATAAGACTTTTGTTTCAAATTCTTTGTTTGGCTTTATTTGTCCTAATGTATCCTGAGTTTTTCCTTCACCTGATACAATTAGCTTATCACTTTCGGTCTTTTTTAACTTACTTCTGGTAAGTTCAATGCACTTCTTCAGAAAATCCAGATTATAGTGTGAATCGAGCCTTTGAAAAAGTTCTTTCTTAAAATCATCCTCATCAATAGATACAGAGTATTCGCCCTTTTTAACTGAGATATCTAAAACTCCTTTTTCCTTGATGGAATCCAATACCTTTTTCTGGAAGTCGGGAAACACAGATAGCTCTGCAGTAAATGAATCATCAGTCCATTTATAACCGATTTTTGTGTCAAACCTGAATCGGGTCTCTGTATAGGTGGCAAAGTAATTTAGAATACTCTTTGTGAATTTTTCCATAATTTCTACTCCTTTGTCTCTACCGACTTATTATTTTTCATCATGATTATCTTTTTGTTCTCGGTTTACAGTTTATTCCTTATCTTATCCAAATATTCCTTTATCTTTGCTTCATATCCTTGATTAGTCGGCTCATAGTATTTTTTCTTCTCTGGTATATAATCCTGTTTTACATAATGTTCTTTATAATCATGAGCATATTTATATCCAACCCCATGTCCTAAATTTTTAGCCCCTTTATAACCATTTTCTCTAAGATACTTTGGAGTTTCTAATGTCTTTTTATTTTCTACATCTTCCATTGCTTTATTTATTGCTAATAAAGAAGCATTACTTTTTGGAGCACATGCCACATAAATAACTGCCTGGGCTAAAGGAATCTTTGCCTCTGGCATACCAATAAATTCGGCAACCTGAAATGCTGTATTAGCCACAACTAATGCTTGTGGATCAGCATTCCCAACATCTTCTGAAGCACAAATTACAATCCTTCTTGCAATAAATCTTGGATCCTCACCAGCACATATCATCTTGGCTAAATAGTATAATGCTGCATCAGGGTCAGAACCTCTCATGCTTTTTATAAAAGCAGAGATAGTATTATAATGCTCATCCTCATTACTATCATAAACAATCTTTTTTTTCTGAATTGAATCTTCTGCAACTTTTTATATCAAACTGTATAATTCCATCTTTATCCAGATTAGAAGTTAAAACACCAACTTCAAGAGCATTAAGTGCAATCCTTGCATCTCCATCCGCAAATCTTATTATATGACTTAAAGCATTCTCAGAAATATTTATATTAAAATTACCTAATCCCCTTTCTTTATCTGAAATTGCATTTAATAAAATCTTTTTTAAATCCTCATTAGATAAAGGTTCAAACTGAACAACTAATGAACGAGAAATTAAGGCTGGATTTATATAAAAATACGGATTCTGCGTTGTTGCACCAATCAAAATTATATTTCCGTTTTCAACATCTGGAAGCAATGCATCTTGTTGTAATTTATTAAACCTATGAATCTCATCTATAAATAATATTGTTCTTTTTTTTAAAGCAATTAATCTTTCTTTTGCAGATGAAATAACTTTTCTAATGTCTTCTACACCAGATAAAACAGCATTTATCTCTACAAAACAAGAAGAGGTCTTATTGGCTATAACATTGGCTAAAACATTTTTACCTACACCAGGTGGGCCATATAATATAAGCGAAGAGATTCTATCTGATTCAATTGCCCGTCTAAGTAATTTACCTTTCCCTAAAATTTTCTCCTGACCTACAAACCCATCTAAATTGGATGGACACATCCGTCTTGCAAGTGGAGTTTTCTTTAAATCTTTTTCAATCTGTTCTTCACCAAACAATTCTGACATTTCTTCACTTTTTTACTTTCCCCA
Organism: Candidatus Firestoneibacteriota bacterium; assembly: GCA_043822305.1. Lineage (GTDB taxonomy): Bacteria > Oederibacteriota > D2-FULL-39-29 > D2-FULL-39-29 > JBDRBU01 > JBDRBU01. Next base: position 2,709 of record JBDRBU010000009.1, read on the forward strand.
CTTCCCTTACTTTCTTTACTTTCCCTACTTTATCCACTTCCCTTAAAAACACCCCGCTCATACCGTGTGACCCGTATTTTTGTACCTTTTTAATTAAGTGGGTACCTTATTAAATACTTAGGCTCTCCCACCCAAAGGCAGGATATGCACACCATATTTAAAATCAGGCCCCCGCTAAAAAGGCGTTGGTGCAAAAATAATCAAGTCATCACAAATAGAGCAGGGCATCAATTTTTTAGAAATAATAATAAAATCCTAAATTACCTGTTGTTCCTGCACAATGTGAAAAAGAAAATGCAGATGCTGGACTAACTTGTAAATAAAAAAGCACTCCTACACCTAAACCTAAACTTAAATTCTTAGATACAAAATATTCAACCCCTAACACTGATGCCCAGTTTAGATTCGTGGCTGCACCTGCATCAAAACCCGTTGAACCTCTAAATTGTAATAGTATTGGTTCTCTTGATGTTAATACTAAATTAAAACCTAAATTTGTACCAAAATTCTGAATATTAGCACCTGTTGCAACTCCAAAACCCACATCTATCGCTGTTGTATCACCAAGCCAATATTTAAAACCAATCGGGGTTCCACTATTAGTATAACCAAATCCTAATTTTCCTGCCATTTTCATACCAGTATAAGAAACATTGGATTCCTCAACCTCTATAACTTTTTTCACCTTATCAGCACTACTAAATGAAACAAAACATAGAACAAAAACTAAACCACATAAAATAACTCCAAACTTTCTCATTATCCTAACCTCCTTTTTAATTTTTTATTGAACTATTATACTTCCATAACCTTGTCCTATTATTGAGGAACTACTATAAAGGTGAATATATACACTATATGTACCTTTAGCTAAACTTTGCGCAGAATTATATTCAGTACTACCACTTGGAGCAACTCCATATGTAACAGATTTTATGCTTGAAGAAAAATCCAAACACCACATTACCTTACTATTGGCAGTAACATAAACTTCAACTAAATTACCTGATACACCTGTATAATTCCATGAAATAGTTGGAATAGTACCTTGAGATATTGTAATACTTCCACTATCAGATGATTGCGACGGAGTCTTTACAGTAATATTTAAAGGACCACCTGTATTGGGTGATGGCGTCGTTGTAGTAGTTGTCGTCCCTGTTCCGGTTCCACAACCACTATTTCCACCATTATTTACTGAATCACAACTACCTGAATCAACACCAGATTTATTACCACCATTAACTTGATTTAAGCCCCCAGAACTAACTGGGAACAAAGGATTCAAACTTGGACAACCAGAACCATTAAATAAAAATAACACTATAAGTAAAAATACAATCTTTTTTATCATTTTTCCACCTCCTTTCTATTTTAGATTTTTTTCAGCAATTGCATCCATTACTTCATCCACACTAATTAAATTAAAACATTCATATTTGTCTCTGGTTCTTTTACATTTTCTTTTATAGCATGGATTACAATCAATTTGTTCATACAAAACTACACTCTCCTCATTCAATGGAAAAGTCCATAAAAGATTAGTGGACCCAAAAATTGCAATCACTGGTATTTTCAAAGATGCCGCTATATGCATCGGACCTGTATCATTTGAGATAAATAATTTACAACAACTTATCAACGCAGAACTTTCTAATATATTACCTTCACTGATTAATATTTTATCATTTAAATTAACTTTTTGCAATAAAAAATTCATTAATTCTTTTTCTTCGGCACTTCCTATTATAATAATTTTCGCATTATATGTTTTTATAACTTTTGTTATTAAATCTGCATATCTTTCTTTAAACCACATTTTAGCCGGTCCAAAAGTTGCACCAGGACAAATTCCCACAATAAAGTCTTTATCAGAAAATCCTTTATCTTTAAGTAAATCCAACATTTTATTTCTAATATTATCAGGGATAAAAAATTCAAGTAATTTATCTTTAATTTCTAAATCTATAAATCTGATTATGTCAAAATATTCTTCCAATAAATATTTTTCTCTGAACTTTTCAGGGAGAGGAACTTTATGTGTTAAAAAAACCCCTCTTAATTCAGTAGGATATCCAACTCTATACTTAACATTTAAAAGACACATCTTTAATGCAGAAGAAAATGAAGTAGGAAAAATAATTCCAAGGTCAAATTTCTGATTTTTTATCTCACTTTTTTCATCTTTTACTTTCCCTACTTCTCCCACTTTCTCCATATACACCTTATTTACATATGGCACATTTTCCCATATGGAAACTAAACTTTCTTTTACAATTATGCCAATAAAAGCATCTGGAAAATTCTCTCTTATGGTTCTAACAACAGGAATAGTAATAACAGAATCGCCTATCCAGTTAACTCCTCTTATTAAAATTTTTTTTATTTCTTTCTTGTTAATTCCCATAGTTTAGAATATTTTACAAAATTATAAAAAGAACTTAAAAAACAAACTACAAAACCAGAAAATCCATCCAAAAATCCTAATTTTAAAAAATACATTTTAAAAAATGTAAAAAATGGATTTAACATTAAATTAATAAAACAACCTTTTTTATCCTCCTTATACATCTCATTAGCCGACAAAGTAGTATATTTATTAAATCTCTGAAAATACTGATTTAAATCTTTATATGGAAAGTGCAACAAATTGCTCTTTAGATAACCAATTCGCCCATTTAATTTCACATGCTCATGCACTAATTTATTTTCATCAAATCTCCCCTTACTTCTTTTAAATAATCTAAGTTGATAATCCGGATACCATCCGCAATGCTTAATCCATTTATTTAGAAAATATACTTTTCGTGATATAAAAAACCCATCAAATTTAGTATTCTTTATAACCCTAATAATTTCTCTTTTTAATTTATCACTAACTATTTCATCTGAATCTATACTTAAAATCCATTCGTTTTTTGCTTTTGATATACCAAAATTTTTATCTTTTGAATATCCCCTCCATTTGTGTATGTAAATTTTGTCAGTATATTTTTTAACAATATCTAATGTTTTATCTTTACTCCCTGAATCAACAATTATAATTTCATCTGCCCATTTTACAGATTCTAAACATTTTTTAATATTATTCTGTTCATTATATGTAATTATGATTACTGAAATACCCATGATTATTTATCTTATCAAACTTTAAAAGTATTTTCAATTTAAATAATTGACTTATTAAAAAATAAATGTTATAACTATAATCAAAATTTAGTGCAGGGTCTTTAGACCCTTAAAAAATCAAACAGGAGGCAACATGTATATAATATTATTTTTAATAGCTTTTTTAGTTTCATCTGTAAATGCTAGTGAAAAAATTTCAATGGCCGTCTATGATTTTGAAGCAAGTCAAGTAGTTCAAACACTGGCAGATTCAGTAGCAGATTTCGTTCAATCTGGTTTATATGACGCTGGACGATTCAATATAATTGAAAGAAAAAATGTTCAAAAAATTCTTAAAGAACAGCAGTTTCAAAAGACAGGCTGTACCACTACAGAATGTGCAGTAGAGGTAGGTCGTTTACTTAATGTGAGCAACATAGTAACAGGTAGAGTCTCTCGTACAGGTAAAACAATCGTTATATCAATGCAGTTAATTGATGTAGAAGCAGGTAAAGTTATTTTAACTGATAAAGTAGAAACTGATTCTGAAGATTTATTAAATACTGCATCAACAGAATTAGCAAAACATTTCAGTAAAGGAGTTTCTATTAAAGGAAAAGTATTAAAAATATTAAATGAAAATGAGATAATAATGAACTTAGGTATAGTGGATAATATAGAAAAGGACCAGCGACTTACTATAGAAAGAATAACTGAATCAGTAAAGGATGATACAGGAAAAATCGTATATCAGATAAAAAAGAAAATAGCAACTGTAATACCTGATGAAATAATGGAAGAAGCATCAAAGGTAAAAGTTATCTCAAAAGAAGATATAATTAAAGAAGGAGATTTAATAGAAATAAAAAGGGAAAGATTAAAACCTTTAGACCCAATATTAAAAAGGGGTGTTGTTAATAGTGAAACTACTCCATTATTAGTCTCACGAACTACTGCACCTAATGAAGAAATGGGTTATTGTGGATTTTCTGCTTCAAGAGAAGAAACTAGTGATTTTTTTGTTAAAACAAAAGATACAAATGGAGTTCTTGTTTATGATGGAAAGATTGGAACAATAGCTCCTCATTGGTCTTATTGGATGAGTGTTGGAGGACCAGTAATTAGCAAAAATGATTTAAAATGGCTTTTGGATTTAGAATGTATTTTTGGGCTTAAACTCATAAGATTATACACTTTAAATGGTGTGGAATGGCAGGATTATATTTTTTTACTAATGCCTGTAGGATTAGGACTTAAATTTTATCCATTCACTCCTTTGTTAAATCCAGACTATCTACAATTTAAAACGGCATCAGAACAAAGAGGATGGTTTGCTCCTTATATAACCATATGTGGAGATATTTATATGGGACTTTTTGATGCCAATACAAAAGACTACTATGAAGAATCTCAATTTCTCTTTAGTGTTGGAGCAGAAGCAAAAGCAGGTATAGAAATTGCAAATGTCCTTTTTGTTGAATTTATATACAGATTTTTAACTACTATCAGTGATAAGTGGACATGGTATAATACTAACGGGTACAAGATTGGAACAAGTGATTATAATTTTAACCTTAATACTACTGGTTTTGTATTTGGTCTTAAAATTCCATTTTAATTTCAATTTGATTTACCCTGTACCGATATGGTGCAGGGTTCATCAGGTTTTTTGTATCGTCCCATTTCACATGGGACAATGAAATAGAATACTATTTATTCTCTCTTTGCTTTCAAAGAGAATAACCATAATCTAATTCTATCTATCAAATTTATTTCAGTAAATTTAATACCATATGTAAAAGTAAAATCTACCTTAGCACTTCTAACAATCTTACTTTTGATTTTGTCAAAATATTGTCCATTTGGTAATGAAAACTTTATTAAAAACATATCATCAGTTTTAAGAGGTTCATTTGTTTCTACTCTCATTCCACCCAAGCTTAAATCAGTTATACATGCTTTTCCTATAATTTTTTTATCTGGAAGAGAAAAAAGTTCAGCCATTACAACAGCCGAAATACGAGTATATTTACGTCTTTTACTTTTTGTATATATCATATACTTTTTGTATCCACTTTTGTAGCCGCAGGCTCTTTAGTCCTGTACCCGAGTATAACGAGTGGTACAGGGTTTTGCGTATTTTATACAGGACGCTATAGTCTACTGTCTATACTTTGTTTTAGATGGTGCCGAGAGGCAGAGTCGAACTGCCGACGCCAGGATTTTCAGTCCTGCGCTCTACCAACTGAGCTATCTCGGCATTTATGTAATTCGCAATCCGTAATTCGTAATTATGTTATATCACAACCGGCTTACCGGTTTCTACTGACTTTATCTCAGAGAGTATTATCCTTAAAGACTCTCTTGCATCTAAAGGTGTAACAGTTGCAGGATATTTTTCTTGTTCTACGCATTTTAAGAAATATTGAATTTCCCTTATATAACCATCTCCTTCAGGTAAATTTGGTTGGATAGGTTCTTTACCAGATTCATATACAGTCATAGGAACATTCATACAATTATATTCTATTGCACCTTTTTCAAAAAGAGCCAGGAATGCCATTCTAAATGGAAATTTTTCTGGAAAAGCAAAACCACCCTCTGCATAAACTGAAGGTCCTTTATTATAGAAATATTCAGTTATAATATGGTCTACCCCTTTTGTAACTTTCTTTGCTCCAAGTGATGCAACTTTATCTGGCTTACCACATATATATAGAATAAAATCTGCATCGTGAATATGTAAATCCAATGCTGCTGATAAACTTTTTTTACTGTTTAAAATCCAATTATTCCATGTCCATGTTGGTGTTGGTGAATATCTCGTAAAACTCATAGAAAGTAGTTTACCTAAAGATTTATTATCTATTATTTGTTTTAAAACAACATACTCAGGCCAGAATCTTATAACATGGGCAACCATAAATTTTATTTTTGCTTTTTTCACAACTTTAATCATTTCGTCTGCATCTTTTAAATTAGTAGTAATTGGTTTCTCGCAAAGTACATTCTTTCCGCCTCTTGCACATTTTATCACTGCATCTTTATGTAGATATGTAGGCAGACAAACATCAATAATTTCGATATTTTTATCAGCAATCAAATTTTCCAATTTATTGTAAAATTTTATATCATTTGGATTAAATGAAACTGGCTTAGCCGATTCAATTTGAATATTACCTCCTGTTGCTTCACCTTTTACCATTTTTTTAGCTTTTTCAGTATCAAGGTCACATATAGCCACTACTTCTGCACCCGTTATTTTACAATAGGCCCCATAGTGAACTCCACCTATAAATCCTGTTCCAACAATTCCTACTTTTGGCATAAGCACCCCCTATTTTCTGCCTAATATTGCATCCATGGCCTTTGAAGTATTTCCTAATCTTACCTCTGGATAAAATCTATACCCTGGTATCATCTCTGCTACTAAATATCCATCATAGCCAACTTCTTTTAATGCTTTTATAACTTCAGGCCAGTTGACATCACCTTCAAGTAAATCTACAAATCCATTTGTTCCACCATGACCACAAGCAAATCTAAAATCTTTTAAATGAACCTTTTTAATTCTTTTGCCTAAAATTTTAATCCATTGCTCAGGATAACCAAAAGGCAGAACATTACCAACATCAAAATATACTCCCAAATAATTACTTTTAAATGAATCAACAAAATCTTTTACTTCAACCGGGCTTAAGAAAAATTTATTCCAAACATTCTCTAAACCAATACACACTTTATATTTTTCTGCAATAGGAACTAACTTTTTTAAACCTTCTTTAACTCTATTATACACATCATCATATGAAACAATCTCTGCACTTGGATTAAAGAAAACATCTACCGCACCAGGGACCACTAATATTGTATCAACCTTCAGATACGAAGCTAATTCTAACATTTTCTCAACTACTTTTCCTGCTTTTTCTCTATCAGCTTTCTTAGAAGAACCTAAGTTATAACTCCAGAATATCCCTGTAGCCAGACTGCTAATACAAATGCCTGCTTTTTTTGCTTCGTTTAAAAAACTTTCACAATCACTTTTAGTAGTCTTTAAGGACACTTCCCCTTCTTCAAACATACAAAGTTCTATACCTTCAAATCCATATTTTTTTGCCTCATTTATCGCTTCTTTTAAACTTTTCTTGCCTTCTAACCCGCCTGGAAACGACCAATAATTTATTGCTTTTTTCATGATTTACCTCCATTTTGCAAATATTTTTCAATCATTGCACTAACATACGCACCATCTCCAACTGCAGTCGCAACCTGTCTTAGTTCAGTATTCCTTACATCCCCTATCGCATATATACCCGAAATTGAAGATTCCAAATATTGATTTGTTATTATATAACCTTTTTCATCTAATTTCAATAGATTTTTACAGAAATCAGTATTAGGTGTTTGACCTATGGCTATAAAAATACCATCCATCTTTAACTCTGTAACTTTATTATCCTTCACATTGTTTATAATTACAGATTCTACTTTATTTTCTCCACAAATTTTAATGACCATACTACTTAAAACTGTTTTGGTCTTAGGATTATCTTTAATTCTCTCCTGTAATATTTTTACGGCCCTAAACTCGTCTCGACGATGAATAACATAAACTTCTTTTGCAAATCTTGTTAAAAATAATGCTTCTTCTAATGCAGAATTTCCACCGCCTACAACCGCAATGACTTGCTCCTTGAAAAATGCACCATCACAAGTAGCACAAAAAGAAACACCTTTACCAATTAATCTTTCTTCTCCATCTACATTTAAATGTTGATAAGTTGAACCGCTGGCCACAACTACTGCTCGGCTAATATACTCGTTTTTGTTAGCAACTATCTTAAAAAGATTATTTTCTTTTTTTATGCTTTTAACTTCCTCAAAAATAAATTCTGCACCAAACTTTTTAGACTGAGAATCTAATTTACTGGCTAGTTCAAAACCGTTTATGCCATCCGAAAATCCCGGATAGTTTTCTAAATTATCTATAACCAATAATTTTCCGCCTAGAGTAACTTTCTCCATGACTAAAGTTTTTATTTTAGCTCTTCCTAAATATATTGCACTCGTTAAACCTGCTGGGCCTGCACCTATTATTATTACATCATAACTTAGATTCATTTTAAAAGCATCTCACGAATAATCATCTCTTTTTTTAATCTTTCATTCTCTTGTTGCAACGCGTTTAAATTCTGACTTACTATTTCATTTTCTTTCTTTAGTTTTTCCTCTAAAAATTTAAGTTTGTTTTCATATTCTTTCTTTAAGCTTTCTACTTCTTTGTTTTTGGATTCAATTTCTTTTTTAATTTTATCTTCTTTTGCATAAGTTAATTCTTTAACTTTACTAATTTCTTCATCTTTTTGTTTAATCTTTTCTAATAATACAGCACTCTCTTCTTTTGAACTTTTTATTACTTCCTCAATCACAATTTGTTGTTCTTCTTTAATTTTCTCATCTTCTTTTTGCTTCTTTAATGTACTATCACTAAATTCTTTTCTTATAGTAGCAATCTCTAAATCTTTTTTATAAATAACATCTTTAAGTTCATTAAACCTTTGTTTAATAATACTATCCTGTTCTTTTAGTATTCCTGTTTTCTCAAGTTCAAATAGTTTCTCTTTTTTCTTTACTTCTTTTACATTTTTTTCTTCTAATTCCTGGGCACAGATTGATCCTTCTTGTAATTTCTCGTTTAATTTGTTGTTTTTTTCTTTCAATGTTTCTAAATTAATTCTTAACTTACTATTTTCAAAATTTAATTTGTTTATAGTCTCCAAATGCTCTCTGGCCTGTTTTTCAAAAGCACCTTTTTTAATCAAAATCTTTTCTTTTTCTTCTAATCCTTCGTTTAATTTATATTCCAAATCTTTTAAAGTAGATTTCAGCTTGTTATTTGTTTCCTCTAACTCTTTAATCTTTTTCTCAAAATTATTGTTTTTGGAAATTATTTTCTCATTTTTCTCACTTAAATCATCAATGTTTGTTCTTAATTCTATTTCTTTTTGGTTTAATGCTATTTTTAAACTAGCAATTTCACTATTTTCGTTATCTATAATTTCGTCTTTTTCTTTAATACTGGCTTCATGATTTTTTTCTTGATTTTCTTTCTTAACTAAATATTCCTGCCATATTCTTTCAATTTTTACTTTTGAATTAGATTCCAAACTCTCGGTTTCTTTTGAATGCTTTTCTTTTAACTCATTTATTTTATTCTCAAATTCTTCCTTGAGATTATTTAATTCTTGTTCTTTAACATTACCTAATTCTTGTTTTTTAACATTCATTCCTTCTTTTAAATTCTCGATTTTTGTTTTTTCCTCTTTTAAATCTGCCTCACTCTTTATCAATTTATTTTGGAGTGATTGCATATCTAACATCAATTTTTTAATTACTTTTTCATGTTCTTCTTGGATTTGAAGTAGTCTTTTGGTGTTTTCATTTAAAACAAAACCAATTTCTTTTTCTTTAATTTTTAAAACTGTCCCTTTATCATCTATGGCTTTAATCAAATCAGACTCTTTTTCGATCAACTTTTGTTCGTATCTTTTTATTAAATCTTCATTCTGTTTGATAATATTCTCCTCTTCTTCAATGTGAGCATCTCTTAATTCCTTCACTTGAGAAACATATTTTTTCTCCACATCTTTCTCGAGTTCTAATTTTCTTATAGATAATTCTCTTTTTATGAAATATTCTTTTTCTTCCTCATATTTTGATTTTACATTTTTTATCTCATTATCCTTGGTTTTCATCTCACTTTGAATATAATAAATCTTGCTTTTCAACTGATTAATTTCGTCTTTATATCTGCCTTCTTTTTCTGCAATATCTAACATTAACTTATTTTCATCCTGAATGGCCTTTGCCATTTCAATCTCTTGTGATTTTATCTTTTTCTCAAGATTATTGTTTTTGAAAATTATTTCCTCATTTCCCTTAGTCTTAAACTCAAATTTTTCACTTAAATCCTTAATCTTTGTTCTTAATTCTATTTTTAAACTAGAGATTTCATTATTTTTATTATTTATAACTTCATCTTTTTCTTTAATCCTGCTTTCGTAACTTTTTACTTGATTTTCTTTCTTAACCGAATATTCTCGCTCTATTTTTCCAATCTTTATTTTAGAATCAAAATTAAACCTCTTGGTTTCTTTTGAATGCTTTTCTTTTAAATTTCTATTTTTTACTTTTTCCTCTTTTAAATTTGCATCACTCTTTATCAACTTATTTTGAAGTGATTGCATATCTAACATCAATTTTTTGATTACTTTCTCATATTCTTCTTTAATTTTTAAAACTATCTCTTTATCTTCTCTGGATTCAAGTAATTCAGACTCTTTTTTAACTAATTCTTGTTCGTATTTTTCCTCCATATCTTTCTCCTGTTTTAACAAATGGAGTCGGAGTCGTCCCTGACCCCGACATACTTTTTGTAATTCGTAATTCGCAATTATTAATTGGCGGAGAAGCCGGGATTTGAACCCGGGGTACCCTTATAAGGGGTACAACCGCTTAGCAGGCGGTTGCCTTAAGCCAGCTCGGCCACCTCTCCAAGTAATTGATATTATAGCATAATTAATTTTAAAGATATAGTTTTTTTGTAATAAAAAGGAAAGTGCCAGGACTTGTTCGCACCATAAAATTATAAAATCAAACAAGAATCAAGTGTTTCAATTTTTTTTAATTCAGATACTTATCTGGTTATCAAATCAATACCTTTAACTATATAAACTTTATGTAAACCAGACTTACCTCTTATGCTTACTGGTTCAGTTTCTATAACCTCTATCTTATCCCTTATCTTTTCGTAGATATCACTTCCAATTAAAGTAGCACCAATTCCAGCCATCATTGATAATCTACTGGCTATATTGACCGTATCTCCTATTACAGTAAATTCCATTCTTTCTTCTGAACCAATAGTTCCAATAACCGCATTTCCAGAATTTATTCCAATACCAAGACCAACCTCGAGAGATCCTAATAACTTAATATTTGCCTCTTCTAATATAACATCAAAAACTTTGTGAATTTCTAACGCGGCACTTACTGCTCTTAACTCATGACTAAGTGATTCACCTTCAACATGTCTAGAAACTTCAAAACTGGCCATTACCGCATCACCTATAAACTTATTTATAATGCCATCATGTTCATGTACTATCTTTGTAACATTTTTTAAATAACTATTTAAAAATATAATAATATCATCAGAAGTAATTTTCTCGCATAGAGCCGTAAAGTTTCTTATATCCGTGAATAAAACTGTAACATTTCTTACTTCACCTTTTAATTCAGGTATCGTATGTCCATAACTGGTTTTTAAATCAGTAAATCTTGCAATCGTATTTTCTAAATCTATATTCCTTTTATTTAGAGATAAAATCTTATCAGTTAAGGTGATTATCAACGAAAATATTTTATTCTTTCCATTTTTAATATCTTTCGGTTTTTCAGTCTTATGTTCTAAAGTAAGAAGCCCTTTGTTCTGTAAAAGAACTACAATTTCATGTATCAAATTAAATAACTCATTTTTTACGCTTAATTTAGAAAGAATAAAAGGAACTAGGCCTGCTATTAAAACCCCGGCAACTATACTCGCACTTAAAACCTTTATTAAGTTTACATCTATACTCAGGATATTCCCTGGTACAAACAATAACTTTATTATTAAAAATATTAAAAGACCAATAAATATTCCATACAAGATAAATTCTTTCAATAAAATTTTCCTTAACTTTTCCTTTGGCATTTTACATCTTCTCCTTGGCAAACACAACTACAACCAATTCGCGCCACATCACTAATTTCAGCCAATATTGCTATTTCACTGACTGACTGTTTACCATTATATATAAAAATCTCGAAAAAAGCAACCAAATTATACTGTCTGGCATGAACAATACAGCGATTTCTGGAGATAAAATATTCAAAATATATTGCCTCTTCCTATGAGGACAACACCTTATTCCAACACTTTTACAAAAGTTGCAACTATACCAAAATCTCCGGGAATAACATTTTCCAAAACAATATCCTTAAAATCATTGTTTTCTGGCTTTAATGTTATCCTTTTGTGAAACCATGTCCCATCTTTTAAATTCTCTTTATCACTCGAATACCATTTTACAGTATACCTTTGACCGTCTTCTGGATCTGAAATCAGATTCGAGACAACCAAAACCACTTGTCCGTTTCTCGTTCCTCCGGATTCCAATTTAAAAATACAATAACTATTAAGAGAAGCATCTGTCTTTGCGCGTTGTTCAGGACATGTCATTACTTTTCCATTTCTAACAATTAAGTCTTTACCAACAATAACTCCAACATAATCCAAATCGAGACCTTGACATGTATGAATGCACCCCACTTCTTTAACAGACTCCGGCATAACTATCCATAAACTGCCATCACTCGAAAGATTCCATTTCATGGAAAACTTGTGTTTGGAAAATTCAATATCGTATAAATCTGTATTTTTCTTGCTGATCCAATTCCAGCAATAACCGGCAACAATTCTGGCTTTATTATTGATTTTATTCTTTTTAAATATAATATCTCTTAACTCAATAGGCGAATCCACAACTTTAAAATCATACTCATTATCATTCAAATAGACATTGGCTGTTTCTCTTTTTTGAAGTGTATTGTCTAACCAGTCAAGATATCCGTTGGAACCATTACAGCGAAACTGCGAAGAAAGACTTAAATATTGAATTTCAGCTTTATATTCCTTCGCCCATTTCTTTATTTCTTCCTTTGAGCCATTATCTTTAAAAGTTACTCTTTGATCTTCATCAATAAAAAATACAGCACTCTTTGCAGAGTATATTATTTCTTTAATTTGATTTTCCCCCTGGTTTTGAAACATTCCCGACTTTTTGTTGAGCCTATGTGCTTCATCAACAATAAGCATATCGAAAATATCTCGATCACATTTAGTAAACGCCCCTGAACCACAAAACAGGTTTGATATTCTTGACTTAGTAAAACTACTTGTTAGTTTACTTTCATATACACTTCTTGGAGCTGCATTTTTCGTCACATATCGAGCATTTAGTCTTTTGTTGATGAGAGTCACTAATAGATTAACAGCAATAACTGATTTTCCTGTTCCTGGGCCACCTTCAACTATTAAAACTTGCTTTGGCTTTTTATTTACAAGGTCAAGAGCATTTTCATAAACTATTTTTTGATCATCAATCATTAAAAATTCTTGATTCCCCTTCAACATAGATAAAAGTGAATCAGCAAGATTTTTTGATGGGCGGATTCTTCCATTCTCTATTAAATATAGTGTATCAGAAGAATCACCATATTTAATAAATTGTTTTATAAAATCACGGAGTTTATGTGCATCATTTTTTAAAAAAACAGGTGCTTTTTCTATATGCTTAGAATAGAATTCATCAGTAATAACATTGTCTGGCTTATAATTATGTAAATATGCACAAGGTTTTAATGCTATTCCATTATCTCGTACCGATTCATTATAATCTTCAAGAAGAGCAGCATATGACCATGCTTGATAACTGGGATGCTCCTTTTCTTGCATCATGCCATTCATCCACGTTGTTACAATGGCATCTTTATGCGTTAACTTAGCGGTCTCCCATTGTTTAAGTTCAATGATAACAAGCGAAGATCCAGATTTGTCATTCTTGCCACTGATAATAAAATCCACTCTTTTATTAGAAGAAGGTATTACATACTCGATTGCCACACCAGTATCGTCAGGAATTTCGGAATCGTACAAAACCTTGTCCATAAATTGCAAAGAGTTTTTATAAGCTCTAACATGCGAATCACTTGTTCCTGATACTCTTTTGTTTTTTAATGACTTAATAAGTTTTTCGATAACGATATTATTCAACATATCTTCGGTAAATTCTTTTTTTGTTGCGGAATATATTATCATTATTTTGTACCTGCTTTGATTTTGTACTTAATTCTTATATATGTTTTCATTGTGCCATTTAAGATATTCTTCTTTTGGCATATCATTTTTGCTGGATGGTAAGTTCACCAACTCTTTACCCTGAAATTTATAATATTCTCTTCCATTTTCATATTCCTGTTTTATTCTTTTGCTTACTTTAACTTCATATTTTGGTGTTATTGTAATATAACCCTCATCGTAAAGTTTATGTATATCAGAACGCAATAATATTCCGTTATAAACTTTATGCGGTCCGGACTTTGAAAATGGCTTTATATGCCCTGCTTCTAATACAGGTAATGTTCTTTCGCCTGTTATTGAACATTTTCTTAAGTATGCATCCAAAATAGTTACTCTGAATGCTTTTTGTCCAGTCCTTACACGTGTCAAATACTCGGAATAATATATTGAATGATCCATGTTTTCTTCACACATGTTAGCATTTTCATCTTTAGTTCTTTCAAAAAAGTTAAGCTTTTTAAGTAAATTTTCCACCTTTTCCCAGCATATTTTACCGATTCCATCATACATTGAATAACTCTTTCCGCTGACTATATTTCCACTCCAGTCTTTAGGTAGTTCAAGCCAATCATTCTTATCAAAGAATATCGGATCGGAGAGTATTATGCATCCAATTCTTGGATTATTTTCTTTGGAATCTTTCCTATATCTCATAATCATACTACGTAATTCTTCTAAACTATCACAGCCATTACTAACTTCAAGGTTTTGCCATGCTATTGATAAAGGAAGAAACGAATTTCTTTTGTTTAAGAAATTCATACCAATCAATATCTGTATTTCCAATATAATATAACATTATTTATAATACTCCAAGTTATTTCAATTTATTGTATTTTGTATGCTTACCCTTCGCTTTCTCTATTGGATATTTCAAAGCATTCTTTTTTAACTTATTTTCCATGGCTTTCGGTAAATTAATGCAAAGGTTATCGGCAAGTTCAAAAAGATACATTGCAACATCAGCGAGTTCATCAGAAATTTCCTCTTTATGTTCTTTCGCATATTTATTTACTTCTTTTAATGATTTCCATTGAAAATGTTCCAAAAGCTCACTTGCTTCTAAAACCAAAGATAATGCCATATCCTTATGATTATGAAACTTTTTCCAGTCTCTTTCATCCCTAAATTTCTTTATTTTATTGGTAATCTTTTTAATTTCGCTCATTAAAAATTCCTTGCATATATCTTATTAAACGGGTGCTGTCCCTATTTAAAAAAGCTTATAAAACACACTACAAAACATATCTTAAACCCCTTATAAATAAATATCTTTTTATGGCAAAAAATTCAACAAAGGACTGTTCCTTATTTCGAATTGGTCTCAATGGCGGAGGGTGCAGGACTCGAACCTGCATGTCCCGTGAAGGACTCCTGATTTCAAGTCAGGTGCCTTACCAGTTAGGGCTAACCCTCCGATTTAGATTTCACATTTATATGCAATACTTTTTTTGATGTTCTAATTTGCAACCAATTCTTTAACATCAAATTTGCCCAAATCGTGCCCAAAATTCGCAACATTTGATTTCTTATTTAGACTATCCTCAAGTTTATAAATGGCATCTTGTTTAAACTTAGGAGCTAAATGAGAATATCTCATCGTCATTTTTATGTCTTTATGTCCAAGAAGTTTTTGGACTGTAACAATGTCTACCCCTGACATTACTAAATGACTTGCAAAAGTATGCCTTAAATCATGAAATCTAAAATTATCTATTCCAGCATTACTTAGTGCTGTTCCGAATGCTGTTCTTACACCATTTCTTGAATACCTTTTCTTACCTTTCGTGACAAATATAAAATCTTTTTTCCGTTTGCTTGCACATAATCGCCAAAGTATTTCTCTCACTTCTCTACTCATAGGAATTTCTCTGATTTCGTCATTCTTGGTTTTGTCCAAGATTATCAAGTTATTATTAAAATCTATATTTGTCATTTTCAAACCTAACATTTCTCCCTTTCTCATACCAGTCAGCAAAGCAATCTTAACTATATCTTTTAGATATCCATAACAATTTGCTAATAATCTCTCTATTTCTTCTTTTGTTAAAAACCTTACTCTGCCACTGGATTCTTTATAAAATTCAACAAAATTAACAGGATTATGAGATATCTTCCCCCACTTTATTCCCAAATTATATATTCGTCTTAATACAGATAAATCTCTATTCACGGTCCCTTGGGAAACTTTATCAATATCAACTCGATCATTTTGATAACTAACAATAAAACGTGGTGTTATCTCATATAGAAACATCTCACCAAAATATTCATTCAACTGTTTTATTCTCTCCTTAAAGAATCCTTTAGCTTTTCTACGCTTTAACAAATATTCTAACACTTCATTAGCAAAATCTTTAAACTTAATCTTTTCATTCTTTCTTTTATCAAAATACTTACCTTCTAACACTTCAACTTCTCTTTTATTGAGAATTTGCCTTGCCAACTTTATATCATCTGTACTAACAGATTCCCTAATTCTTCTACCAAATCCATCTCTAAAATCCATATATAACTTACCATCTTTACGGCGTCTCACATTTCCCATTTATATCCCCTCCTTTTCGACGCCTCCCTTATTAGGAGGCATTATACTATTATTTATTAATAATTTCAATCTAATTCATAACTTCTTTTTTAAATTCTTTTAACCAACTCTCTATATCTGCAATGTTGAATCTAATTATTTTACCTATCTTTAAATGTGGTATCTTTTTTTGTTCTACAAAACGATAGATAGGGTTCTTTCGTATTTATTGTGGGTACCTCCTTGGATTTAACAGCCCGCAATGTTGATGGATTTTTAGTTTAAAATATTCGACATCCCTATACCCATAAGCCATTCGTTTAAGCCGTTTAATTTTATTGTTAATTCCTTC
>JBDRBU010000010.1:0-4814 GCA_043822305.1 Candidatus Firestoneibacteriota bacterium
GTTCATGGCTTCTATTAGCCTCCTTACTTGAAAATTGGTAATCATCTAAGCATCCTCCTTTTTTTAGCTTAGATTTTACCACTTATGAACAGGGAATTCTAATTGTCGTTGGGTGGGAGTTTTAATTGTCGTTAATCACAACATCCTACATTTTATATTATTATAGTATCTTTTTTATATTTTATCAAGATATTTTTAAAAAAAGTATTTGACAAAAAACTATTTTCCGTGTAAAATAACTCTCAGTTTGAAATTTTTATCTGAGAGACGAGGAGGTAACATTGGCCACATTATTAGAAAAATGGGTTGAAGAACAAGCCAGGATAACTCAGCCAGATAAGATTTACTGGTGTGATGGCTCCGAAAAAGAAGCAGAGAAATTAGTAGAGATTGGTTTAACTTCTGAGAAGATAGCCGGTCATTTCGTTTTTCATGAACTTAATCAAAAAATCTTTCCAGGTGGATTTCTACATAGAAGTCATCCAACTGATGTGGCCAGGACAGAACATCTAACATATGTTTGTCATGTAGATGAAGAAACTAGTGGGCCAAATAATAATTGGATGGCGCCATCTTCCGCAAAGGAAAAGCTTAATAAATTATTTAAAGGTTGTATGCGTGGTAGAACTATGTATGTTCTTCCGTATATGATGGGACATCCAGCATCTCCTTATTCTAAAACCTGTGTGCAAATTACTGATACCGCATATGTGGCCATAAGCATGAGGATTATGACCAGAATGGGAAAGTTTGTTTTGGAAAAAATTGGTAAATCAGATAATTTTGTTAAAGGACTTCATTCTATAGGAGAACTTGACCCTGATCGAAGATTTATTATGCATTTCCCGGATGAACATCTTGTTTTAAGCTATGGTTCTGGTTATGGAGGGAATGCTTTACTTGGAAAGAAATGTTTTTCCTTAAGAGTTGCTTCCTGGCTTGGCTTAAAAGAAGACTGGCTGGCAGAACATATGATCATCATAGGCGTTGAAGATAAAAAAGGAAAAATTACATATATGGCTGTAGCCATGCCTTCTGCTTGTGGTAAAACTAATTTAGCCATGCTAGAGTCAAAACTACGCGGTTATAAAATATGGACTATTGGAGATGATATAGCCTGGTTAAATATTGGTGAAGATGGAAGATTATATGCTGTAAATCCTGAAACCGGATTTTTTGGAGTGGCGCCAGGAACTTCTATGAAGACCAATCCAAATATGGTCAGAACTTTGAAAGTGGAGAAATTTTATCCGACACTATTTACAAATACAGGTTTAAATGTAGAGACCAATGAACCTTACTGGGAAGGAATGGATGGGGGTATGCCAGGTAATGTTGTTGACTGGCAGGGGAGGGAGTGGAATTCTTCGTTAGGAACAAAAGCAGCACATCCAAATTCAAGATTTACTGTATCAACCTCGCATTGTCCCACTTTATCAAAGGAAGCCAATGCCCCTCATGGTGTTCCAATATCAGCCATAATTTTTGGCGGGAGAAGAAGTAAACTAATTCCTTTGGTCTATGAGAGTTTCAACTGGCAGCATGGAGTTTTTTTAGGCTCGATTATGGGTTCTGAAACCACTACGGCCGCCGTTCACCAGGTTGGAGTATTAAGAAGGGACCCTATGGCCATGTTACCCTTCTGTGGATATAATCTGGGAGATTATTTTAATCACTGGTTGAATATCGGGAAAAAATGTACTAATCCACCAAAAATATTTTTTGTAAACTGGTTTAAAGTTAATGAGTCCGGAAAATTCTTATGGCCTGGCTTTGGAGAGAACATTCGAGTATTAAAATGGATAATAGAAAGAGTAAATAACAAAGTTTCTGCAAAAGAAACTCATATGGGATTAATTCCTAATCTGAAAGATTTAGATACTTCAAACTTAGATGTTTCGAAAAATAATCTAAAAAAGTTATTTGAAGTAAATATAAAAGAATGGGAAGATGAATTAGAGGATGTTAAAGAATTTTACAACAAGTTTGGTAAACGATTGCCCAGAGAAATATGGCAGGAATATGAGGGACAAAAATAGGGACAGATACCTATTTTTATTGATATGAAATTTGAAGTTATTAAAAAAGATTCTAAAACAAAAGCAAGAGCAGGAAAAATACAAACAACTCATGGTCTTGTTGAAACTCCAGTCTTCATGCCTGTAGGAACTCAAGGGACGATCAAGGGCTTGGCTATTAGAGATTTAAAAGAGATTGGAGCAAATGTAATCTTAGCCAATACTTACCATCTTTATTTAAGGCCTGGTGTTGATGTTATAAAAAAAGCAGGTGGACTTCATAAGTTTATAAACTGGGATGGAGTGATTTTAACAGATAGTGGCGGATTTCAGGTTTTTAGTTTATCTGGCTTAAGAAAAGTGACAGAAGATGGTGTTAAGTTTCAGTCATATGTTGATGGTTCAGAACATTTTTTTTCTCCAGAGAAGGTTATGGAGATACAGGAGATATTAGGTGCTGATATCATCATGGCCTTTGACGAATGTATTTCTTATCCAGCTGATTATGATTATGCCTCAGGTGCTTTAAAGAGAACTACTAACTGGGCTGTTAGATGTAAGAACGCCCATAAAAATTCTAATCAGTCTTTATTTGGAATAATTCAGGGAAGTATGTATAAGGATTTAAGAGAAATAAGTGCTAAAGAAATTGTTGCTCTTGATTTTGACGGAGTAGCCATAGGAGGACTTTCTGTTGGGGAAACTAAGCCGCTTATGTACGAGATGATAAATGTTGTTGAACCAATAATACCGTTTAATAAACCAAGATATTTAATGGGAGTTGGAACACCCGAGGATTTATGGGAATGCATAGAAAGAGGTATTGATATGTTTGACTGTGTCATGCCAACGAGAATTGCAAGAAATGGAACAATTTATACAAGTAAAGGAAGACTTGTCGTTAGGAATGCAGTATATAGTAGCGATTTTTCTCCATTAGACGATGAATGCGATTGTTATACATGCAAGAATTTTACAAGAGCTTATTTAAGGCATTTGATTAATACAGGCGAGATAACAGGTATGATGTTAAATACTTTACATAATCTATATTTTATGGTAAAATTAATAAGCAAAATTAAGCAAGTAATAATAGAAGATAGATTTTTAGAAGAAAAACAAAGTTTTTTTAAAAAGTATTTAATTTGATAAAATGGAGGAGGTAAAATGGCAGTTGTAATTAGACTTTCAAGGGTGGGAGCCAAAAGTAAACCTAAATACCGTATAGTTGTTGCTGATTCAAGATTTCCAAGGGATGGAAGAAATATAGAGATTCTGGGTAGTTTCAATCCTTTTGATAAAGAAAAAGGATTGAATGTTAAAATGGATAAGGTCTCTGGTTGGCTTAAAAAAGGTGCGGTTTTGTCTAACACTATAAAAAAACTTCTTAAGAAAGCTAAAATTAGTTCATAAGAAATGATAATAGATGTAATTACAATATTTCCTGAAATCTTTGAATCTTTTTTAAAAACAAGTATTGTAAAAAGATCGATAGATAAAGGAATTGTTAAAATTAATTTACATAATCCAAGAGATTTCACTACGGATAAGCACAGGACAGTAGATGAGCCTCCATATGGTGGTGGAGGTGGAATGGTTTTAAAGATTGAACCAATTGTTAAGTGGTTGGAAAAAATTTCTAAGGAAAGAAAGAAAGTTAAAAAAATTTTACTTACTCCTTCAGGTAAAAAATTTAGCCAAAAGATGGCTATTAAATTATCAAAAGAAAAAAATATAATTTTTATCTGTGGTCATTATGAAGGTATGGATGAACGGATAAAATATTTTATTGATGAAGAAATTTCAATAGGAGATTATGTTCTAACCGGTGGTGAATTACCGGCCATGGTTGTTATTGATTCTATGGTTAGACTAATCCCTAAAGTTCTTGGTAATCCAGACTCAGTAAAATTTGAATCATTTATAGATGAAAAATTAGATTTTCCACATTATACAAGACCAGCAAATTTTAAAGGATATCTGGTTCCAAAAGTTTTACTTTCTGGCAATCATAAAAAGATAGAAGAATGGAGAAAAAAAGAAGCATTAAAAAGAACAAAATCAAGAAGGCCAGATTTATTAAGAAACGAATTACGCAAATAATAACGAATTTTGCAAATATTCGAGTTATTCGAGATTTTATTCGTTGAATTAGGGAGGAATAATATGAAATGGGAAGAAAAATTTTTGAAAAAGCAACATTTTGATTTTAAAGTGGGTGATGAAGTTAAAATAAGTGTTAAAGTAAAAGAGGGGGAGAAAAAAAGAATTCAGGTTTTTGAAGGAATTGTTATAAGTAGAAGAGGTTCTGGTCTAAATGAAACCTTTAAGGTTAGAAAGATATCTTTTGGTATAGGAATAGAAAGAACCTTTCCTTTGCATTCTCATGCTGTTTCAGATATAAAAGTAAAGAAAAGAGGGCTAACACGAAGGGCAAAACTTTATTATTTAAGGGATAAGGTAGGCAAAGGCATAAAAATAAAAGCAGAGGAAATGATGACGGCACCACTAAGCACTGAAACCGAAAAACTTGTTGAAACACCTGCTGGGGAATCTGCTGAAAAAACTCCCATAGCCAATGAAACCAAATGAAATCAATAGTCTGGTTACTTTCGTAACCAACTATTCCTAAAATATTTATTTACATTATGGAAAGGTAAATAGTCAGTGAAAGCCGTGAGGATTGTATTCCCCCTTTGTTAAGGGGGATCAAGGGGGTTGTTGTTATGAATGTTTATTATAATCCAAAATTGAAATTTCGTGTAAGAGGACTTAACCATAAAATATTATTTAGCA
>JBDRBU010000011.1:0-5859 GCA_043822305.1 Candidatus Firestoneibacteriota bacterium
TAATTCTCCATTTCAATTAGCGATTCTTCTTTATAAAAAGGATTAACCTGACATGCTCCTCTAAATCTATCTGGATATCGTTTTATTATGCTTAATGTATTTTTATTTCCTTTTTTAAGTTCTTTTACATTTTTTGCTGTACATCCCAGAAAGGTAGAAATACATGCTTTTGAAATTCCTGCCTTATCCATCTCCTTTAAAACAAATTTCAAACTTTTATTTAAATCCTTTTCATCATTTATATGACAATGAACATCCCAAAATTCCAATTCTTTCAATACTCCTCCTGGACAG
Source organism: Candidatus Firestoneibacteriota bacterium (assembly GCA_043822305.1). GTDB lineage: Bacteria > Oederibacteriota > D2-FULL-39-29 > D2-FULL-39-29 > JBDRBU01 > JBDRBU01. The sequence continues at coordinate 295 of JBDRBU010000011.1, forward strand.
CGACTATTCTTTTAACTCCTTTTTATTTTAACATAATTACATCTCACTTCACAAGGATTTTCTGCATTAGTTTCAATAGTAAATCCTGAATTTCTTTTATTAGTCTCAAATTCAACTAATTTATCAGTTACCTTATGATCAGAATAAGAATAACTTGTTTTTAATCGATCATTATTAGAAGAATTAACTTTTATATTGTTTTTACCGGGTAAAAGTCTCGGTAAGACAAACATATTCTGTTGAAATACTGTTTTTAATTTAATATACTCAATTTTCGTATCTTTTTTATTATGGATAGATAACAACTGAAATCTAAGCAAATATTTATACCTTCCATATGCACTTGGTTTACCATCAGAAAATTCATCTTTCCCTAATTTTAATTTCAATACTTTACTTTCTATATTACTTTCTTCCTCAGCATAAAGAGGTCTTATGTTAAGCGGATCTCCTTCAGAAAAAAATATCTCAAACACATCGTATTTATCTTTTTTGGAAAATTTTATTTCTAATTCAGTTTCTACCATTATATATGGTGATTTTACTTCAAAGACTAGACAACTAAGTGTTTTTTCTTTTGATGGAAAAATCATTCCATCTTCTATGTCTATATTTATTGGCTGTTCAAAAACTCCATCCAAGATAACATCCTTAGAAATATTTGGTTCGTATGTAATCTCTCCATTACCATAAAATTTTAATCTTTTTCCGAATAACTTACAGGATGCTTCTTTGCATTCTTTTAAATACTGCCTGTAATATGGCTCATTAATAGTATCTTTTGCAGAACCATCATCATTATAAAGTGGATATGGGTCATGCCAACCATCTGCACATACATTTTTATTATCTTTTGATACGTAAAATTTTCCAAAATTATCCCAGTATCTTGTAACCTCCTCGCCTATTCTAAGTGGAATATCCATCATATGTAAAGGTGTAAATGTTATAGACTCTACAGGCATAATAAGATATTTTAAATTTGTCTTATTTGTCTTATGTGAATCTCTAATATAAAATGGTTCAAGAGATTTAACAGGGGTATCAACCAAGGAAGGATTTTTCATAAGATCTTTAAACGAAGCTATTCTCTCGCCATTTTGTGTATAAACACAAACTTGATGATAAATATCCATGGCATGCCATCTGCTAATACCATCGTTGTCTTTATACCCTAGTTCTGTCTCTGTATGTCCATGAATGGCCCCCTCTCTTGATAAGACAACTTTCTTGGCAGGAAGTCCAGTAGTCTTCCAAAGAGATTCCGATAACCTTCCCCACCCATCGCAATAATGTCCACAATGAATATTTAAAAGTTTTATAACATCTTCATTATGATATAATAAATTCCCTATTATCTCATATGTTACATCTCTATCTATTAAAATCCGATGTAGCCACCTATAAAGAGATATGGCCATCTCTTCATTAGTTTTTGGCTTCTCGAATTTTATTATTCCATCCATAAATTCCTTTGGTGTCCTTGGATTTGGCCATCTATCATTTCCTATCCAAACTAAATTTGACATAAAATCTACCTCCTCTTTACAAATGGTAACTACATACTGCCTAATAATAGTATCTGTCCTCTTTTGTTATTTACCTCTAAATAACAATCCCAATTTTCAAAAAAAATAGGTATCTGTCCCTATTTTACTTGACGATTATTAAGAATGGTTACTCCCTTAATGTTTACTATATCACAGCCTAAAGACCAGAAGGTATAAAACGGGGAATTCTTAAGTGTGATATTCTGTATTAAAATATTTTTGCAATTTCTAAAGTGTATCATGGCACGAGGACGATAATCTCGCAATTTGAAGTGGTTTGCAGTACCATCTAATGCCTCTTCTAATATCCAGAAAGAATCAGGTTCTTCAGGTTTGATTGTAGAAAATATATTTAATATTTCTACTTTAACCCGGAGCCTCCTTTTAACTTAGATTTATCCTGATTTAAGGTTAGGATATTAACCTTTTTATTTTATCACTTTCGTTTTATTTTCTTTCTTCACTTCTTTTATTAGTCCATTAACAAGCCACCGTTTACATCAAGTATTTCTCCTGTAATATACTTTGATTGTTCTGATGATAAGAAAAAAACTGCATTCGCCACATCTTCTGGTTTCCCTGCATCACCCAAAGGAATTTGATTTCGTTTTCCTTCAATAATATCAGCAGTCATTTCTGTATCAATTACACCAGGACAAACAGCATTAACGGTTATTCCGTAAGATGCAAATTCTCTCGCGACAGATTTTGTTAAACTTATAATCCCTGCTTTAGAAGCAGCATAGTGTGCTAAGGGTAACATACTACCAGTTTTACCAGCAATAGAGGTTATATTTATTATACGACCTGATTTTTGCTTTATCATAAACGGCAAGACTGTTTTAATGCAATTAAAAGTCCCTTTAAGATTGACATTCATCATCTTATCCCATTTTTCTTCCGTTATTTCTAATAGCGGGACAATCTCATAAATCCCTGCATTGTTTACCAAAATATCAATATAGCCAAATTCTTCTATTATCTCTTTTACCATCTTCTGGACTTCATCAATTTTACTAATATCTACTTTCTTCCCGGTGGCTTTACCTCCTTTGTCTTTTATCTCTTTGACAACAGTCATTATTGACTCTTCATTTCGTCCATTAATTACTACACTAATTCCTTCATTAACGAATCTTAGAGCAGTTGCTTTTCCTATGCCACGAGTAGAACCTGTAATAAGAGCTATTTTATTTTTCATTTCTTGCCCCGTAGTAGGCTGGAACTCCAGTGAACTCTATAGACATTCCTCTATCTTCATCTGACCATAACTTAGGAGCAATAGTAGTTAAAATAACCAGGTTATTATCAGTAAAATTGAAAACCTGATGCCAAACTCCTTTTGGAACTAAAAACACATCTCCTTCTTTTGCTGTATAAACTTTTCCATCTTCAGGATTAAATACCGTGGCTACACCTTCAAGGATATAATATACTTCATCTCCACTATGAATGTCTGGAGGTTCAAAATGTCCTCCTGGCGAGATTGAAAAATCAGCACAATTAATTAAATCTGTACTGATATGCAGATGAGTGGCTATTTGATGAGGTTCTTTTCCATATATCCGATGAATAGCATCCTCTTGTCTTAAAAGTTTTGGCTTTTTTTTATCTGGCTCAAAAGGAAATTTACCATACCAATCTGGAACTGAAATCTTTTTATTTTTCATTTTTTTTCTCCTGTATATTTTTATCTAACATCAAATAAGTATTCCAGGCTGAATAAAGATTATTTCCTCTAATAATAATTTCTTTTTCACTTACTTTCTGTGCTTTTTTTGGCAGAGAAATATCTTTAATTATTTCTGGGGTCTTAAAAATTATTTCTATTTTAACTGGTTTTTTAGTAACCAATGGTTTAATTTTTTTTGCCTGAATTATTCCAAGTTTTGCTGCTTTTCTAATTCTTTCTCTTGATTCTTCTATTGGAAATGACATACCAGCAGAATCACTAATTGCTTTTTTAACAATTGCTGTTACTGTTTTTGGTAAAATCTTTTTTGTTTCTTCAATTGCTTTAGAATCTCCACAAACCATCAAGGTAGGAATATTCATCTCGCCAACTATAGATGCTTCTATTCCTATCTCTCCTATGGGTTTATTATTTAACCTCATCTCTTTAATATCTAAAGAATAAGTATGAGTTAGAAGTCCACCTGGTGTTTCGGCCATAGAATGAAAACCAACAAGAAATAATCCATCATATGTTTTATCTAATAATCTTTGAGACAAGGAACTATAGGGTCTTCCTAAAATCACTTTTGCTGGATATAATACCTTATTTAAAATAAGATTTAATCCTTCACAATGCATATCGTAAATAACAATTTCTTTTGCTCCACCTTCTAATGCTCCTTCTATCGCCGCATTAACATCTCCGAGCATTAGTTCTCTGGCTATTCCATAATCCATGCCACCTGGATGTGCTTGTTTATCAAAACTAACAATCCCACTAATTCCTTCCAGATCAACTATCATGTAGATTTTCATTTTTTCTCCTATTCAATCTGAAATAATACTTTGCATGCTTTTCCGGCCATAAGAAGTTCAAAAGCTTTTTGATATTCTTCTAATGGAAATTTATGTGTTACAATCGTCTGCCAGTCAATCTTTCCGCTTAAAAGTATTTTTTCTGCTATCTCCCATGTTTTAAACATCTCTCTACCATGAAAACCTCGTATTTTTGCTTCTTTTAATACTATGCTTTTGCCTATATCAATAATTGCTTCTTTTTTAGGCTGCCCAATTAAAAAAACTCTGCCTCCTTTTCTTAAATAATTAAAACTTTGCTGAATTGCATCCGTATTTCCTGAAACCTCTATTATTACTCCTGCTCCCAAACCAGAGGTTAAATCAAGGATTTGCTTTTCTATATTCTCTTTCTCTGGATTAAAAATTAAATCTGCTCCTATGCTTTTTGCAATTTCTAATCTATAAGCATTAACATCAATTCCTATAACCTTAGATGCACCCATTATCTTGCTTAGTGCTATTGCAAATTGACCAAGAGAACCACAACCAATAATAACTACTGTTTCTCCTCCTACATTTCCTTCTAATACTGCTCTAAGTGGTACACCCATCGGCTCCAATAAAGAAGCAGCTTCAGTTGAAAGACTATCTGATATTTTCCAAACCGAAACCTCTGGTAAACAACAGTACTCAGCAAAACATCCATTCATGGTAGCCCCAACTAATCCCATCGTAGGGCAGATATGCTGCATTCCATTAAGACAATGATAACATCTACCACAAGGAACATGAGTTTCGACAACAATGCGGTCGCCTTTACTTACCCGTTTTACTTGCTGACCAACTTCAACTACTTCTCCACAACATTCATGCCCTGGTATAAGTGGCAGACGAGTATAAACTTTTTTTGCCCAGTCATTCCATTGATATAAATTCAAATCCGTTCCACAAATAGCAGATACTTTAATCTTAAATAAAACATCTTTATCCCCTACTTCTGGAAGTGGAACATCTATGTAGTTAAGTCCAATCTCTTTTTTATCTTTAACTAATGCTTTCATCTTTTTCCTAACTCCTTTTTTATTAAAATTTTTTTTAAATTTTCACTTGCAATTTTTTTCTTTAAACTTGAAGGTATATCTGCGAATTTTAATCTTGCAACAAAAGAAGAAGGATCCCAATCATAAAGATCTGTTCCAAATAAAACTTTATCATCTCCTAATTCTTTTACTATTCTTTCAAAATACCCTGTTCGAAAAAAACAACCACCCGACACATCTATCCATAAATTTTTTAACCTTGCTTTTATTATCACTGGAACATTTTGATTCAAATACCTCATTCCACCCATATGAGCCATAATGATTTTTGCGTCTTTATATTTCCTTGCATAATGCAATACACCTTTCACATGCTCTGGATCACTTGCATGAAAATGAAGTGGAATGTTTAATTCGATAGATTTTTCTATAATTGGATACATTAAAGGAGTTTTAGCTGGATACCCTTGAAGATACTGACAAAGTTCTCCAATTAAAAGAAA
>JBDRBU010000012.1:0-33237 GCA_043822305.1 Candidatus Firestoneibacteriota bacterium
ATCAGCAGAGAAGGTAAGCAGTACATCGAAAGAGGCGACGACAAAGGCACAGGTAGGTAAAGAGGCAAAGACGATTAGTGAAGGAGGGACGATAGCCGAGGTACCTGTTATTACACCAGAAGCAACAACGACAGAGGCAGATCCATCTACAGAGACAACACCGGTAACAGAAACAACAACAGTAGCAGAAACAACACAGCCAGTAGAAGCAACAACAACATCAGAATCAACACAACCAGATGCTACGGAGACAGCATCTTCTACAACTGAAACTACTCCTTCGTCATCAACACCTTCTGAGATTTCTCAACCTGTTACAGGTTCAACATCAGTAGATTCTAAAGAAGAGAAAAAGGTATCAGCCTCAACACCTGCTGAGGAAAAAGTACCTGAGGTAAGTTCTGAAACGACACCAAAACCAGTAGAGGAAGTTCCTTTAACTGCATCTTCTACTACTGAAACAAAATCTAAGTTTCCAATGGTATATGTAATTGTTATTCTGGGAGTTGTCATACTATTGATTTTGATAATTAGATCGGTTAGGAAGAAAGTTACTGCTTCTACAACAGCTTAAGAAGGAGATATGAAAAAGATAGTAGTCTGTATGTTGGGGTTAAGTTTGGTTTTAATGAGTTGTTCAAATAGGCCGGCCTTAACGAAAGCAGAAGAAGTGCAAAGTAATGAGGCCGCGGCATTGATCGAGACGGCTAAAGCGGATATAGAATCAGCCAAGAAGGCGGGAGTGGAGAAGTATGCAAATGAGATGGTCTTAAGTGCAGAGAGTTCATTAAAGACAGCAGAGAGTACGATTGAGTTAAAGGATTTTGTTAAGGCAAAGGAGTTAGCCCAGAAGGCAAGTTTAGAGGCCAAGACAGCTATTAGTTTACCTAATGATGCGAAGAATGCGATATTAGAAGCAGAGGTAGAAGTTAATAAGGCTAAGGAGTCAAAATCAGACGAAGAAGCTCCTAATGAGTTTAAGTCAGCGAATGAACTTTTAGAATCCGCAAAGGGTGCCATAGGCAAGGATGATTATAAGATTGCGTTAGAGTTTGCGAGATCAAGTATAGATCTTTCGAGGAAGTCTATAGAGGAGCCTGCGGTAGTGAAAGCGTTAGTCTTGCAGTTAGAAGATAATTTAAAAATGGCTAAGGACCTGCAGGTCGATCAGTTATCAGCAGATGTATATAAGAGTGCAAGTGATGGATTAGAAGGTGCGAAAGTTAGTTTATCATCGCATGATAATGCCAAGGCAAAGGAATTAGCCGAGAAGTCATCAAATGATATAAAGGAGGAGATGAAGAAAGTAGTAAATTTGGTTATAGAGCAGGCTAAGGTGGATTTAAGTAGTGCTAAGGAGGCAGGAGCGAGTGAATTTTCTGCTGATTTATTAGTCATAGCCGAAGAGAATATGAGTAGTGCTACGAGTTTATTAGAGAAAGGGGATTATGTAAATGCTAAGGTATCAGCAGAGAAGGTAAGCAGTACATCGAAAGAGGCGACGACAAAGGCACAGGTAGGTAAAGAGGCAAAGACGATTAGTGAAGGAGGGACGATAGCCGAGGTACCTGTTATTACACCAGAAGCAACAACAACATCAGAATCAACAACGGCAATAGTGTCATCTACACCAACAACTGAGACATCGACTCAACAGGTTGTTACTTCATCAACTGAAAAACCAATAGAACATACTGTGCTTAAAGGTGAATACCTTTGGAAAATTTCTGGTTATGAAATAATTTATTATGATTCATTACAATGGCCTATTATATATCATGCAAATACTGATCAGATAAAAGACCCCAATTTAATTTATCCTAAACAGATTTTAAGGATACCAAGAGATTTGACTGAAAAACAAGTTAAGGGAGCAAGGAAAGAGGCATCGGCTATTACATCCAAATCATCGTCATCTGGGACTAAGATTGACAAAACAGAGATGGAAGACAAGAAAAGTGAAGAATCTAATCTTTCAGCAACTTCATCTCAGTCTGAAGGTCCAAGTTTTCCTGTTATTCCGATAGTAATAATTTCGGGAGTAATAATAGTTATTTTTGTAGTGAGGACTATTAGAAAAAAAGTAACAGCATCAGTATCTTCTTAAATTAAAGACACAAAAAGATAATATATGAACAATGGAATAACTTTTAAATCAATTTTTATTGGAATAATTTGTATTTTTATAGGATGTGCTTTTACGACTTTAGCTGATATGCGCTATAGCATGTCGTTAAGTTCGTACTTCTTCCTGCCCCTTGTTATCGTTTTTCTCTTAATTCTCATGACTGTTGTAAAATGGGTGCTTTCTATATTTGGTATTAAATTAACCAGTAAAGAGTTGTTAGTCATTTATATAATGATGGCCATGGTCGTAGGGCTCCCTTCAACAGGTATAATTACATATATATTGCCAACGGTAACTTCTCCTCTTTATTATAGCACTGTTGAGAATAGATGGGAAGAACTTATTATAAAGCATATACCTGAATGGTTAATGCCATCTGACCCTGATCCATCTACTACAATTAATGAATCTGCTCAATACTTTTATGAGGGGTTACCAAAAGGTGCCTCAATTCCTTGGGCATCATGGATCAAACCATTTTTAGCATTTTTTATCTTTAGTTTGGTTTTATATTTTATATATTTTTGTTTAGCAATTATTATTAGAAAACAATGGATAGAAAATGAAAGATTATCTTTTCCAATAGTTCAATTACCATTAGAAATGGTAAAAGGTTCAGAATCTTCTTTCGTTTCATCGCTTTTCAAAAACAAATTATTTTGGATTGGTTGTATAGCAGTTTTCTTGTTGCATTTTTACAATGTTCTAACATTTTTTATCCCTGACTTAGAAAGAATAGCCTTAAGAAATATATCTTTAAATTTTTTATTTACAGAAAGTCCATGGATAGGCATGAAAGGTCTGGCCATTAGCATATACTTTTCAGTAATAGGATTTTCATTTTTACTTCCAGTAGATGTGTCTTTTAGTCTTTGGTTTTTTTATCTTTTAAATGCTAAGTTTCAATATGTTTTTGCAAATGTCCTTGGTTTTACTCCGACAACAGGAGGAGCTCTTAATCCTCAGTTTTTACAGTTTGAACAGTTCGGAGCATATCTGGTTTTAGTTGTATTTAGTATCTGGTATGCCAGGAAGCATCTTAAAGAAATTGTAAAAAGTGCTTTTAAAAAAAGTGATAGTCGTAACGGTCATGATGAAAGATTACACTATAAGATAGCATTTTTTGGTTTAATCATAGGGATTATAGTTCTAATATTTTTGTTAAGTCTGGTAGGCATCTCTCCAATTTATGGATTTTTTACAGTTCTTATTTTTGTAATTATTATTATAGTCGTCTCCAGGATTGTGGCCGAAGGTGGGGTTTATTTTACCCAGCAGAATTTTGCTCCATATGGTATTATTAACTCAGCCGTAGGAACTTCTTCTATAAGTCCACAAACATTAACCTTAGGAGGAATGTTTAACTGGATATATGTGATAGATTTATTAGCTTTACCACTTCCATTTATAAATGATGGTTATAAAATTGCACATGAAACAGGTATTAATAGAAAGAAGTTAACTTTTGTCATGGTAATGGCAGCAGTTATAGGACTTATAGTTAGTTTTTATTCTTTCTTGTATATAAGCTACCATTTTGGTGGAGTGAATTTAGAAAGATGGTATTTAAGGGATGCACCTACTGAGATATATTCTACTATTCAAAGTGATTTGACTATTCCTAAAGATACTAAGGATACTAAAGATACTGAGAGTTCTAATAGAGGTCAGTTTTTAATATTTGGAGGTCTTGGAGGAGTTGTATTAGTATTTATAATGTTTATGAGACAAAAGTTTTTGTGGTGGCCATTTCATCCTATAGGATATGTAATGGGATTTAGTACGGACGGTGGACCAATGTGGAGATTATGGTTTTCGTTTTTTGTAGGATGGCTTATTAAGTCAACTATTGTCTCTTATCTGGGCGGCTCTGTTTATAAAAAGATGAAGCCGTTATTTTTTGGTTTTATTCTGGGAGAAGTTTTTATTGCCATTATTATAGTCATATTACAACTTATATATTCAAGATCTATATATATGGTATTTCCGTAACAGACGAGATGGCCACGGTCGCCTCAGGCGACCTCGCCATGACATAAACAGAAATAAAGGAAAGTAAATTATATGAGAAAATTTATAATTTTTATTACCTGGTTATTAGTTCTTAATCCTATTGTCGTCCAGGCAATAGATTACAAAGAAGTTTACGACTCAATAGATTCTGCAAGTCTTAAAAATAATATTTTAAAATTGTCTTCATTTAAGACTCGCGTAACGGGATACTCTGGTTGCGATAAAGCAGGAGATTGGATAGTTGATGAATTTAAAAAAATAGGTTTGAAAAATATAAAAACTTTTGAGTATGATGTCGTTGTTCCAATAGATGAAGGGGCTAAATTAAAGGTAATAAAAACCAATAAAACATACGAAATGTTTTCATTATGGCCAAATTTAATTAGAACCTCTACTTTGCCTTCTGATGGAATTACTGGAAAATTAGTATATGTTGAAGATGGTGAAATTTCCAAATTTAATGATAAAGATATAAAGGATAATATTGTTCTAATAGATTTTAACTGTAGGAATAACTGGCTAAACGCACCTTTACTTGGTGCGAGGGCAGTTGTTTTCATTGAGTCGGAAACAACTACAAGAAGAGAAGCAGAAAGTAAGTATCTGGGTGTTCCAGCTAATATTCCAAGATTTTGGATAAGTAAAAAAGATGCGTCTGAATTATTGGAAGAAAAAGAATCTGAAGTTCATCTGACAGCAAACATGACCTGGAAAAAACAAAAAGCAAAAAATATTATTGGTTATATAGAAGGAAATAATGCTGAATTAAAAAAAGAGTGTCTTATTATTAATTCTTATTATGATAGCATGTCTGTTGTTCCAGCACTTTCACCTGGAGCAGAAAGTGCTTGTGGCATATCTGCTTTACTTGAATTAGCCAAAGTTTATAAAAAATATCAACCAGGCAGAACAATTGCATTTTTAGCCACATCGGGTCATTTTACTTACTTATATGGAATGCGAAGTTTTATTAAAAATGATGCTCAAAACGAGTTTAAACCTTTTAAAAACTGCTTTTTAATTTCTTTAGACCTTTCTTCACAAACCGATGAATTAGGAATAACTGTCCGAGGTCATTACTATGGTTTATCAGAGTTATATGCAAGACGTTTTAAACCCTTCTCAAAAGTTATTTATGAAAGCAGTGAATATGTATGTAAATATTTAAATTTACAAGGAGATAAACTCATAGATTTACTGGCAGATAAGAAAGGCAGGATTTGGGAAACTTATATTCCAGACAAAATTGCTTTAGAACATGAACCATTTACTTTATCTAAAAGATTTGGATTTAGTCTAGTAACACTAAATGATTTAAGAGCAAATATTGACTCTCCTTTAGATAATATAGATTTAGTAAATATATCTAATTTAAGTAGCCAGGTTAATTTTTTATCTGCTTTATTTTTAAATTTGTCTTATAAGGAACTTCCTTACAGTGATATTAAAATGATAGAAAAAGATGGTCTTGGTGATTGTTATGGCCAGGTTGTAGAATTTGATCCTACCGTAAGTTTTTTACCCAATAAGCCAGTCACTAATGCGCTTGTCGTCTTTCATCGTGAATCATTACCTTTAAATATAGGTGGTGTCCGAAGTGACCCGGTGGTACAAACAGATAAAGATGGATATTTTAGAATATTTAATGTTCCACAATTTATAGCAAATATACTTGATAGTAATTATTATTTTTATACTTTAAAACCATTTTATATAAATGAGAAAGATGGTGAAATTACTTACAGTAAAGATTTAGGTCAAAATGGAGAACTTAAATTTAAAACAACTAGTATCTGGCAGGCAAAGGAAAAACTTAAAACCTGTGTAGTACTTAAAAGTAGAAGCATGACACTTTTTGATATTGTTGACCAAAGAACATATTTTCAGCCGGCAACTATACAAGTATTTGATGCAAGAACAGACAGTGTCCCTGTTGCTTTTTCGTATTTTGGACATATTCCAGTAACCTGGTTCCCTGGTAGTTCATATTCTGTGGCTACTGTTGTTGTTTTTGGTGAGGAGAATGCCCGATTTAAATTTAATTTTAGTAGTGGACTAATTGGGACAAAGTCAATTCTTATAAACGCAGATAAAAAAAATCCTACAGGTAAAGGAATATCACTTAAAAAACAGCCATTATTTTATCATACTCCATTTTATATTGCTTCTGATATGTGGATCTTAGATGATAGTCGCATTAACACCATGAAAAAGTTTGGTATAGTTAATGACAGATTAAACGAACTTCATCAATTAGCCAAAGATTCTTTAGAAAAGTCAAAAAAAGCATTAAATGATAAAGAATATGATAAGTTTTTGAAATACAGTCGAGAAGCCTGGGGTTATGAAGCCAGAGGTTATCCAGATGTTCAAGGGACCGCCAACGATGTCATAAAAGGAATATTGTTTTATCTGGTTTTGGTTATTCCTTTTGTTTTCTTTCTTGAAAGATTAGTATTTAATTTTGCAGATATAAGAAAACAGGTATCAGCCATCTTTTTAATTTTTATATTTGTATTTTTAATCTTACATTTGGTTCATCCCGCCTTTAATATATCAAATAGTCCTTATATAATATTTTTAGCATTTATAATATTCATGCTTGGAGTTATTGTCATCATACTTATATACAGGAAATTTTCGGTCCAGATGAGAGAGGTTAAATCTGCAATCACTGGACTTCATTTGGCCGATATAAGCCGGGTTACTACTATTTCGACAGCAGTTAAATTAGGGATTTCTAATATCAGGAAAAGACCGGCCCGTGCTTTTCTTACTTCATTTACTTTAATTCTTCTAACATTTGCTATCCTGTCATTCACCTCTGTTAAATCATATCTAAAGTTTAACAAGATTTCTCTTTCTCATCATGCAACATATGAAGGAATATTAATAAGGACAACAAACTGGGATGCTATTGAAGAAACACTTTATGAACATTTAAACAACCATTTTAAGGGGATAGTAAATGTGTCTCCCCGCAGCTGGTTAATTTCTGATGATCCTACAAAAACAAAAAAATATATAAAAGTTGTAAAAGATAAATTAGAATTTAATGCATCTGCCTTGCTGGGTCTTTCAAGTTATGATGGAGAATTTATAATATCAAAGGGTGGTTTAAAAGAAGGTAGATGGTTTAAAGAAGGAGAAGTTGATAGTTGTATTATTCCTGAGAGCATTGCCAATGCTCTTAAAATTTCAAAAGAAGATATAGGCCGGAAAGAAGTTACTGTTTGGAGTAAGAATTTAAAGATAATAGGGGTTTTAGATGATAAGAAATTTTTAGAAATTAAAGATTTGGATAATGAGCCATTTACACCTGTAAATTATTTGTTATCACGAGGTATTCAACAACAAAAAGAGGAGGCCATAGGTACAGAAGCTTCATTACCAGTGTTACATCATATACTTCCTGATAGTGTTGTGGTTGTTCCTTATAGTTTAGCCATGTCATTAGGAGGAAATTTAAGAGGAGTTAGAATTCCATTTGATAAAAAACCGGAGATATTTGCTGACGAGATAAAACAACTGATGCCAAGACTTGCTCTGACTATATTTGTTGGATATCAAGGGAATAGTTATTTGTATAGTTCGATGGGTAGAACCTTATATTCTGGATTAGCCAATATATTTATACCGGTTTTAATAGGTGCTTTAATTGTGTTAAATACGATGTTAGGTTCGGTATATGAAAGAACAAAAGAAATAGGAACCTATAGTGCCGTAGGTCTTGCGCCCACTCATATTTCTGCTTTATTTCTTGCTGAATCAGCCGTATATGCAACTATAGGTGCCATAACAGGTTATTTGCTGGGACAAACTGCCTCCAAGTTAATTACACAGTTTCAATTACTGCCAGGATTAATCTTAAATTATTCTTCTATGTCTGCCGTTTATACCTGTGGAATTGTTATTATTACAGTTATTGTTTCAACAATGTATCCTGCTATTAAAGCCGCTCAAATGGCTGTTCCAGATGTTTCTCGTCGATGGCAATTTCCAAAACCGCAAGGAAATAATCTGATATTTGAACTACCATTTACAGTTAATATAAGAGATGTATTGCCCATAAATGGATTTTTATTAAATTATTTTAGAGCACATACAGAATCAACATTAGGAGGCTTTTATACAGAGAAAGTCACTCTTTCTAATATCTCTAATGAGTATGGAGAAGGTTACAGAGAAGAACTTACTGTTTGGATAGTTCCTTTTGAATTAGGTATCAGTCAAAATGTTACGATAGATACATTACCAACAGAAGATAATAATATTCATAGTGTTAAATTTAATATTGAAAGAAAGTCTGGAGAGTTTTCTACCTGGAGCAGAGTAAATAGAGGATTTTTAGATGGAATTAGAAAACAATTTTTAATATGGAGAACAGTTAGCGATAAAGGTAAAGAAACCTATAAAAAAGAAGGAGAGAGGGAGTTATCAAATGAAGGCAAATCATAAAGAAGATGAAGAGTTATTAGAGTATAGAAATTTATTAACAACACCAACTACATTTGAGGAAGGATTTACACTAAAAACAATTCTGGGTGTTTTATTTGTAAGTTTAATCATGGCTCCCGGCTCAATGTATTTAAGTCTGGTCACAGGTGGAACATTAGGACCAGCCGCAGAATGGGTTACAATCATAATATTTGCAGAAATAGCTAAAAGGTCTTATACGACTTTAAAAAAACAGGAAATATATTTATTGTATTATGTGGCCCTGGCCTTAATTGTTGGTGGGTCTGGAACATTTGGGGGTTTGATCTGGAATCAATATTTAGTTCAGTCTCCGGCTGCTATTGGCTTTGGTGTCGCCGATAAGATTCCTCACTGGGTTGCTCCATCGGCTACTTCAGAAGCAATATTAAAAAGGACTTTTTTCCATAAAGATTGGATACCGGCCATTGCACTTCTTATGGGTGGAATGATTCTTTCAAGAATTGGTTGGTTTACTTTTGGATATACTTTATTTAGGGTAACCTCGGATGTTGAAAAATTACCTTTTCCATTGGCTCCATTAGCCGTTCAGGGTGCAACCGCACTTGCTGAAACAACTGAAAAGAAAGAAACCTGGCGATGGCAGGTTTTTAGTATTGGGGCTATGATCGGAATAATATTTGGTGTCGTCTATGTTGGGATTCCTACTATAACCAATGCATTATTTAACCAAACATTGTCTCTTTTACCCATACCATTTTTAGATTTAACGAAGGTTACTGAAACCTTCTTGCCGGCAACTCCCACAGGTATTACATTGAACATTGGAGTAATTTTAACAGGTTTTGTTTTGCCATTTTGGTTAGTTGTTGGAGCATTTATTGGGACTATGACTTATACTTTAGCAAATCCTATACTATATAAGGTGGGACTCCTTGAGAATTGGAGACCCGGAATGGATATTATTGCCACGGTATTTTCTAATGGTATAGATTTCTGGTTAAGTTTTGATATCGGTTTAACATTTGCTGTGGCTGTTATTGGAATTTATCAGGTAGTTAAAACTTTAAAAAAAGCCAGAAAAGGAATTCCTACCCAGTCTAAAGAACCATCTGAGTTACCTCAGGGAAGAGGAGATTTTCCTATACCTATAGCCATAACATTATTTATAGTGGTCGTTATCTGTTATATAGTTCTTTGTAAATTTTTAGTTCCCGGATTTCCAATATACTTCTTTTTATTCTTTGGATTTATATTTACCCCGCTTAATTCATATATTAATGCCCGTATGGTCGGACTCTCTGGACAGTGGGCTGGAATACCCATGGTCAGAGAAGCAACATTTATATTAAGTGGCTATAAGGGAGCAGATATATGGTTTGCACCTGTCCCTATAGATAATTATGGTGGATATGCTCAAAAGTTTAGAGAAATCGAATTAACAGGAACAAAAATCACCAGTATAGTTAAAGCAGAACTCTTTATGGTCCCGATAATATTTATTACAAGTATAATGTTCTGGCAGTTTATATGGCAGTTAGGTCCTATTCCATCTCCAGCGTATCCATATGCTCAAAAGATGTGGCAATTAGATGCTCTAAATCAATGTCTCTGGATAAGTTCAACAGTAACTGGACACACATGGTTACTTGATGCCATAAAACCTCTTCTTATGTTCGTAGGTTTTTCGCTGGGAATAGTTATATTTATTGTATTTAATTTATTAGGGTTTCCTGTGCTTCTATTTTATGGAATTATAAGAGGCTTTGGATCGTTGCCTCCATTTTTAATCCCGGAGATTCTGGGAGCATTATTAGGCAGACTTTATTTAGCCAAGAGATTTGGAAAAGAGACCTGGAGACAGTATGCTCCAGTGATAGCCGTAGGATATGCGTGTGGCATAGGTCTTATTGGTATGGTCTGTGTGTCTATTGCTTTAATTTCTAAAGCAATAAGTCCATTACCATTTTAAAAAGGTCTAATTGCTTCGCAATTAACCATGACCAATATTATTTTTTACACTAAGGAAAGTCAATGAAACAATTTGCCTGGAGGGAAATTAGTTTAAATATCCCTGATGATTGGGAGCCACTGGCGATAGGTGGTCATGACAAGAATGGATATGTAAGTCTGGGTGCTGGTTTAAAAATTGGTTTAGAATTGAAATGGAACTATTCGAAATTTAATGTTTCTGTAGGTAAGATTTTGAATAAGTTTCTGCATTCTATAGAAAAGAAGGCAAAACAAAAGAAAGAAATTTTTAAATTTTCCAAAGACATAGATTTAAAGAGTAAATTATTATCTTTTGAATGGAAAACAAACAATGTAGTTGCCACAGGGATTATCTGGCATTGTGATCTATGTAAGAGAGTTGTTTTATGCCAGTTATTAAACCAGGATTCGAATTTAACAAAAGAAATATTAAGTAGTTTGAAATGTCATGATAATGAAAAAAGATTTTGGTCTATTTATAATCTGTCGTTTAGTTTGCCTATTTTATGGAAATTAGAAAGTTATATTTTTAAAAGTGGATATTTGAAATTTGTATTTGTTAACGGTCTTAAGGTTATAAAAATAGAAAGATGGGGGTTAGCCAACAATCTATTAGCGGATATTTCTTTGGAAAAATGGTTAAGTATCTTCTATAAGGAAAGATTTAAAGAAAATGTTTCTGTAAGCAAGATCAATCTACAAAATCATGATGGTTTGAAGGTGATTTTTACCAATAAGAGGAAATTGTTTAACCTTAAAAAGGTCATTATGTTATGCTTTGTTTGGCTTTGTCCCGAATCTAATAGAATCTTTGTAGTGAGTGAAAGCTCAAATATCAATAATGATGAAGAGTTATTAAATATTATAAAATCAATAAAATGTCATTAAAAAATAAAGAAGGAATATTAAACAGTAAGCCATTAAGGAATCCAACACTTAAAGTTAGTGAAAAAAACGGGGAAGTTTTTATAACTTTAGAACGAAAACAAGGTGGGTGGGTTAATATTTTATCAAAGATATTTTTCATGCCCAAGGAAAAGACAGTTGTGCTTGATAAAATTGGTTCTGAGATTTGGAATCTATGCGATGGAAGAAGAAGAGTTTGCGATATAGTAAATTATATTGTTGAAAATCATAAACTTTCCAATATCGAAGCAGAAACTTCTTTATTGGAATACTTAAAGCAACTCGTTAAAAGAGGCATAATCGGATTAGAAATTTCCAAGAAATATTTATAAATATGAGGTGAATTATGGAACAAGAAAAGATTGGTAAACAAATCACTTTGCCGTTATCAGATGCAGTTAAGATTAGTTTTAACAGTTTAAAGATTAGATTTGGCCGGTCCATTATAACTATGGGCGGTATATTCCTTGGGATTGCTTTTTTAATCAGTGTCCTGGCTGGTTCTGCTATTTCGTCTTCATTAGCCATTGAGTCTGATCCGGATATGAAAGTAAAGCAAACATGGTTAGTTATACTATCATTATTAGTTTGCGTCTTAGGTATTACAAACTCTATGCTCATGTCTGTGAGTGAAAGGTACAAAGAGATAGGCACGATGAAATGTTTGGGAGCATTAGATAAATTTGTTGTTGAATTATTTATTCTGGAGGCAGCATTTCAAGGTATAGTCGGTTCAATAGGTGGCTCCTTATTTGGCGTACTTAGTATAAGTATTCTTTATTTAATTAAGAATGGATGGAAAGTTATAATTTGTTATCCATTAATCAAAATAATTATTTATATTCTGATTTCAATAATATTAGGCATAGTCCTTTCTGTCATAGGTTGTATTTATCCTGCTTATAAAGCAGCAAAAATGGTGCCAGCAGATGCTATGCGAACGGAGGTATAAAAAAAATGGTTTATGAAAGTATTGTTAGAGTAAAAGATGTAAAAAAAGTTTTTATTATGGGGAAGATAGAGGTTCAAGCTTTAACCGGTATTACTCTTCAGATACAAAAAGGAGAGTATGTCTCAATTATGGGACCATCTGGAAGTGGAAAATCTACTTTATTTAATATGATCGGCGGTTTAGATAAACCTACAGATGGGAAAGTTTATATTGATGAGGTAGATGTAGCCCAACTTGATGCGTATGAGTTAGCCTGGCTTAGATGTAGAAAAATTGGTTATATATTTCAAACATTCAATTTAATACCTGTCATGACCGCGGCAGAAAATATTATGCTTCCAATGGTTTTTGCAGGTTTGTCGCACGATGAAGCACTGGCAAAAAGTTCTGAACTTCTAACTATTGTTGGGTTAGAAGGTAGAATGGGTCATAAACCATCAGAACTTTCAGGAGGACAACAGCAAAGAGTAGCCATTGCCAGAGCATTAGCCAATGATCCGGCTATTGTTTTAGCTGATGAACCAACTGGTAATCTGGACTTAAAAACAGGAAAAGAAATCATTATGCTTTTGAAGAGATTGAATAAAGAAAAAGGAGTTACGGTTATAAGTGCTACGCATGATTTAAAAATGCTTGATATAAGTGATAGAATCTTTTGGATTAGGGATGGTCAGGTTGAAAAAGTAGAACAACGCTCAGAAGTAAAATTAGAAGTAGGAAAAGTAGAAGGAGAGGGGGTGTAAAATGGTTGAAGGATTTAATGGAATAGAACATAGACGTTATATTAGGTTAAATAAAGAAGTTCCTTTAAAATTTAAAGTATTATCAGATGATAAAGCAAATATACTAACAAACTGGATTGAAGCAAAAACACAAAATATAAGTCTGGGGGGAATGTGTATAAATGTGATTGATTTAAGTGACGAAATTAAAAGCATGCTGTTAAGTGGGAAGCATTTTGTAGAAATAGAAATGGATTTAACAACAGATGGCAAAGTTAAAATAAATGCACAATCTACTTATATAAAGGTGATAGGCCGGGTTAAATGGGACCATAATTCGGAAATATATGAAATGGGAATTCAATTTTTAGACACTCCTCTTGAGGTTATGGATAAGATAAAAGAATTTATAACACAAAAATATTTGGATAAATATAAAGGGGAAAAGTAAACCCCGCATCAGATATTGGTGCGTGGGTAATTAATAAGAGACTACCTTGTTCCTGCCGCTTTCTTTACCACGATAAAGAGATTTATCAGCATATTCTATCAAATCTTTATATTCATCAGGACCATCTGTTGGAAAGTTTGATACGCCTATAGTTATTGTAACTTTTTGTGTAGGTTTTCCATCTTCATTTAAAAAAACAGTTTCTTCTGTTTTTTTTCTTACTCTTTCTGCAAATCTAAAAGCATTCTCTTTAGGAGTTTCTGTTAAGATTATAGTGAATTCTTCACCACCATATCTACAAACAAAATCTGTTGGTCGGCTATCATCCTTTAAAATTTTGGCTATATTTTTTAAAACAATATTACCCGTTTGATGTCCATATGTGTCGTTAAAATCTTTAAAATGGTCAATATCAGCCATAAATAAAGAAAGTTCATGGTTATATCTTGTTGCCCTTAAAAATTCCTCTTGTAATTTTCCCTGAAAATATCTGAAGTTATATAAACCGGTTAATTCATCTGTTACAGAGAGTTCTCTTGTTTTCTCAAGTAAATAAGCATTGTCAATGATTATAGATGCCTCTGATGAGAATATGGTTAATAACCTTAATTCCTTACCGGTGAAATTATAATTTAATTTTGAAAATGCACCTATAAGACCTGATATTTTATGATGCGATTTCAAAGGAGCAATGTTCATGGAAATTATCCCTTGACTATATAATAGTTGATAATTTGTATATTCAGTATGAGATGGAGAGAGGTTGTTGATTAATATTGAATGACCTTTGGAAATTTTCTCATAAATGTAATTATCCAACCTTAAATGTTCAATACCTTTGCATATATAAAAAGGAGTAGAATCTTTCTTTTCCGAAAAAAGTTCTATATAACTAATTTCTGTTTTTAATATTTCCTTAACAGTATCCACTATGCGATTAAGGATATTATTCAAATCAGGTTCTTTATTAAATTCTGAGGCAACATCATTTATAGTTTCAAGAATTTTAGCATCTTGTGTGAGGTCCTCACTTTGAAAAAGCAGTCTTTGATACTTGTTATGTAGATCTCTTAATTCTCTTTTTTTTAGGTGAACCCTAAAATGCATAATGATACTGCATAAGGTTGTAATAAATAATGCCATGTAAAGGATATCTTCTGTATTCATGATTTTAAGTATACTACATAATAACACCTAAGTCAAGCAGTAAAAAGGGGGTCAGAGTCGTTTTTGCTATTGACAATAATATGGTTTATGTTTTATAATGATGTAGCTATATATGACAAAACAGACAAAATCTTTAAAATGGCTAATATATTATTTATTTTTTATTTCTTCATCATATGCACTTAATGTAGATGAAGTTATTAATAATTTAACAGAATCGATGAAGAATAAAATGAATTCCTTCGAGGCAGATGTTGAGCAGGTTATTTGTATTTCGGATATGGAGGACCCCCAAAAGATGAAAGGTAATATAACTTTTAAAAAGCCGGGTATGATGTGCCTTGATTATACTGAGCCTAATAAACAATTTGTGATTTCAGACGGTAAAACTATATGGATTTATTTTCCGGCCATGAGACAGGTTATTGTGCAGGATATATCTGAAGTTAAAAATAAAGAATATTTTTTATTCCAGTTTGATTTATTTATTGATAGTATAAAAAGTAGATTTGAAACAAAACTCTTAAAAGAAGAGAAGATGGAAAATAAAGAAACTGTCTTAGTTGAATTCATCCCCAGAGATGAGCATTCGGAATTTTCAAAGATAAGTGGGTTATTTGACAAAGAAAAATGGTTACCAATACATCTTTCAGTGTATTATAATGAATTAAGTAATATAAGTATAACTTTTAAAAATTTTAAATTAAATTCTGAAGTTAAAACTGATATATTTGATTTTAAAATTCCTGAAGGAGTAGAAGTTATATCTTCATTATTAAAGTAAGTAAGGAGAGTCATGGAAGAAATGGGAATAGGAAATAGATTAAAAGAAGAAAGAGAAATAAAGGGATTAACATATGAAAAAATTTCAGAAGATTTAAAAATTCAACCTAAGTTTCTTGAAGCATTAGAGAAGGAAGATTTTGAGCAATTTCCGGGTGAAACTTATTTAAAAGCCTTTTTAAGAACATATTCTGACTATCTGGGATTAAAACCTGTTGAGATCTTAAGTCTTTATAAAAGTTCTAAAACAAACAAGGTTAATTTGGATTATATGATATCTCACAGTGTCATAAAGTTGCAAAAGAAAAAAATAAAAATTACAGAAAAAACAAAGATAGTAGCTTTATTGATATTGACAGTTATATTTTTAATATGTTTGATTTTAGGGATAAAAAGTTGTGCTCATCTATCAAAGAAAACACATATTAATACATCAAATATATCGGGTAATTTTTCGCCTTTAGTTCTAATAGTTGAAACCACAGAAGATGTTTATTTCGAGATGGCCAAGGATAATGAGCCAACTCAAATTTTATCACTTAAAGGTGGAGAGAGGAAAGAATGGGAAGCTAATGATGAGTTTAATTTAGTTATAGGTAATAAATCTGGTGTAAAAATTACTTATAATGGTCAGCCATTAGACCTTTCCAAGTATAAATCTAAAAATAAGGTTATTAAAAATTTAATTTTGCGGAGAGAAGGAGTTAAATATGTCCAATGACTATTCATTTGATATTGTTTCAAAAGTAAATATGCAAGAAGTAGATAATGCTGTTAATCAGGCCATGAAAGAAATCCTTAATAGATTTGATTTTAAGGGAACTAAATCACAAATAATTTTTAATAAAGAGTTAAAAGATTTGACTATAATTTCAGATGATGAGTATAAGCTAAAAAGCGTTATAGATGTTCTTGAGTCAAAATTAATTAAGCGAGGAGTTCCTATCAAATCACTGGATTTTGGTAAGATAGAACCTGCTGGTGGCTCTTTAGTTAGACAAATAATCAAGACTAAGGAAGGAATTGAACAAAGCAAGGCAAAAGAAATTGTAAAAACAATAAAAGAAACAGGTATAAAAGTTTCTGCTCAAATTATGGATGATCTGGTTAGAGTAACCAGTAGAAATAAGGACGATTTACAATTGGTTATGAAAATGTTACAAGGAAAGAACTTAAATATACCGTTGCAGTTTACTAATTATAGATAAAACTGGATGAAATGTGTCGCAATGACAATAAAATTATATGGAATACAGAGATTATTATAAAATATTAGGTGTTGATAAAAATTCCAATAAAAAGACTATACAGGAATCTTATAGAAAACTTGCCAGGAAATTTCATCCAGATTTAAATCCTGGCAATAAAAGAGCAGAAGAAAAATTTAAAGAAATAAACGAAGCATATGAAGTTATTTCCGATGACAATAAAAGAGTAAAATATGACCAACTTGGTTCTGATTGGTCAAACTGGCAAACATATACATCTCCAAATTCCAGAGAGAAATATGATGACAATATATTTGGTGAATTTGGTGGGTTTTCTGATTTCTTTAAAACATTTTTTAGCCAGAGCCAGGAATATAGAACAACCACAGAGGATTCAAATTTAGAATATCAGATTGAACTCGATTTAAAGGATGTTTTTCTGGGAGGAGAGAAGACTTTTGAGTTACAGATGCAAGAAGAATGTTATAAATGTGGCGGCAGAGGTGTTGTTAGCCGGAATTCCGTATGCAATATTTGTAAGGGTAGTGGAGTAACTATTAAGACAAAAAAATTGACAGTAAAAATTCCGTCTTATATTAAAGAAGGGTCTAAAATAAGAATAATCGGACAGGGAAGAAAATTGAGAAATGGGAGATATGGAGATTTATTTTTGGTTGTTAAAATAAAACCGCATAATGTTTTTGAATTAAAAGGGCTTAATTTACACTGTGAAATTCCGGTGACAATGTATGAACTAATTTTGGGTGGGAATGTTGATATTCCTACTTTTAAAGGTAAAGTGGTCGTGAAAGTTCCTTCTGGAACACAGAATGGTTCAATATTTCGTTTAAAAGGGATGGGTTTTTGTGATTCCACAGGGCAAAAAGGTGATTTAATGGTAAAAGTAAAAGTAGTCTTACCCACATCTTTAACTTTAAAAGAAAGAAGTTTAATTGAAGAATTAAGAAAAATAGGAAAATAGGAAAAAAATGGTGGCTGTCCCCATTTATTATTAGGAGATTAAATGAATGTATTAGCTTTATTGCCTTTTCTGGCAAGTGTTATTGCTTTTTGTTTGGGGGTTTCTACTTTTTTTAATAATAAAAAAAGCAGGTTAAATAAATATTTCCTATTATTTTGTGTATTTTTGTCTTATGGTGAATTTTGTAGATTTATGTATACACAAGCAGGAAATTTAGATACGGCATATTTTTGGGTAAGGTTAAGTACTTTTTGGACTTTTTCTTCAAGTTTTCTTTTATGTTTTACTTTAATATTTACAGAAAAAGAAAAACTTCTTAAAAATAAACTCTTTCTTTCATTTATATTTTTACCAACCACAATAATTTCTGTTTTAGGTTTAACTACAGATTTAATAGTTACAGAACCCGTTAAAAAAGTTTTGGGATATTCTGCCGGTGTTCCATCTAATCCCGTGTTTTTAATTATCGCCATGTCTTATGTTATCGGAATTACTTTTGCATCATTTGTTTTGGCTATTAATTTTAGATTTAAAACTAATAATATTAATAAAAAATATCAAGCGGGGTATATTTCTGGTGGAATTTTATCTTTATTATTGATTTATTTTTTTGCGTACTATTTGTCACGAATATTAAAATATCAACTTTCAGAATGTATCTATACATCATTTGGGGATTTAGTCATGATTAGTTTTATCAGTTATTCAATAGTAAAATATAAATTATTTGTTTTAGATGTATCAATCATAGCCGAGAATATCATACAAACCATACCAGATTCTTTAATTGTCGCTAACGATGTGCTTAATATAATTAGAGTAAACCAGAAAGCATTGGATTTGTTAGGGTATGAAAAAGAAACAGAACTAATTGGGAGATCCGCTAATCTTATTTTTGCTGAAGAACAACCAGAGCATGTAGATATAAAAAAAATATTTAAAGATAATTTTGTTAGAAGTCATGAAGTTAATTATAAAACCAAAGATGAAAAGATAATCCCTGTTCTTTTTTCAAATTCTATAATTAAAGATGAAAGCGGAAATTTAGCTGGAATTGTATGTGTGGCTCTGGATATAAGAAGATTAAAAGAAAAAGAAATTGAGAATCAAAAACTTCATGACCAGTTAATTCAATCAGAAAAAATGGCCGCCATTGGAAAATTAACAGCAGGAGTTGCCCATGAGATAAATAATCCTATGACGGTTATACTTGGTTATTCACAGAATCTTTTAAAAAAAGCCCGCGAGGAAGATATAGTTTATAAACCCTTGAAGTTAATTGAAGCATCAGCCATCAGGGTGAAAAAGATAGTTGGTGACCTGTTAATATTTTCTCGGACATTCAAATTAACTAAAGAATTGCTTAATATAAATGAGATCGTAGATAAATCCTTGTCAATTTTAAATTTTGAATTTGATTTGAAAAAAATTAATATTTTGAAAGATTTAAGTAGTGATTTGCCACCGCTTTATCTCAATAAAAATCAGATTGAACAAGTTCTTGTTAATTTGTATAATAATTCAATAGACGCCATGCCGTCTGGTGGAACAATAAAAGTTGCGACTATGTTAGAGGGAGAATTTATTAAAATTCTTGTTTCGGATACAGGTATGGGTATATCTGAAAAAAATAGAATATTTGAGCCATTTTTTACAACTAAAAAAATTGGTGAGGGTACAGGATTAGGATTAAGTTTATGTTATGAAATAATCAAGAAACATGATGGTCAGATAACCTTTGAAAGTGAAATCAACAAAGGTACAACTTTTATTATAAAACTTCCAGTCGCAACTTTTAAGTTGCGATAAAAATTATAATACGCAGGGGATAGTAAAGAGCCTACGGCAAGGTAGAGGTGCAATTATGACTAATAAAAAAATTTTAGTTCTTGATGATGAAGAATCTATTGTTGAATTGATAAGGGATATTTTAAGTCAGAAAGATTACGAGGTGAAAGGATTTACTGATGCAAAAGAGGCGCTAGAGTGTATTTTAAAAGAAACATTTGATGTGGTGTTGACAGATTTAACGATGCCGAAAATGAGTGGTATAGAAGTTTTGAAGAAAGTTAAAAAAATATCACCGCAAACAGAAGTAATCATTATAACGGCATATGCTACGCTTGAGACGGCCATTGAAGCCGTAAGATTAGGTGCATATGATTATCTCCCTAAACCGTTTGAAATAGATGATTTGAAACATAGAGTTGGAAAGTGTTTGGATAAAAAGGTTCTCGTTGAAGAGGTTGTAACATTAAGAGATATAGTTTCTCTTTACGAAGTAAGTCAGGCTTTAAGTTCTTCTATGGGTTTAAAACAATTATTTGATTTGATACTTGAATTAGTCTGTAGAATTTTAAATGCAGATAGTAGTTCCATACTACTTTTAGATGAAAATACAAAAACTCTTAGAATAGAGGCTTCGCGTGGATTGGAATTGGAATTGGAGGATATAGAGAAAATCAGGATAAAAGTAGGAGAAAAGATTTCCGGATGGGTGGCCAAGAGTGGAGAGACATTATTGCTTATTAATGGACTTCATAAATATTCTCTATTTAGCCATTTAAAATCTCGTAATGAAGTAAAATGTGCCATAGTTACTCCTTTAAAAGTAGGTGAGAGTATCCTGGGAGTTTTAACTTTAAATTCACTAAAAAATGTAGGACATTTTTCTGAAAGGGAGCAAAAACTTTTTGCTATTTTTGCCAATAATGCTGCTTTAGCCATTAAGGATGCTAAAGCATATGACAAATTAAAAGAATTAGATAGATTAAAATCAGAATTTATATCAAATGTTTCTCATGAACTTAGAACTCCACTAACGGCCATAAAGGGGTCTATTGAGTTGCTTTTGGATAGTTTTGGCGAAGAACTTTCAGAAACAGCAAAGAAGTTATTAGATATAACAAAAAATAATGCAGAAAGATTAGTTAAATTGGTTGGTGAAATACTTGATTTTTCAAAAGTAGAGGCGGGAATACTGCCAATATCTAAAAAAGAAATGGATGTTTCTTCTTTAATAAAGCAAACCGTAGAAGAATTGAAGATAATAGCCGATGGGAAGGGATTATATTTATGTACTGAATTAATAGAATCTCCTGTAAATATTGTAGCCGATTCAAATAGAATAAAACAAGTTTTAGTGAATTTAATTGGAAATTCTTTGAAGTTCACAAAAGAAGGTGGTATAATAGTAGGAGTAAGATTATTAGAAGAAGAAGCAATAGTGGCTGTTAAAGATACGGGTCTGGGTATACCTGAGGAAAGTAAAACTAAAATGTTTGAAAGATTCTACATGGTCGATAGTAGTTTGAGAAAAAAAACATCAGGATTTGGTATAGGATTATCATTAAGTAAAAGTATTATAGAAGCACATAATGGCAAAATATGGTTTGAAAGTAAGTTAGGAGAGGGGTCTACTTTTTACTTTTCGTTACCTGTAAAATGAACAACCCCCTGGCCCCCTTTAATAAGGGGGAATAAAATAAAATAAAGAAGGAGGATAGATGGCAAAAATTTTAATAGCTGAAGATGAAAAAGATATTACATTTATAATTGACACGGCATTAAAAAAGGCTGGATATGAAACTATACTTGCCTACGATGGAGAAGAAGCTTTAGAAAAAGCAATAAATGAAAAGCCGGACCTTATTTTGCTTGATATTATGATGCCCAAGATGGATGGATTTACAGTGAATACTAAGTTGAAAGAAAACGAAAAAACAAAAGATATCCCGGTGATTGTCTGTACGGCCAAAGGTGGGTTGAAAGATTTATTTAATATTGAAAAAAAATGGAAGATAGATGGTTATTTAGAAAAACCATTTGTGGTCAAGGTATTAGTAGAAAAAGTAAAAGAAATTATAGGAGAAAAAAAATGATTTTTTTGATATTGTTATTATGTGTTTCATCTGTTTACGCCCAAACAACCGGTGAGGGTGGTTTACCGGGCGAATATTTAAATTCCTTTGCTGTTAGTGCCAGATCATTTGCTATGGGCAAGGTAAACATTTCTATAGCCGATGATGTTTTTGGACCATATTCAAATCCAGCCGGTTTAAGTTTATTACAATATGGAGAAGCAGGGTTTAGTTTAGTCTCTTTTACTGGAACGACATATAACTACCTTGGCTATGCTCTGCCACTTGACCCAATAAATGCGGTTGGTGTCTCAAGATTTGCATTTGATTCACCGCTGGCTGAAAAAACAAATGGATTGGGTGAAAGTTTAGGGTATTATCAAGAAAAGCAATCAAGTTATTTCATATCATATTCCAGAAAGATAATTGAGAATCTTTACTTGGGTGGAAACTTAAAGATTTTAACACAGGAAATGGATACATATTCTGCTTTTGGCCTTGGATTGGATGCAGGAATGATATATATTATTCAGTCTTCAAAATTAGGATTAGGCGCAGTTTTACAAAACCTAATTCCAGCATCATTGAAATTAAAGAACGAAACTGATACATTTCCTATTAATTTAAAAGTAGGCGGTTATGTTAGATTATTTGATGATAATCTTTTGACAAGCGTTGACTTATCTTTCATAGATTTATTCAAATTTTATAATTTTACATTTAGATGGCATACCGGTTTAGAATATCATTTAACTTACTGGCAGGATATTTTTTTAAGAGCAGGAGCAGATTACAAAGAAGTTTCATTTGGTCTTGGTGTAGAAATAGAAGGTATTAATTTTGATTATGCCCTAGGTTTATCTAATTTAGATACATCACATAGAGTTAGTCTAAGGGTAAAATTTGGAATGCCTCCTTCAATTGAAGCCAAGAAAGTAGCAGAAGAAAAGATAGCTCTTTTGAAAGAAAGGGAGTTAAACAAATATCTAATATCAGCCCGGCAGTATCTTAAATTAGAAAATTTTGAAAAAGCAAAAGAAGAATTAAATAAAGTTTTAGAAATAGACCCATCAAATGAAGATGCAAAAGGAATATTATTTGAAGTTAATAAGGTAATTTATGGTAAAGAAGCACAAGAACATTATACTTTGGCTTTAAAATATTCTGATGAGGAAAAATATGTCCAGGCCGAGGAAGAAATAAATAAGATTTTAGCCATTAATCCAGAATATCCGGAAGCAAAGGAATTTTTGCATTATAATAAAGCAAGAATGTGTATGGCTAATAAAGAGTATGAAAATGCAGAGTCAGAATTAAAAGAGGTTTTAAAAATAAATCCAAATAATTTAAAAGCAAAAGAAGCATTAAGAAGATTATTAGATGTCTTAAACTTATTAAAATAGGAGTAATTATGTTTAAAACTTTAATTACTTTTTTTACTTTTCTTACTTTATTTATTTCCTTTACTGTTTCTTGCTCTGCAGATGAAAGGGCGCAGAATTACTTTACAGATGGTGTTCAAAAATACATTAAAGGGGATGTTGATCGTGCTATATTTGATATTGAAAACTCCCTGAAGTTAGATAAAGAAAACAAGAAATATATTTCTTTTTTAGTTAAAATGTTAGTCGAAAAAGGGTCAGAATATTACTTGCAAAGAAAATTAAATGAAGCCTTTCCTTATTTTGAGAAAGCAAGTAAGTTATCACCCGAAGATAAGAAAGTAAAGGAAATGCATAATATAATTTATAAAGAACTTTTTCCTACGGCCGAGATACAACCCATTCAAAAAACTGAACCTTCATATGAGGAAATGGCTAAATTATTTGCGGAATTTCAGAAACAACAGCAAAAGTTAATAAGTACTGTCTTAGGTCCTACAGAAAAAACTTTAGAAAGCATAATTTCTAAGGTAGGTGACGAAAGACGTGAATTTTTAAAGGCTATAGTGAAAAGAGATGAAGATATTAAACAAGCTTTTAAGGAAAATCAAAAAATTATAAGCAAAAATTTTTCAATAACAATTCTAATATTTATAATAGGAATAATTTTTGTAGTAATAGTTTTTTCATATGTTTCTGCCAGGTTATCTGCCAGGAGAGAGGGAATATTATTACAACATCAAGAAAGAATAATTTCTAATTTACTGCAGCAAAATGTTGGATCCACTCAACTTATTGGTGAATCTTCTTCTCCATTAGAATTAATGGAAGGTTCTCATCCTAAAGATAGGGTAAAAGGAGTTGAAATAATAGAAGCAGAACTTGTTGAAGAAACAGATGCAGATATTGCTCAAAAACTACTTGTTCCATTCTTGGAAGATAATGATGATAAAGTAAAAGCAACAGCATCAAAAGCCTTGTATAAATATAATCCTAATAAGGCATTACAAATATTAAAAGAGATGAGTAAAAATAAAAATAGAGTTGTTAGACTGAATGCAGCCTGGGGACTTGGAGAAATAGGTTCGGATTTAAGTGCTGAAATTTTATTAAATTTAATAAATGATGTGGATTATCATGTTAAAAGGGTTGTTTTAAAATTTTTACAAAAAATATTAAAAACAAATAAAGACAATCTGCCCGTATCGTTAAGTGCAAGAATTTCAAAAGAATTAACAGATGTAAAGATAAAAGAAGGCTGGGTAATGTAAAGAAAGTGGATGACAACCCCCTAACCCCCTTTATTAAGGGGGAATTAAAATCACTGAAAACAATAGGTAAATAAGATGGGAAAAAAAATTACTATAATTCTGTTTTTATCCTTTGTAAATGTTTATGGTGCCACTAACTGGTTAAATACATCTGATACTGATTTTAATGGTGGAACTCCTGATGGAGTTTCAATCAGAGGGACAGGTGCTTCTTCGTATATTGAACTTGTGAATGATTGGACAGAAAAGACCCCGTCACCTTCTCCTTCTAATAGATGCTATTCTTATATATCTTATAATAGTGCAGCAGACGGAATAATACTTTTTGGTGGATTAGGTGCTTCTGCATTACAGGATACCTGGGAATATAGTTTTTCATCAAATACATGGACAAATAAGAATGCATCTAATCCTCCTTCTGCCAGATATAAAGGAATTATGGTTTATTACAGTGTTCAACAGGTAATGGTGCTTTTTGGAGGATGGGATGGATCTGTAAAAGGCGAGACATGGGTATATGATTACGGTTCAAATGGATGGACACCAAAATCCCCATCTGGACCTCCTTCGGCGAGGTTTTGTCATGGAATGGCATATGATGTTTTAAATGAGAGAGTGATACTTTTTGGTGGAACATCTGATGGAGCAAATGGTAATAATGAAACATGGGTATATAATGTTGCTGCTGGTGCAGAGGGGGAATGGACCCAGAAAATTCCTGTGACAGGTTCACCATCTGCTCGTTTTAATCATTCTATGTGTTATGCTGGTAATGGAAAAGTAATTCTTTTTGGAGGATTTGATGGTTCGGTTTATAAAAATGATACCTGGATTTATGACTTTGTAGAAAATACCTGGACACAAAAATTTCCACTTACATCACCATCAATAAGAGGGTACCATTCATTATCATATGATTCTATCAATGAAAAAGTTATAATGTTTGGTGGTTGGAATATAAGTACTTATTTTAATGAAACATGGGTTTATGATGTTGCTGGTAATAACTGGAAAAATATGGCTCCTCCTGTATTGCCTTCTGGAAGATACAGATTGAATATGGCATATGATAATACAAATCAAAAGACAATTATTTTTGGAGGAAATAATGGTGTTAGTGATTTACCTGATACATGGGCATATAACTTACGATTAAATAATAGTAATACAAATACATGGATTTCATCGAGCAAAGATACAGGAACTTCAACGACAACATTATCCTGGATGAATATATCCTGGAATCCATCTTCCCAACCAGCTGATACCGAATTAAAGTTTCGGATAGCGACAAATAATGATAATTCAACATGGAATTATTTGGGGTTTGATGGAACAGGTACTACATATTATACCAATGCAGGTGGACAGGTAATAAATCCTGTTCATAATGGTAATCGATATTTCAAGTTAAATGCATACTTAAACTCCACGAAACTTTCAACACCAACTTTATCTGATGTTACTGTTTCCTATAATAGACCACCAACAACACCAACATTAGTAAGTCCTAATAATGGAGTGGTTACAACTACAACTCCAATATTTACCTGGAATAATTCTGCTGATGATGATGGCGATACAAGAACTTATAAATTGTATTTAGATGCAGTTACTCCGCCGGTTACGGCTTATACTAATATTGCTGAGGGAACCAGTACGACTTCATTTACCATTACTTCTCCCTTAACATATGGGGTGTGGTATTGGAAAGTACAATGTTTTGATGGAAATGCATATAGTACTGCTTCAACAATTTGTTCTATAGATGCTGATACTCCTCCTTCAGTGACAATTTCATCTCCAAATACAGGTGATTGGAGTGGTTCATCTCAAAGTGTTGTCTGGACATTTAGCGACCCGGATGGTCCTGGCTATCAAATTTCTTCGTTTGATATAAAACTTTCACGGGATAGTGGTTCTACTTATCCAATAACAATAGCCAGTGGAGTTTCTGTCGGAACATCTCCACAGACGATTTCTTCAATAGATACAAGACAGTATGCTAATAGCGGGTTTTGCAAGATAAAGGTAATCGCGACTGATGGTAAAGGTTTAACCGGAGAAGATGTAGCTGATGGTTTAGTTACAATTAATAATCCGAATATAGCACCTATTGTTACTTTAACTTCTTTTGATTCGGGTGGAGTTTTCTCTGGAGTTCAAAATATTACATGGACTTGCAGTGACCAAAATGGAACTGATACTCATACATTTGATATTAAACTTTCTTCAGATGGAGGATTAGATGGTTATCCTACCATTATTGTAAGTGGACTTACTTCTTCACCTTATGCATGGCCTACTGGTAATCATCCGAATGGTACACAGTATAAAATAAAAGTTATTGGAACGGATAATGGTGTGCCTTCATATTCAGGAGAAGATACATCAAGTCAAAACATTACCATAAATAATGCCAATAAACCTCCAAATACTTTTTCTTTACTTACTCCGGTAAATGGTTCTACTTTAAGCGATGATACACCAACTTTAACCTGGGAAAATAATGGAGACCCTGATTCCGGACTGGGTGATTATGTTGCTTTCTATAAACTACATTATTCAACTAATAGTAATTTTTTACTCGAGACAGTTATTAGTGGAATTACTTCTACTTCATATACTCTACCAAAATTAACTGATTTAACCACTTATTATTTTAAAATTGAAGCGTTAGATACACAATCAGTATCAAGATATAGCAATGAAGTTTTTTCATTTAAGATAGATAGAAAAAATGTTAGTTCAAGTGATAATTTAATCACAGTTAATATAACTTCAGGATTACCCGATAATGGTTACCTGAAAGTAATTCAATCTCCCGCAACTAATGCTATATCAAATGCAAATTTATCCGCAAAGAAGGACCCTTTAATTAAGCCCATAGGTGATTCAACCGGTTATTCAGTTGATTTTTTTGATGCCGCTGATTCAAAAGTCAGCGATGTTGTTTTTTCGGCAACTATTTTATTTACTTATTCTGATGCTGATAACAACGGAGTTTTGGATGGAACTTCTATACCAGTTAAGTATTTAAGAATTTTTAAATTAAATGAAGTCTCTAATAAATGGGAAATAGTAGAGAGTGGTTATAGTTTAGATACCACGACTAAGGTCATAAGAGCGATAATTAATTCGTCTGGAATTTACAATATTCTTGGTTATGTTATTCCAGAAACTACTCTTTCAAATGTTACAAATTATCCAAATCCTTTCTCAGCTGGAAAAGAGGAAACCAAGATAGTTTATGTCTTAACCAAAGATAGTGATGTAGAGATAAGTATATATACTTTAACAGGTGATTTGGTAAGAAAGTTTAACTATTCAGCAGGGGCAGAAGGTGGTAAGGGAACTTCAAGTGGATATACTAATGAAATTTCCTGGGACGGGAAAAATGGACAAGGAAGTATAGTGGCCAATGGAATTTATAATTGCGAGATTATAGCTGGTAAATTAAAAGAAATCAGAAGAATCGGTGTATTAAAATAGGGACAGATACCTATTTTTCTTACAAGATAGATTTTATTATATTGTAGTTTTGCCCATTCATAAGATTTAATGTCAAAGAGGGAGAAAAATAATGACGGGGTGTGGCGCAGTTGGCTAGCGCACTCGCTTGGGGTGCGAGTGGTCGCCCGTTCAAATCGGGTCGCCCCGACCAGAATATGGAAATAATATAAAAATGAAACCTAAAATACTAATTACAAATGATGATGGCATATATTCAAATGGGATAAATTTGCTAATAAAGATTTTGAAACCGCTGGGAGATTTATGTGTCGTGGCTCCATTACAAGAAAAGAGTGGAGCGGGACATTCTATAACTATGCATCATCCTTTACGAGTTCGGTTTTTAAAAAAAAATGTAGTTGCCGTTGAAGGAACACCAACAGACTGTGTAATGTTTGGAATATACTACTTATTGAATCACAAAAGACCTGCTTTACTTGTCTCCGGAATTAATAAAGGAGCAAATCTAGGCGATGACATAACATATTCCGGTACAGTTAGTGCTGCTTTAGAAGGAACATTACTTGGAGTTCCCTCTATGGCTGTGTCATTATGTGGAGAAAAGATATTTAATTTATCTGGTATCTCTAAATTTTTAAGGAATTTATGTAGATTAATTATTAAGAACAATCTCCCCAAAAATACTTTTTTAAATATAAATATCCCTTGTGTAAAAAAAATTAAAGGAACAATGCTTACAAAACAAGGAAAAAGAATTTATAAAGATACTATGATAAAAAAAATAGACCCAAGGGGTAACTCTTATTTTTGGTTAGATGGAGAAAAACCTTCATGGGAGAAAGGGAAAAATACAGACTTTGAAGCTATAGGAAAAAATATGATTTCTATCACTCCTTTAAAATTTGATTTAACTAATTACGAGGTAATGGATAAACTTACCTGTTTTAGTAAGATAAAAATATAATGAATACCTTTTTAAAATTAAGCGGGGCGTGGCGCAGTTGGCTAGCGCATCTCGTTCGGGACGAGAGGGTCACCCGTTCAAATCGGGTCGCCCCGATATTTCTTATCATTTTTATTGCTTTTAATTCATATGCTACTCCAGACAGTGCAAGTTCATATAATGGCCCAACTGGTCTAATAAATATTCCTTCAGGAAATATTTTAGATAATAATGAACAAACAGTTTCTTTGCATAGATACCAGATTAAATATACATATGGTCTTCTTTCAATCTTAGAGATTGGATTAAAAACAAGTTTAGAAGGAGTGTCTACTTTAGAAACTTTATCAAAAAATTTTACTTTTAATATAAAAGGACAATTATTAGACGAGAATAAACATTTTATAAATTTATCTATTGGTGTAGAGAGTACAAATTTTTATTTATCAATAAATAAGCATTTTAAAGAATTAAATGATATAAATATATATATAGGGACAGGTACATCAAGATTTAACTATTTTTTTATGGG
This sequence comes from Candidatus Firestoneibacteriota bacterium, assembly GCA_043822305.1. Classification (GTDB taxonomy): domain Bacteria; phylum Oederibacteriota; class D2-FULL-39-29; order D2-FULL-39-29; family JBDRBU01; genus JBDRBU01. Next base: position 29,204 of record JBDRBU010000012.1, read on the forward strand.
AATTTCATATTATGTTGACCCACTTCTTAGATTAATGTTTGAGTATGATGGTGTTGATTTCAACATTGGTGGGAGGTTATTACTTTCACCACAAATAAGATTTGATATATGTATTTTAGGTTTTAAAAAATTATATCAACTTCCATATTTAAATGATATAATTAATAATAATATAGTATTTGGAATATCTTATTCTGAATACTTAAATATTGATTTAAGTGGTATTTTTTAGTAAGTGAGGATTATTTTGTGAAAGATATATTAAGAATTTATTTAAAAGAAATAGGTAATTTTCCCCTGCTTTCTCGTGAGGAAGAAATAAAATTATTTCGTTTATATAAGAAGGGAAATAAATTAGTTAAAAGATTACTAATAAAATCAAATCTTAGATTAGTGGTTAATATTGCAAAAAGGTATATTAAATTTGGTGTTCCATTACTTGACTTAATAGAAGAGGGAAATATGGGACTAATTAAAGCAATTGAAAGATTTAAATTTCAAAAAGGATTTAGGTTTAGCACATATGCTACTTGGTGGATTAAACAATATATTATCAGGGCTTTATCAGAACAAGGTAGGTCTATTCATTTACCTGTACATATTATAGAAATGCTAAACAAGTATATAAAGGTAACAACACAGTTGATTCAAAAATTAGGCAGGGAACCAACTGTTAAAGAAGTATCCAAAAAATTAAGATTATCTATAGATAAAACAAAAAAAATAATTGAAATATCAGAAATGCCAATTTCTTTAACTTTATTTACACCTGATGATGAAGATAAAAGAACTTTAGAAGATTTGATAGAAGATAAGACTTTTATTTCTCCTTTTGAATCTCATATTTCTGTAATACAATTAGAAAGAATTGAGAAACTTCTTGAAGTATTAAACAAAAGAGAGGGTATGATCTTAAGATTAAGATTTGGCCTTAAAAATAGCATACCTCATACTTTAGCCGAAACAGGTAAAATTTTTAAAATTAGCAGGGAAAGAATAAGACAAATAGAAGTAAAAGCGTTAAGAAAATTAAGACATTCTGCAGGAAGTAAAGAAAAAGGTTTAGAATATTTTTCAAGAGAAGAATAGATTTCTTGCCTTTAAAATACCTCGTTGGTATTGCTTTTGCTACCGCTCGCAATGACACACAAATCACAATGACGGTGTACGAAAAAATAAATGTGGCTGTCTCATTTATTTAAATTTTTGGATGTTTAGTCTTGCGTTTGTATAGTTTGGGTTAATTTCCAATGCTTTTTCCCAGGATTTGATTGCGGTTTTAAAATCTCCTTTTGTTCCATAGGCTATACCCAGATTATTCCATGCTTCTACATCCAAAGGTTTTAATAAAGTTATATTTTTATAGCAATTAATTACTCCATCAAGATTTCCAGTACTTGACATGACTACACCCAGACTATTCCAGGCTTCTATAAATTTTGGATTTAATTTCAAGGCAACCTCGTATTCTTTTATGGAATTTTTATAATCTTTTTGTCGAAAGTACACAGTGGCTAATCCATAGTGAGTTTCAGGAACACTGGGATTTATACTTAATGCTTTATTAAAAGAAATGATTGATTCGTCATAAGATCCTTTTTTATCATAGACTACTCCCAGATTTGTATATATTTCATACGAGTTTGGTTCAATTAGAAGTCCCTTTTCATAAGATTCAATTGCTTTATCTAATTCATTTTTGTCTAAGTAAGCATTACCAAGTATATAGTGTGCTTTAGATATATACGGATTTATGGCTAAGGCTCTTTCGTAAACTTGGACAGCATCATCTGGTAAATTTGCTTGTCTATATAATTGTCCAAGATTATAAAAATATGTGTCTATTGGTGAAATTTCTATCGCTTTTAAATAATATTTTATAGCACTGTCAAACAGTCCTTTTTTATAATAAATAATTCCCAGATTATTAAATGCATCTGCAAATTTAGGATTTATCTCTACGGCTTTATTACAGTATTTTATGGCTTCATCTAAAAATCCCTTCTTTATAAATGATATCCCTAAATTATTTTGAACAGTTTCAATGTCAGAACCTATTTTTTCTACTTCATTATAGAAAATCTCTGCTTGTTTTATGTCTTTATTTTCAAAGCAGTACTCACCCAGAGAAAAATAAAATAATGAAATAACTTCTCTTGTTAAAAAATCTTTATAAAATGAGTTATCTTCAAAAAGTTTAGTGTCATAAGTATTAACATTAAATTTTTCTACAACTTCATTTGAATTTTTTAAAACTCTGAATAACATACCAACCGATTTAGTGTTCGCACTTGGGACATTATAAATATTGCTACCGGTAACACAATATACTGGTGTTTTAGAGGCTTGAATTAATCTCCACTGAACATCGTTTAATCTTTTATGATAATCACCGAACTCTAATTTGTAAAAATCTTTTCCGTAGATGTTTTCAAAAACATTTCCTGTATCATCATATATAGTTAGATCAGGTCGTTTTATCTCAACCTTTTGTAGATATGCATTTATAAATGTTGCATTGTCACCGGCCACAAAGAGAACTCCATCTTTAGATACAGTTTTTAAAATATTTACTCCGTAAGTATATGCAGTTGTATTTTTACTTTTGTCATTTTTGAAATAATTAAATTTTAAAGTTAAAACTGTAAAAAGTAATAAGATAAGTGTTAAAACATATTTTGCCCACGCACCAGAAGGTGCGGGGTTTAAGTAGTTAAATTTATTGAAAAGAAAAAAGACTCCAAGAGAGCCCAGGATTGAAAGTATTAAGTATGATGGGATAAAAAATGGGTCCATAATATAAAGGTCATGACTGTTTAATAAATAATTTGTAAGAAAAGCAAACCCAAAACTTGTTAAACAAAATATTGTCAAGAGTAATATCAAGAAAACTTTTTTTAACTTAAAAAGAAAATAAACGCCAAAAGGAAAGAATAAAAATAATAAATTTCCCTGATTAACTACTGCTTTTATATATCCACCTGTTTGAGAAACGAAGTGACTTAAAGTTCTTTGTCCAGCTTCTACAATTTGATATTGCTGTCTGGTTATATGTCTAATAAAATTTGGAATATTTTCCGGATTTCCCCAGTCTAGAGGTGGATTAGCTAATGAGCGGATAGGGAGATACAGATAAGTGACTAAAGTGACTAAAGTGACTAAAGTGAAGAAAGTAAAAAGATAAGAAAAAATATTTTTCTTATCTATTTTATATATCAAGTAAAATAAATATAATGAAAATAAAAATGTTAAAGGAATCATAGTTTGATGGTTGGCCAGTCCTAAACCACAAAGAATAGCTATTGGATATATTTTTTTTAAATCTCTTGTTACTTCAATTATCCATATTAGATATAATATGGATAACATTATAAAAGCATTAAGTGTATATAATCCACCTTTGGCCATTAAACTTTGATTCCAGAATGAAAAAGAAAAAGCGAAGGATAGAGAAGCAAAAGTAGAAGTTTGGTAGTCGCAGACTTTAGCCTGCGAATAAAGGAAAGTAGAGAGAGTAAAAAAAGTAGATAATGATAAAAATAATATAAATATTGTAAGACTGCCGAAAAATGCGGAGGTTAAATTCACTCTGTAGGCAATGTTGCTTAATGGAAGTGTTGAAAATATTTTCCCGAGCATTGTATAAAGAGGATAACCAGGCGGATGAGGTATACCCAGATAATATGCCGCTGTGATTATTTCACCACTATCCCCAACATAAACTGTTGGACAAATAGTGACTAAATAGATAGAAAATGGAATAATGAATGAAAGTAATGTAATTGTTATATTAAATATTCTTTTCATATAAAGTATATCGGGGTCAGGAATAACCCCGACTCCATTTCATACATTAAGATACAAGATTTTTAATTAAAAGTCAAATGTTTATTTAGAGGCTGTCCCAAAACTATGATTTAGAGGATAAAAAATAAATTTATTTACAGAAAAATTAAAAAGATATACAAAAATGAAATGATATATGGTATAATAAAGTTTGATGAAAGGAATAAAAGGAAATTCAGGAGGTAAAG
>JBDRBU010000013.1:0-2224 GCA_043822305.1 Candidatus Firestoneibacteriota bacterium
AAGAAAAAAATACACGAACATGAAAAAGCAACTGAAGATGAAATTGCTAATGCTAAAAGAGAAATTGAAAAAGGTAAATTAAAATTAAAAAGAGCAAAAGAATGGATACCATATACAAAAAATCTTAGAAAACAACTTAAAGAAATGTGTAAGAAGATTAATTAAAAAGAAACAAGTAATATAATAATAAAAGAAATGATAAAAAAGAAAAAGTGTTAGAATTAAATAAGGTATAAATATGGCATGTCCATTATCAACAAAAGGAAGACTTGAAAGACGAAAAAAGCAACGAAAGCTAAAGAAAAACTGTAGAAACACTATAAAAGCAGTAGTATAAAAAGCAGTAGCATAAAAAGAAGAAATTAAAATTTACATAGATTCTATCATCTTCATTAATAGAAATCTATGACATTTCTTCTCTTTATTCCAACAAACACATACCAGATATACATCTTTTTCTACTGCAGTTTCTTTAATTCTTTTCATCACTCCTTTACAAACTTCATTATTCATCTCTTTTTTATATCTAACTATATATTGTTCCCAATTTATTCTATTTTCCTTATAAGACATCAATAATTCTATTGAAGGACTCAGTATATGTCCTGCACTTCGGGTTATATGTATTACGATAGCATCCTCTGGTGGTTTGACTCCCCATCCTCGATAACGATTATAGTATGTTTCTTTTAACATTTAAACCTCTTCATCAACACATACAGGTGTATGCAACATTTCGTATTCTTTATATTCTTTTGAATCTTCATATAAAGTTATTACATATCCAATAAGTGTCGATTTTCTATTCCATACATATTCGCATGATTCACAATTAACAGTCATTTCTCTATCTTTCTTATCCATGAAATTATTTATTCTACAATCATTAAATGGACATATCAAATCTTTTTGTATTGTTACTTTTCTCATAATCACCTTACATAAAATGGTTTAATACATTTTCCACATATAAAATATCCTCGATTATCATCATCACGTAAATCATTCTTTAAAACTTTATCATCTTTACAATCTACAACTTAACTTAATTATATCAATTCCTATTTCATTTAGTTCTTTTTCTATTTCCTTTAATCTATCGTTACTTTTACAAGTACTCGTCTCAATCCTAAGAGCTGTTATTTTATTATTTAATTGATCTATCTCTTCGTTAATCATATTTACTCCAATTATAAATAAACCCTTTCTTTACATTTAGGACAATCAATATAAAGAAAATCTCCTTTACTACTCACTCTGTCCTTTGTTACAGGTTTCCACATCACATAACCTGTATAACTCATTCCTGAATTTTCACATATCATCCAAAAATCTTTCTTTAAAACTTTATCATATACAATTTGAACATCCCATTGTTTAGTTTTTATAAATGGAATTACAGATTTCTTTATGTTATGATCTCTAACTTTAATTTCCATATTTTCTAATTGTTCACTTCTAACTTTATCATCTACTCTTCCATTTTTTAAAATGATGTTTGAAGTATTTCCTCGATTTCCACATTGTGTGCAAATATAATTTTCTATTATTCTATCTGTCATGATTCATCACTCCCAAAATTCTTTATCTTTTTCTATAACAACTTTATTCACTTTTCCAAGATTTTTGTGTTTAGAACAAGATACTTCAAAATTACTAAATTTTACATGATTTTTGTAGTTTAGACATCCATCAAACATTCCATACTTTCCTTTCATTTTGGACATCATTCCTCCACATTTTGGACATTTTGGAGCATCCTTCATCTCAACTACTTTACTTACAACTGTCTGAATTCGAGTTTTTAAGTTTTCAGACCAATTGTCAGTTCGATTTACTCGACCTTCACTTGCAGACATTGGTCTGTCTGAAACCATGTCCCAACCAACTACTCGAATTGCATCATTCCCAATTGGTCTGCTTATTCCTCCAACTATTGAACTAAATACCTTAAGATGAATGTCATTTATTGACACCATGTATATAGATTCTTTTGCTTTTGGTTCTTCGAGCTTTTTCCAAGTATATCCTGATTTCCCAAGATGAGAAAGGACATACTCAAACTGTTCTTGTGTTATTTCTGTGTATGACATAATTTACTCGTTCTCACAAAGTTCTTCAACAATTGTTTTTAGATAAATTCCAAACTTTTTTGTCAATCCTTCGACTAACCATCGAAACTCTTGATCAGTCAAACTTTCACAATACTCATCACATGCTCCTT
>JBDRBU010000014.1:0-21673 GCA_043822305.1 Candidatus Firestoneibacteriota bacterium
TTTTTAATTCCCCCTTTTAATTCCCCCTTAATAAAGGGGGTTAGGGGGTTGTTCTTTTAATAATCGTTGCCATTCCATATCGTATTGTCATAGATATTTATAACAACAACCCCCTTGATCCCCCTTAACAAAGGGGGAATAATGACAAATCACAATAACGGTCTTCAGTAAGGATTTACCTTTTTTTCTATACGATTCTCTAGACTTTCCATAATATAAATAATATTAGGAATAGTTGCCCGCATTAGGCGGGCAGACTAGACTTTCCATAATATAAATAATATTAGGAATAGTTGCCCGCATTAGGCGGGCAGACTAGAATTTCCATCAGTTCTTGCGGTTTACTTATCAAAAAGTCTGGCTTTAGTTCTTTCAATATTTGTTTTGAATTCAACCCCCAACTTACAGCAATTATATTAATCTTAGTTCTCTTAGCCGCATCAATATCTCTTGTTTCATCTCCTATGTACACAACTTGTTCAGATTTTAGATTTTGATTCTTTAGAAGACCGGTAATTACTTTGCTTTTACCAAAAATACTACTTTCCGAATAGATAAAGTCGAAGAAATCCAAACTATTCCTTTTCAGGAATTTACTTACATTGTCTTTTGAATTAGAGGTAAGAATTCCTAATCTATATCCATTTTTCTTTAGATTTAATAACACTTTTCGGATAGGTACCGTTGGCTTTAAGAATTCTATTTTCTTGTTTAATTCTGTTTTAACCTTTCTAACCATAAAGTATAGTTTGGTTAACGGAATTCCCAAATATTCAAGGATTTCTTCGGCTCTCTTATTTCTTAGAATATCCACATTTTTCCCTATTATTTTTTTATAACCAAAACTGTGTGATAAACGATTTATGATACTTAGAGCACACGGCAATGTATCGGCCAAAGTTCCATCAAAATCAAAGATTACAACTTTCTTAATCATGACACCTTGTATCACTTTATTGTAACCTTTCTTCAATAGATTTTATCATAAATATTTCAGAAAAACCCTCTAATTTTTAATTCCCCCTTTTAATTCCCCCTTAATAAAGGGGGTTAGGGGGTTGTTTAAGTATCTTTAATATAATATTTCAAATTCCATCTTTAGAACGGCTTAACAACAACCCCCTTGATCCCCCTTAACAAAGGGGGAATACGGGAATATAATCCTCATGGCTTTCACTGACTATTTACGAATAATATTATTAGAGTTACTGATCTCTCCAAATCTGCTTGCTTATAAAATTTACCAGTTTAGCCGAACCAAATATTAAATAAATACCGAATCAAGGACACAACATCTTTTTTTTGCATATTTTTCTCTCAATTCAGTTAGACTATTTCAACAGCCTGATTCATTTTGTTAAACCAGTTTTAACTCGTCAGAAAATAAATTTTTCCACGGCAGGAATGTTATTCCGGATATCATATAAGGTTTTTCAGCATTGCAAACACATAAAGGTTTTACCTTTGGAAACTCCCCCATAAAATCTTTCAAACACTTAAGTTCTTTTATTCCGACATATTCGGCTGATTTTATTTCTACCAGGTAAATTATACCATGTTTTTTTTACTTGTCAAGTAAATATTACATGTTTTATCGAAATTACTTTATATCACTGTGGTATTCTTGCAGGGACTTAACGGCTGATCTTCCCTCTTTCATTGCAGAAATGCCTTTTGCAGTTGCAAGTGCTGCTGATATGGTCGTGATATATGGAATCCTATGTTTTATGGCATTCTTCCGTATATACGAATCATCATACTGGCTGGTCTTACCCACTGGAGTATTTATGACTAAATTTATCTCTCCGTTTTTAATCGCGTCCATGATATTTGGTCTGCCTTCATACAACTTCTTTATTGATGTAGATTCAATACCGCACTTTGACAGAAATTTATGCGTTCCCGTGGTGGCCATGATATTAAAGCCCAATTTTTTGAATTCCTTAGCCACTTTACAGACAAACGGTTTGTCCTTGTCCGAAATAGTAATAAGCACATTCCCTTTTAAAGGCAGTATCTGTGATGCTGCTTCCTGAGATTTGAAAAATGCTATCTCAAATGAATTCGCCAGGCCCAAAACTTCGCCTGTAGAACGCATTTCAGGACCAAGCACAGGGTCCACTTCGGGAAACATTGAAAAAGGAAATACTGCTTCCTTGACTCCAAAATGGGGAATCTTCCTTTGCTTTAAGTTCAAATCTTTTAGTTTTTTTCCAAGCATAAGTTGTGTGGCCGCCTTGGCCATGGAGATATTGCACACCTTTGAAACAAGGGGGACTGTTCTTGAAGCACGCGGGTTTGCCTCAAGCACATAAACCTTATCATTTGCAATAGCATACTGTATATTAATGAGCCCTACAACCTTGAGTTCCTTTGCAATCAATTCCGTATATTTATATATTGTATCAAGGTGTTTTCTGGGAATGCTTACCGATGGTATTACACATGCGGAATCACCGGAGTGAATGCCTGCTTCCTCAATATGCTCCATAACCGCTGGAATAAAATTATCCCTGCCATCCGCAATCGCATCTGCTTCACACTCAAGAGCGTTTTCAAGAAACCTGTCAATGAGTATAGGTCTTTCCGATGTAATACCAACAGCAGCTTGAACATATTTCTTTAGGTCTTCATCATCGTATATAATTTCCATACCTCTTCCGCCTAAGACATAAGAAGGTCTAACTATAAGTGGGTACCCGATTTTCTTAGCAATTTTTAAAGCTTCACTTAAATTAATCGCCATACCCGCTTCAGGCATCGGAATTTTTAGTTTCTTCATCATTAACCGGAATCTGTCACGGTCTTCTGCCAGGTCAATTGTATCTGGAGATGTGCCAAGTATTTTAACCCCAAATTTAGAAAGTTCGCCGGCAATATTCAAAGGTGTCTGACCTCCGAACTGTACAATAACACCGTCCGGCTTTTCTTTTTGATAAATACTCAATACATCTTCCACTGTAAGTGGTTCAAAGTATAATTTATCAGAAGTATCATAGTCAGTTGAAACGGTTTCCGGATTACAGTTTATCATAATGGTCTCATAACCTTCGGACCTCAGGGTGAAAGCTGCATGCACACAGCAGTAATCAAATTCAATTCCCTGTCCGATACGATTAGGACCACCACCTAAGACTATCACTTTATGTCCCTTAGATAATTTTATCTTATCCGCAGCATTGTAGGTGGAAAAATAATACGCTGCATTCTTTACGCCACTTACCTGAACAGGTTCCCATCCCTCCACAATATCTAAACTAATCCTCCGGTCTCGTATCTTGCTTTCCTTAATATTGAGAATCAGGGAGAGGTATTTATCAGAAAAACCATCTTTTTTTGCCTGCTTAAGTAAATCATCCGGAAGTTTTTTCCCTTTGTACTTTAAAATCTTTTCTTCCAATTCCACTAATTCCTTCATCTGTTTTATAAAATACGGTTTGATATATGTCTTCTTATAAAGTTCGTTTATGTCCGCTCCCTTTCTTAAGGCCTCATACATTATGAACTGACGTTCGCTGGACGCTTCCCTTAACATCCCCATAAGTTCTTCTAAAGACTTTTTGTTAAAATCCTTTGCAAATCCCAATCCGTAGCGACCGTTTTCCAAAGAACGTATCGACTTCTGAAATGCTTCTTTGTAATTTTTTCCTATACTCATAACCTCGCCAACCGCACGCATCTGAGTACCGAGTTTATCCTCAGCATTTTTAAACTTCTCAAATGCCCAGCGGGCAAATTTCACCACTACATAATCTCCTGAAGGTGTATACTTATCTAATGTCCCCTCGCGCCAATACGGTATTTCGTCTAAAGTCAATCCTGCGGCAAGTTTTGCGGAAATAAGAGCTATCGGAAATCCTGTTGCCTTTGATGCAAGAGCAGACGAACGAGAAGTTCGGGGATTAATCTCTATCACAACCACTCTGCCTGTAACTGGGTCGTGTGCAAACTGGATATTTGTCCCTCCTATAACCTCTATGGCCTCAACTATCGAATACGAATATTTCTGCAGTTTTTTCTGAAGTTCCTGGCTTATGGTAAGCATTGGAGCCGTGCAGTAGGAATCGCCGGTATGCACGCCCATAGCATCAACATTTTCTATAAAGCAAACCGTAATCATCTGGTTTTTAGAATCCCTAACTACTTCAAGTTCAAGTTCCTCCCAACCTAATACCGATTCTTCGACAAGAATCTGCCCAATGAGACTGGCGGCAATACCCCTGCTTGCTACCACACGAAGTTCTTCAACATTATAAACTAAACCACCACCCGTCCCTCCCATGGTATAAGCAGGTCTTATGACGACCGGATAACCAAGTTTTTCTGCTATTTTTTCCGCTTCTTCTATGCTGTATGCGGGATCACTTTTCGGCATATCAATTCCCAGATTGTTCATGGTTTCTTTAAACGCAATCCTATCTTCTCCTCGCTTTATTGCTTCGATATTAACCCCAATTACTTTAACGCCATATTTTTTGAGCACACCCGCCTCAGCAAGTTCTGAAGATAGATTCAATCCTGTCTGACCTCCAAGATTAGGTAAGAGAGCATCAGGTCTTTCTTTTTCTATAATTTCGGTCATTGTTTTTAGATTCAGGGGTTCTATGTATGTCGCCTCTGCCATTCCGGGGTCAGTCATAATCGTGGCAGGATTGGAATTCACAAGCACAATCTTATAACCTAATTCGCGAAGTGCCTTGCAAGCCTGTGTCCCGGAATAATCAAATTCACAAGCCTGTCCTATGACGATAGGACCTGAACCTATGATCATAACCTTTTTTATATCATTTCGTCTTGGCATAAACCTCCTCCTGTCAATAATTAGATACCAATATAATTCTGTAAAGTTAAAAAAGAATCAGTAGTATAATTAACCTTAAGTTTTCTTAAACCTGCTTCATCGCCTGCAGTAGGTAAATGAGTAAGATGCATCTCACAATTTGCTAAATATTTAAGGTTTTTAATCCCGGTTTCTGCTAGAGGATTAGTAGATGAACTCACCGAAAGAACTATAAGTGTCTCATCAACATTTAAAGACGGAGAGTCAACACCTGAAACCTCTGTTTTAAGTGAACCTATACTTGTTAATATTAAAGGGGTAAGAAGATGCATATTATCAGGAACACCAGATAGTTTTTTAATTGCTTTAATAATAACCGCTGACTCCGCGTGAAAAAGTGACGAGTTATGTGCTGTTAGAATCGTTCCATCCAATAGTTCTATTGCCGCCCCACAAAAAATTCCTTTATGCCCCTCCCTTTGTTCTCTTGCCATATGGGCAGTATTTCTAGCAGGTTCAACAACATTTCTATCAGAAAGTTTAATACCAATCTCTTGTATTATCTTCTCAGTTCTGACTACTGTTTCCTTCGTTCCAACTCCTATAGTAAATTCTTTATTATATCTGAACCATCGTCTTATGATTTCCTGTTTTGCGGCTTCACAAATCACATCATCGTTAATTATACCTTCTTTACCCATACTTACACCCATATCTGTTGGTGAATTATATTTTGCTATATGATTCTCTTTATCGGCAATTTTATCTATTATTCTTTTCATTATTCCAAAATTTTCAATATCCCGGTTATAATTTATAGCAGTTACACCGTATGCATTAAGATGAAAGGGGTCCACCATATTTATATCACCTAAGTCTGCTGTAGCCGCTTCATACGCTACATTTACAGGATGTTTAAGTGGTAAGTTCCATATAGGAAATGTTTCAAATTTTGCAAATCCAGAATGTTTAGCCTGCAGGGAATCATGAAAAACTTGTGAAAGACACATAGCCATCTTTCCACTGCCAGGACCTGAGCCAGTAACAATAACTACTGGTTTCTTAGTTTCTATATGTGGAACTTTGCCAAACCCTTCATCACTAACTACTCTGTCTATATCATTAGGATAACCATCTATTTCTGGACTGATATATGTTTTCATACCAAGACTTTCTAAATGTTTTTTAAATACCAGTGCTTTTTTCTCACCGCTAAATCGAGTAATCACCACACAAGAAATTTCTAATCCAAAATTCTGAAGGTCTTCCATGGTTTTAAGGGTAACATTATCATATGTTAAACCAAAATCACCTCTTACTTTACCATCCTGAATATCTTTAGCACTAACGCAGTAAACTATTTCTATGTTATCACCAAGTTCTTTTAGTAAAGATATTTTCACATTTGGGTCATAACCGGGGAGTACCCTTGAAGCATGATAGTCATAACATATCTTGCCACCAAACTCCAGATAAAGTTTGCCCTTAAACATTCCAACCCTTTCCATAATCCTTCTGGTTTGAGCTATTAGATATTTCTTATTATCAAAACCTATCTTTTTCATAAAACAACCCTCCTTACGAGTAAATATTCACTGAACCACATTACATTTTAACAAATTTCTATTTGTCATTGCGACACAGTCTCATTGCGAGGCGGTATTTTGCCGAAGCAATCTCATCATCAGTAAGGACTTACCCATACGAATTATAGTTTACAATAAAATATTTTACTATTCAATCTAAAATTAGTTTATTTTTAACCAAACATCTTTATATCAAATTTCACGCCTTTTGAATTTAAATCATCCATAAAACTCGGCATAATCCCGGTAGGTTTAAGACCTCCTAAAATCTTACCGGAAGAATCTACTCCATCTTGCTTAAACAAAAATATATCCTGAGTTGTTATAACATCTCCTTCCATTCCAACAACCTCTGTCACATGAGTAATCTTACGAGAACCATCTTTGAATCTTGCTTGATGAACTATTAAATCCACTGCAGATGAGATTTGCTCTCTTATAGCCCGAAGCGGTAATTCCATCCCGGCCATTAAAATCATTGTTTCAATCCTTGATAAAGTATCTCTTGGTGAATTACTATGTAAAGTAGTTAAACTCCCATCATGACCAGTGTTCATTGCCTGTAACATATCTAATGCTTCACCGCTTCTACATTCTCCTACTACTATTCTGTCAGGTCTCATTCTTAACGCATTTTTTACTAAATCCCTTATGGTAATCGCACCTTTTCCTTCAATATTTGGCGGCCTTGATTCTAATGTAACCACATGTTCCTGCGGTAAATTTAATTCCGCAGAATCTTCTATGGTTACAATTCTTTCATCAGTTGGAATAAATGATGATATAACATTTAATAGTGTTGTTTTTCCCGAACCAGTTCCTCCACTTATAACAATATTTTTCCTTATCTGTACACATACCTTTAAAAATTCTGCCACTTCTCTCGTGACTGCTCCAAATGTGATTAAATCTTCAATAATTAATCTATGCTTGGAAAATTTTCTAATGGTTAAACTCGGACCTTTTAAGGCCAACGGTGGTATTATTGCATTTACACGAGAGCCATCAAGTAATCTTGCATCCACCAGCGGTACACTTTCATCTATTCTTCTTCCTATCGGTGCTACTATTCTTTCTATAACGGCTAAGATCTGTTTATCTGATAAGAATTTTTTGTCGGTTAAATATATTTTCCCTTTCTTTTCTATATATACCATATCTTTGCTATTTACCATTATTTCGGTTATTTCAGAATCGTTAATTAAATCTTCTAAGGGACCCAAACCTAATGCTTCCTGCAAAACTTCTTTCATTAATCTATCTCTTTCTATTCTATCTTTTATTTCTTTAACTTCATTGGCAAATATCTTTTCTATTGTTTCCTTCACCATATTTTTTAATTCATCTGCTTTGCTTTTGTCTATAATACTATCTATATCTATGTTTTTAGTACTTAATTCTTCTACTAATCTTTTATGAACTCTTGTCTTGATTTCTAATTCTAACTTCTTTAAGTCCACTTTAGTATCTATCGCCTCTCCTACTTTTCCGGCTTCTTTACTTCCTGTTTCATACTTCTTAACATCTTCCGAAATCTTCTTTATTGCTTTAGATACAAACCCCGATGAATCCAAAACACTTATCGGCTCCCCTTTGTTTATTGAAGAAACGACATCCAAACTATACGGTATTGTCCAATCTACTTTCTTTTTTAAATATGATTCAACAGTAGTTAGATCGACTCCAAACTCTTCATTATGTTTATTTAAAACGACTTTTATATCTTCTAGATTATAATGCAAACCAGCAAATTCCTGTAATTTATCATTTGCTTGTCTTATACTTAATATGTCCGGATTTATAACCATTATAATTAAATCGCTAAGATCAAATATCTGCGTGGACTCTTTTATTTTTTCTCCAACATCAATGATAGCATATTCAAAACTATTCTGAATCAAATTGAATAAAGAATTAAACTTATCCAAAGGAATTGATAAAAATGATAAACCAGACTTATGAGAAGGAATTAAACTAATTAAAGCAGGGTTTTTTACAAGAGTATCAATAAATCCATCGTCAGCTAAGTTAAGCATTATACTTGCATTATTTAAAGAGAAATCCAATAGGATGGTTTTACTATTCCTTGCTAACCATATTCCTAAATTAACAGATAAAAACGAACTACCTACTCCACCTTTGGATGAAACTATTGATATAATTTTCATAAAAAAGGGGTCAGGTCTATTTTCTTGGCATTTTTTATCATTTAACCTCCTCCTGAAAAATAGTGTCTGCCTATTTAAGCATTATGCGGACATCGGCTACTTTACATCCTTCACCTTTTGGATAAACTATAAGAGGGTTCATATCTAATTCATAAATCTCTTCAAAATCCATTATTAATTGAGAAAGCCTAAGCAAACACTCGGCTATGCTATTTATATCAGCCGGAGGGTTTCCTCTTACTCCCTCTAATATTTTGTAAGTTTTAATAGATTTTATCATATTCATAGCACCTGCTTGTCTAAGTGGTACAAGTCTAAAACTAACATCTCTCATTACCTCTACAAATATTCCGCCTAAACCAAACATAATCAAAGGACCAAAGACTTCATCTCTTTTTGCTCCAATTATAGTTTCCTCTCCTCCTTTGGCCATCTCCTGAATATTTACTCCCAAAATTTTTGCATCTGGCTTTAACTTTTTCACATTTCTCATTATATTTTCGTATGCTTCTTTTACTTCGGTATCTGACTTTAATTTTAAAACAACTCCTTTAACATCAAATTTATGGATAATATCCGGTGAAACTATCTTCATCGCCACTGGATAACCTATCTCCTTAGCAAATTTAAGACACTCATCATTATTTTTCGCTAACATAGATTTCAAAGTAGGAAAACCATATGCATTTAAAACTTCCAAAGACTCTATCTCCGGCAAATAACTTCGACCTTCTTTCTTTACTTTTTCTAAAACTTTCTTTGCTGTTTCTTTATCAACTTTATATTCCTTTGTGGTTGTCCTTGGTCTTATAATCCATTTACCATATTTAACCATTGAGCCTAAAGTTCTGGCGGCATCTTCTGGAAACTTAAAATGAGGAACATGATTTTCTTCTAATAGATCAACACCTTTTAACACATCCACTATTCCCATAAAACAGGCCAGAACCGGTTTAGTGCTACCTTTTGCAATTTTAACCACAGTGTTTGCTATTTCCTCTATATCAGTCATAGACTGAGGGGTAAGTATCACAATAAGACTATCAACATTTTTATCATTTAATACATTATTTATAGCGATCTCATATCTATCATTCCTCGCATCCCCTATGACATCTATTGGATTGTTGAAGTTCGAGGTTTTGGGTAAATACCTTCTTAATTCAGTAACAGTTTTATCTTCTAATTTAGCCAATTGCAATCCATATCTTATGGCCGCATCAGTTGTCATTATACCGGGTCCACCAGCATTAGTCACAATAGCAACTTTATTCCCTTTTGGTAGTGGAGCATTTGCAAATCCAACAGCACAATCAAAAAGATCTTCTATTCCCTCAACTCTTAAAACTCCACTTTGGGCAAATAATGCATCATATATTTCATCTGAACCGGCTAAAGCACCGGTATGAGAAGAGGCTGCTTTTGCGCCTTCAGAAGTTCTACCCGACTTTAAGGCAATGATTGGCTTTGGCACTTTGCCTTCTCCGGTGATTTCTCTGGCAACCTTAATAAAATCTCCCGGATTAGATAAATCCTCAACATACATCAATATAACTTTAGTTAGAGGGTCGTCTTTTAAATATAGCAATAAATCTAATTCTTTTAGTCCAGCCTTATTTCCCATACTTATAAATTTTGAAAATCCAATATTTTCTCCTTTGGCATAATCTAAAACAGCAGTGCACAAAGCACCACTTTGAGAGATAAAGGCAATATTGCCTGGTTTTGGCATAAATCTACCAAAAGTTGCATTCATAGAAATAGATATATCAGTATTAATAATACCCAGACAATTTGGACCTACTAAAACAATTTTGTATTTGTTTGCAATCTCTACAACCTTTTTCTCCAATTCTGCTCCTTCTTTACCTATTTCTTTAAAACCTGCTGTAATTATTATTACTCCTTTCACACCAAATTTTCCACATTCCTCTAAGACAGTTGCAGCAATTTCTGCTGGAACTATAACTACGGCTAAATCAACCGGGTCTGGAACATTAGAAATACTTGGATAACATTTAACACCTAAGATACTTGTTCTTTTGGGATTAACAGGAAACAATATCCCAGTAAATCCTCCCAGAAGAATATTAGAAAATACAACCCTGCCCACAGAACCTTCTTTACTTGAAGCACCTATAACCACTATGGATTTAGGTGAAAACACACTATTTATATTGTTTGTCATTTTTTCTCCTTTAATTTCCTCTTAAATTCCCCCTTAATAAAGGGGGTTAGGGGGTTGTTAATTTATCTTTTTCTACTTTAACTGCTGTCACTTTATACTCTGGAATTTTTGAATAAGGGTCCAAGGCTTCATCATTTGTCAACATATTTGCCATTGCATCTTTATAATGAAATGTTATAAATACTTCTCCTTTTGGCACTTTATCCGTTACAACTGCTTTGACTATTAGACTACCTCTCCTTGAAGAAACTTTGAGCATATCTTCGCTCTTACACTTTATTAATTTTGCATCAGATGGATTAATCTCAAGCAATGGCTCCGGTGCTTTCCAATTTAACCCCTCAACTTTTCCGGTCATTGTTCTCGTATGATATTGAAACAAGATTCTTCCTGTTATTAAAATGTACGGATATTTTTTATCCTGTTTCTCCGATGGAGGAATATATTTTGTCCATATTAATTTACCTTGTCCTATTGAAAACTTATCTTTATGTAAAAATTTAGTGCCCGGATGGTTTATTTCTGGAACCGGCCATTGTAATCCTTTCTCATCTAATCTATCATAATTTACACCAGCATAACTTGGAACAAGTTTAGAAATCTCATCCATTATTTCTGAGGGATGATTATATTTCATTAAATATCCCATCTTGGCAGAAATTTCATTTATGATTTGCCAATCTGGTTTACTTTCTCCAATAGAGTTTAGGGCTTTATGTAATCTTTGAATTCTTCTTTCTGTATTTGTAAATGTTCCATCTTTTTCAGCAAAAGAAGATGCGGGTAAAACTACATCAGCCAGTTCTGCTGTCTCAGTTAAAAATATATCCTGAACAATTAAAATCTCTAAATGTTTTAGTTCTTCCATTAATTTATTATGATTTGGGTCACTTAAAACCGGATTTTCACCCATGATATACATAGCCTTAATCTTTCCTGTCTTAATAGATTGTATCATCTCGACAACAGTTAATCCTGGTTTTTCCGGTAGGGTATCAACATTCCACGCCTTGGCGAATTTCTCACGAATTTCAGATTTTACCACAGATTGATATCCAGGAAATACATCAGGTAAAACACCCATATCGCAGGAGCCTTGAACATTACACTGACCTCTAAGTGGTGCCACACCTGCGTTTTCTTTTCCAATATGTCCAGTAATTAGTGCTAAATTTGAAATTGCTACGGCATTGTCTGTCCCGGTAATATGCTGGGTTATGCCCATACCCCAAAATATTATAGATGCAGAAGATTTTGCATATAACCTTGCTGTTTGTACAATCTTCTCTTTAGAAACACCCGTAATGGTAGAAACTTCATCTAATGAAATATTTCTTATTTCTTTCTCAAACTCCTCATATCCAGATACTCTATTTTTAATGAATTCTTTATTAACTAAATTTTCTTCAATAATAACCTTGGCTAGACCATTTAAAAGCATAACATCTGTTCCGCTTTTCTGCCTTAACCATACTGTTGCATATTTAGTTAATTCTATCTTCCTTGGGTCAGCCACAATCAATTTAGCCCCATGACTCAATACTGCTTTTTTAATATATAAGGCCGTGATTGGATGAGTCTCAGTAGTATTATTTCCGATAACAAATAAACAATCTGCTTTCGGAATATCTGTTATAGACATACTCATGGCCGCAGAACCTACAGTTTTACCTAAGGCCGAAACACTTGGAGCGTGACAGAGTCTGGCACAATGGTCAATATTATTTGTGCCTAAAACCGCTCTGGCAAATTTCTGCATTAAATAATTTTCTTCATTAGTGCACTTAGCCGAAGAAAGAATTGCAAAAGAATCCGAGCCATATTTGGTTTTTATCTTATTAAATTTTTTAGCAACTAATTCTATGGCTTCTTCCCAGGATACTTCTTTAAATTTCCCATTAACCTTTATTAAGGGTTTTTTTAACCTGTCGGGATGATCAATAAACTTATATCCAAACTTTCCCTTGACACAAAGCCAGCCACAGTTTACGACTTCACTCTCTCTTCCCTCTACCCACAAAATTTTATTATCCTTAACCACAAGATTTATTTGACATCCAACACCACAATACGGACAAATAGAAGGAATTCTTTTTATATCCCACTCTCTTCCTTGGCCAACTCTATCCTTTTCAATTAACGCCCCCACTGGACAGGTAGATACACAATTCCCACAAAAGACACAATTAGTCTTATCAAAAGTTTTCTCATATTCACTTCCTGGTTTGCAATCAAATCCTCTGTTCACAAAATCAGTCACATGACAATATTGAATTTCTTTACATACAGCCACACACCTTCCACATAAAATACATTTATTATAATCAGAAGTTATGAATGGATTCTTATCATCTACAGGAAAATTATATTTTTCCCCTTTAAATCTTGTATCAGATACACCAGACTCATATGCATATTTTTGCAGTAAACATTTACCACATTCTTCACAGGTCATGCAATCCAATGGATGATTTGAAATTAGAAGTTCAAGAATTACTCTTCTGGCTTTAATCACCCGAGGAGAATCTGTTTTTACTTTCATTCCATCTGAGACCGGATAAGCACAGGATGCAACTAAATTTTTTGCTCCTTCCACTTCAACAACACATAATCTACATGCTGACTGAACTGGAAGTAATGGATGATAACAAAGCCGTGGTATACGAATACCATTCTCATCAGCAACTTCCATAATTGTTCTACTCGCTACCGCGTTTGTTTCTATATCTATATCATTTATATTTATTTTTATTTTATGCATTCTTTTTTTAATTTTGTATTTTATTCTCTTTTTATTATTTTTTTTCTTTATTCTTTCCTTTTATATTTAACATTAGTTATTTTCATCATTTCACCTCAATTGCATTAAAATTACATGCACTTTCACAAATTCCGCATTTTATACATTTACTTTGATTGATTATGTGTGGTTTTTTTCGCTCACCACTTATTGCATTTTGAGGACAGTTCTTTGCACAAACCATACACCCAGTACATTTGTTTTCAATAATAAAATAATTAATCAAAACAGTACATACTTTTGCAGGACACTTTTTATAATCTATATGAGATATGTACTCATCCTTAAAATAACTTAAAGTTGATAAAACTGGATTGGCTGATGTTTGCCCTAATCCACATAAAGAAGTATCCTTAACTGATTCTGCTAACTCTTTAAGAAGGTCAATATCTTCTCTTGTGCCAACCCCTTTTGTAATTTTATCTAAAATTTCATACATCCTTTGGGTGCCAATTCTACAGGGAACACATTTTCCACAAGACTCATCCCTTAAAAAGTTTAAGAAAAATTTTGCTAAATCTACCATACAGGTATCTTCATCTGTTATAATCATTCCACCCGAACCCATAATGGCGCCTTTTGAAGAAAGTGATTCATAATCCACAGGTAAATCTAAATATTTCTCCGGGATACAACCACCAGAAGGGCCCCCTGTCTGAACCGCTTTAAACTTTCTATCCCTGGGTATGCCACCTCCTATATCAAATATAATTTTGCGAAGGGTGATACCCATTTGAACTTCAACTAACCCTGTATTATTAATCTTGCCAGCCAGAGAAAAGACTTTTGTGCCTTTACTTGTTGCCGTCCCCAGAGAAGAATACCATTCTGAACCCTTTAAGATTATTGGAGCAATATTTGCATATGTTTCTACATTATTAATATTTGTTGGCTTACCGAACAAACCTTTTTCAGCAGGAAATGGTGGTCTTACCCTTGGAATGCCTCTTTTACCTTCGAGAGATGCAATTAAAGCCGTCTCTTCTCCACATACAAACGCTCCGGCTCCTTCTTTAATGTATAATTTAAAACTAAACCCCGTGCCTAATATATTATCTCCAAGTAATCCAGTTTCTTTCATTTTATTAATCGCTATCTTTAAATTATAAACTGCGATCGGATATTCTGCTCTAACATAAATATAACCTTCATTAGCACCCAGAGCATATGCAGCTATTAACATTCCTTCTAATACCGAATGCGGGTCCCCTTCAAGTACAGCCCTATCCATAAATGCACCCGGGTCACCTTCATCGCCATTACATATAATATACTTTGGAGTCACTTTTGCATTCCTGACAAACTCCCATTTTTTACCGGTAGGAAATCCTGCTCCACCCCTGCCTCTAAGTCCGGATTTTTTTATTTCTTCTATAACCTCTTCTGGCTTCATCAAAGTTAAAACTTTTATTAAACTTAAGTATCCCTCTCTAATCAAATAATTGTCAATATTTGTTGGGTCAACATATCCACAATTTCTTAATACTATTTTCAACTGCTCTTTGTAAAATGGCACATCTTTTGCGTAAGGATATTTTTCGCCTGTTTTTAAATCTGCATAAACTAATCTGGTTAAAATTTCGCCTTTTAATATTGTTTTAGATATGATCTCAGGAACATCTTTTGGACTAACCTGCTGGTAAAAAATACCATCTGGGTCTATGGCCAAAACAGGTGCCTTGGCACATAAACCGTGACAGCCTGTTTGTCTTATTTCTATCTTTTTCTCTAACTTTCTTTCTTTAACTTCTTTTAAGAAAGCATCAAGTACTTCTATCGCTCCAAAAGCACGACATCCCGTTGTACAAATTCTGACAACTGTCCTTTTAGTGTCAAGATTTTCTTTTAACTTTCCTGCATATTTTTTTAAGTCTTCTATTGAATTAAATCTCATGTTTAATTTTAATATGACTTCAAAATACTTCTTATCTTATTTGGAGCTAACTTACCATAATATTGATTATTTATCATCATAACTGGTGCTAAAAAACAAGTTCCCAGACAATAAACAACTTCCAGAGAAAATTTTAGGTCCTTTGTCGTCTCCCCTGGTTTAATCTTTAACTCGTTTTGTATAGTCTCTAATATAACTGGAGACCCTTTTACATGGCATGCGGTTCCCTGACAGGTTTTAATAGTATATTTACCATGAGGTTTTAAATAAAACTGTGCGTAAAATGTAACAACTCCATAAATCTGGCTCAAAGAAACATTCAAATGCTCGCTAATTTTTTCTAAGGTAAAATCAGGCAAGTAGCCAAATAATTCCTGTGTTTCTTGTAACAAAGAAATTAGAAGACTCTTCTCACCCTGAGGATATTTATTCAATAAAGTTACAAATTTTTTATTTTTCATAAATAGGGTCAGTCCTTACCAGTGGTAGTCGCAGGCTTTAGCCTGCGATATTTATATTTTTTTTCTCTTCTAATATTTTCAAATACTTACACTCTTAAACATTTAGAAGTAGCCGTGGCTACTACCTCTCCAGATTCATTCTTTGCTTCTGATTTTAAATATACTAAATTTTTATATTCTTTTTCTATTTCTGCCATAAAAGTTAATCTTTCTCCTATTTTAACTGGTTTCTTAAACCGAACATTAATTTCTGCACTGACAACATAAGATTTATAAAGTCTCCAGGGAAGATTTACCATAACTTCATCCAAGACTAAACCAATCAGACCACCATGAACTACATCTGCATAACCTTGAAATTTTTTAGGAAATGTATATTCCGAATAAATCTTTCCATCTTTTATAAAAAATTCAAGTTTTAAACCATCAGGATTGTTCTGACCACAAGCAAAACAATAAAAATCATCTATCCATTTCATATATTTTTTGGTCTATAAACAATTTCAGTATGAGGATATGCAAATTCTATATCTTTTTCTTTAGAAAATCTTTTAAATATCTTTTCAACTATCTCGCTTGATATTCTTTGCCTTTGAGATGGAACTGACCAATATCTAAGTCTAATAAGAACTCCCCAATCAAGAAATTCAGCACGAATAAAAGGAGCTTTACTACTTTTATTTATTATTTCATTCGTTACTTCAGTCGCGCATTCAATCAATATTTTTTCTGCCTTATCCCAATCAGATTCAAAAGTTATCCTTACCGGTACTTCATCTAAAATTAATCCTTCTTCTTCTTTCCTTTCATCCTCTTTATATTTAGGATCCAATCTATAATTAGTAACAACCTGACCAAAAAGTAATGCCGTTGGAATTAGTATGGCCCTCCCAGATTGTTCTTCGCCGCCTATAGTTCCACCAACCTGCTCAAGTGTAATATACATTGGTCCTATACTTCTAACATCTCCAATTATACCAGCTAAAATAATTCTATCCCCTGATTTAAATGGCTCTGTCCATTTAATTAATAACCAAGCCGCAAGTCCAGTGACAGGCTGTTGTAAGCCCCAACCAAGCAACATACCCAGAAATGCAGCTGAAATACCTATAGTTCCAATATTTCCCAGATTAGACAGTAAGGTTATCACGATGACTGCCATAAAAATAATACGCCATATAGTTAATATAAACTTTGCGTGAAATGATTTTCTTTTGATTAATTTTTTTTCAATCCATTTAGTGACAAGTTTATAAATGAGGATTATTAATACTCCACAAATTACAAACCAGATCCAGATGGGAATACTTTCTAAAAATTCTATTATCTTTTCCATATTATTTTAATTTATTTATAATAAAATCTAATTTTTCCTTAACCCATGTATTTTGTTCGTATTTCAACTCATCTTGTAATCGCGGAATTAAATTTGACTTCTTAAAATAAAATTCCACCTCTCAGTAAATATTCTTTTAAGTTTTTTAATTCTGTTTTGTCAAGTTTTGGTGTTCCAGATGCAGTCATAAAAAGAACAGGGTACTTAACTAAATCTTCTAGTTTTTCTAAAGTTACATTATTCCATTTTTTATCAACTTTTAAAGTAGTATATTTCTCTAAATGCTCTAAAAAAGTTACATCTGCTTTTGGATCTATATTCCATTTTTCCTGAGCATCTGGCTCAACACAATCAAATTTAACTCTGGCCCATTTGAATTCTTGAGAATTGGCTAAAGTTACAAAAGATAAAAAAATACATATATTTAATAAAACAATTTTTACCATATCTTTTCCACACTTTTTCCACTTCTTTGCTTGTAAGTATTCAGTGAAAGCCCTCTATTTTTTAATTCCCCCTTAACAAAGGGGGAATACAATCCTCACGGCTTTCACTGACTATTTACCTTTGCTTTTTTGAATCCGTAATCCGCAATCAGTAATTCATAATAGTCTTTAATGGTGGGCAGGGAAGGATTCGAACCTTCGAAGGTATACACCGACAGATTTACAGTCTGTTGCGATTGACCAACTCCGCAACCTGCCCAATTTGTTCCTTTAATCCGTGACTTACTTTAATGTAAAATCAATATATTAGGAATAGTTGCCCGCCTAAAGAGGGCAGACTATAATCCACAATTTGCAATGTATCTTTGGAGCGGGAGACGGGGTTCGAACCCGCGACATTCAGCTTGGAAGGCTGACACTCTACCAACTGAGCTACTCCCGCAATAATGAAATTATAACATTTATAAACATTTTTGTAAAGTGTATTTTTTAATTTGGGTGGAAATAGAAAGGGACATGGTATCCCCTTTATCCACTTGACTGACGTGAGCACGGCTGCTTTGAAAAAATGGGATGTGTCCCTATTTTTAAAAGTTATAATTTAAAGAAATATTATGTATTAATCCTAAATCACCAGATGGTATAAAAGCATAATTAATTTCAGAATCAAATATTTTTATAGTGGTTCCTAATGTTAATCCAGTCAGACCACCTAGCCTATATCCCACCCTGAATCCAATAAATTGATACAAATATTCTACTCCCAGACTGAATCCAGTCTTACCATTTAACGGAAAATCTAAATTCAATGCACTAATTAGAACATCTTCTGTTTCTTTTTTAGTATCCTTCAACATCTTACCTTTTACAGAAGTTTTAACTTCTCTTGGTTTCTCTGTTAAAAGACCATACAATTTATAAGATAAACCAGATTTAATATTTATAGGCATTCTAAAACCTTTCGCATCCATTCCAACATTTTGAATAACAATTCCACCAAACAATTCTTCTTCATCTGAAATTCCTGTTAAACTTCCTACATCAATTAGACAACCCACATCAAAAACTATTGAACTAAACGAATATTCTTCTATTATTTCTGAAAAACCTTTTAAGTTCGCTCCCAGACTTATACTCTCAGTTATATCTCTTGCATAAGAAATTATACCAACTAAATCATATGGAGAAAAACTGCCTGATAAGACATCATTCTCGTCTCTTTTTTCAAGACTACCATAATTTAAATAAGAAAAACTAAAGCCAAAATTCCCAAAAGAAAATGGAGTTAAAAATGAGATAGAATTTAAACTAACTTCTTCAAATAAACTTACATACTTCAAACTAATCTCGTTCTTTGTCTCTTTAGAAAAACATGCCGGATTACCATAAATAGATTCTGTCCCGCTTCTTATTGAAGTGTATGCATCCGCCATCCCACTGCTCTTTGTTCCTTTGTTTACTTTTAAAAAAGAACCAATAGTACCAGATACAGGAAAATCATCCGCTTTAACACTATTATATATTATTAAAAATATTACGGCTAATAAGATTTTTTTCATAAAACGACTCTGACCCCTTTTTTTTATTTTATTATCGCCATTTTCATCTTTTTAGATTTTATATTATTTTCCGAACCCACTACTTGATAAAAATAAATACCTGGAGATATCCCATGAACATTATAAATATATTTATTTAAGCCGGTGGAAACATAATTTGTTGCTGTTGAAACTATTTCTCCTGCTATATTATAAATATTTATTATCGTATCTCCATTAAAGCCAGTATTATAACTTATAGTAACATAATCACCTCTCACTGGATTTGGATAACAATGAAAATCTGATATTGTTCCTTTCTCTATTCCCTTAGATAAAGCATCAAATGCTGATAAACCTCGGACATTACCATATCCATACTGTTTATTGTAACTACCCATAGTACCAGTACTTGTTAAAGCATTTCTTACTGTCTCAACATCCAAACTGCTATATTTTTGTAACATCAAGGCAACCAACCCGGCAATATGTGGAGATGACATACTCGTTCCGGCATTGACTACATGACACTCATCACGAACTATATCTTTGTAATAAGGAGAATATTGACTACTTAAACTACTTACTATCATACATCCTGGAGCAAGAATCTCCGGTTTTTCTCTTCCATCTCTTGTAGGTCCCCAGCTACTAAAAGATGAAACTCCTCCAATATTCTCACCATCGATGGACTGTGTGGTGCTATTAACATCTACCCATGAGGTCTTTGTAGTATAAGAACCTACAGTAATTACTTTTTTAGCAGTACCTGGTGAGTTAAGTGTCATTTCACGAGAAAAGTCTGGAAAATCAGCTAAAACATCCCAGTAAGACCATATATCATATTTCCCACTCGCAAACATACTCTCACCTTTTAATCTTAAAGTCCATTCACCAATTGTAGTTTCTGTTATCTGAATAATAATATTTTTGTCCCCATTTAAAAGGGAAGGATTAGCAGTAGCATCTATTATAATACTTCCAACGCCTGTATTTGTAGCAATAGTTCCTCCAGGCTGTAATGGTAAATTTGGAATCATTACAGAATCTTTTATCAGTTGCACACTTATATTATCTCCACCTTTATACCACATATCAAGATATACAAGGTTATGATATTCAGTGTTCTGATACACATTAAACTTGACATCTTTAGTAACACCACTTTCTATTGTACCACTATGGTGTATTTTTGAGTCTGCACCTCCTGAATTACCTGCGGCTGATACAATCAATTTTCCGGGAGATACTAAATTATCCATACCTGTATCAAAAGTTGAAGTTCCATCATGTGGGCCAGTATCATTTCCAAGACTAAGATTTACAACGGCAGGCATGTTTAATAAATTTGCCTTTTGCATAATATAATTAACTCCATCAATTATATGATCATCATAAAGATCTGATTTTACCATAATTATATTAGATTTAGATGCTACACCAACATATGTATTAGCCGGTTGACCATTACCTGTTGCATTACCATTTCCAGCAGCAATACCAGATACATGTGTCCCATGTCCCTCTGTATCTTGCTCTCTTACATTTCCACTGCCAGAAAGATGTGCGTCTATCTGAGTTTGTGTATATTCAACTCCATATGCAAAATTAGTGGGGGTTGATTCATTTCCAGTTTTAGTTAAAGTTTGATCCCAGATAAATTTAATCCTCGTGGTACCATCTGTATTCCTGAAATCTTTATGTGTGAAGTCTATACCACTATCCACATCTCCAACAATTACACCACTACCATCATATTTATAAGTAGTTTTAATTGGACTAATAAGAGCACTTGGTAAACTTGCATCCAAAAATAATTTGCATTTTTTAGCAGCTTCTATATAAATAACATTTGACAAATCAGATAAATCACCTATAGAACTTAAAGGCAGGGATGCTGTGATTATATTTTTCACCACAGAGTTTATTTTTATACCTTTAATATTATTAATATTTCCCGTATCACCATTAGTTTTTATAATAACATTAATAACCTGTTCATTGTTTATCAAATCTACTTTCGTAATAAAATTATAATTAGAGACATTATGATAGATATTTTTATCCTTACTCATTATATTTATTAAAGGATCTATCTTATTAGCCCCTTCGCATAAGGATAATAATAAAACAAATATTATTATGGGGTCAAACCTTGAATGTGGAATGCAAGATAACATTTATTCTATCCTCCAATTCTTTTTGATACCTCATCTCACAGGTAGTCAAACTCATCCCTTAAGTCCACTGTTTATATTGCAATATTATCCTACAATTGTCAAGATGTATTTCACGGGTGTATGGGTGTAGGTTTGACCCTATTATGGTACTAATTTATGAAACTTCCTCAAGTTTAATGCAGAGAAATGATGTAAGTCTAAATATATGAGAGAGTTTTTTGAATTTGACTCGTTTAAGGCTATTTTGGGGATAAGTAATGAATAATTTGATAGAGTTTGAGATGATCAAGTCTGCC
>JBDRBU010000015.1:0-8236 GCA_043822305.1 Candidatus Firestoneibacteriota bacterium
CAGCAAATGTTAGTTTACCGGAAGTTTTACCGTATAGAGGAATAATTGTAGCCACTAAGAAAAAATTAACTTATAACCGAAAATAATTGAATAACAATATATTTTCAGAAAATTTGTGCTTTTTTAAAAGGGAACATCCGATGTAAGGGAAGAATAAATTTTGGTTTTAATATATCTCAAATTTCAATAGAAAAACCAGCTCGCTCAAAATAATCACTATAATTATCAGAGTTTAACTCCATTGAAGCTATCAACATAATAATTTTAAATTCAATTTTCTTAACAGTTAACTCCGCACTTGATTTTGGTAATGGAAGTTCTTTACTTCCTCCATCAAACTTCACATACATAATTCTTCCAACTAAAGAATTATTAAAAAATAAATCTAAATAGTGCGTGGATGCCTTATGATCAGGAAAATTATTCAACCATTCTTCTTTGTAGTCGGCATTTACGATTAATCCAAATGCAATTGAAATTGAAATATTGGGTTTATAACATGCAACCATTGAATGAGATTCTTCACGCAGAACATCTTTTTGATCATTTAGCACATCGTAAAACTCAAATCTACTTTTATACGATGGTTCATTTCCATAGCATGAAATAATATTCCAATCGGATAAATTAGATTCTGTAACTATTTTGATTAGTTCATCATATGTCATTTTACCTCCTCGTAGCTAACATCGAAGCTCAGCCACAAAAAACCGCAGGTTTTTATCGGCTGTAACGCCTTGTTAGATTTTTATTGCATATTCGACATTATATATTTACAATCGTTAGAATGAATCCGTTACCAAGACCATATGGCCGCTTCAATTCCTCAAAGTGATTACCAACTCTATTTTTTGCACCCATTAGGCAAACGCTTTTTGTTGGACAAAGAGATATCCATTCATTTGCAATATAGGGTTCTAACTCTGCAACAGTGGTAGAATTCAGAATTACTGCGATTTCTTTGCGATTTTTCGTGAGTAGTTCTGTAGCAATTGTATCTCCGAAGATCTCACCAATAAGCAGGGCAAGAGATGCGAGAGTTGGTTCACTTTTCAGCTGGCTAAATAATTCAAATAGCTTTTGAATGTCAGAGTCAGTAACGCTTGCCCAATTTAGAAATAGCTTGTTAATATTATTTTGTTCATATTCGCCCCAGAGTGCACTGGCACCCGAAAAAGTTCCACCTGCATAAGGAATGCAACCAAGGACGTTTAAAATAAAACGTAACGCTTGTTTTCCTCCTGGCTTTTCAACAGTAGCCTTAAGACTTGCAAGAGCTTGTTCTCTTTCTTCCTGTTTCATTAGTCACCTTTGGTTAAAATTAAACATTTAGTGGAAATCTCTTATGGGATTTGTTGAAAAAAACTATAATTCAAGCACTTTCCGTCAATTTACGACTCCCGTTTTAGTCTACCTTTAATTCTAATAATTTTGGGAGCTAAAATTCAATTGAATTTTTCAGGATTTCTTCTGAAAAATCATACTTGCCTTGTAAATTTATATGTTGCCAGTCAATAACAATATTTGTATTGTATGTAAAAATATTGTAAGTTCAATAATTTTTTATATAAAATAATTGCATGTGTAAATCCGTATCAAAAACCGGCCGGTTTATGATAAGGATTTAAGGTTGGATTAGTTCGGACTGAGATTTTTCATAAAAGGGGTATAGTAAAACATTAACCCTTTAATGACATACCGGACAAATCCAATCATATATGTTTTTATCATTCTTTCTTTGTTTATAAATTCTATTTAGTTTATGGCCTTTTAAACATTCTTTCGGTGGTCGGCCTATGCGTTTACCCTCTTCTATCGCTCTTCTTAAACCTGCTTTTGTACGTTCAGATATTTTTTCCCTTTCAAGTTTTGCTAAAGTTGACATTATAGATATAACTATATCACTAAATTGGCCTATGCTTGAAATATAGGGTTCTTGATAGGAATGCCAATCTATGTTTAGGTTTTTTAGTTCCTGGAGCTTTTGTAAGGTATAAAGGGTTCCGGCACGGCTAAAGCGTGATAAGTCCCAGAATAGTATAATATCAAACTTTTTTTGATGGGCTTCTTTGAACATATTTACAAAGCCCTGGCGTTTGGTTTCAATTATTTCTTTACCTGTGAATATGTCTTGATATACTTTATAAATAGACCATTTATGTTTTTTACAGTATTCTTGTAAATCTCGTAATTGGTTTTTAAGTTCTTGTTTTTCTGTTGATATTCTTATATAGATCGCTACTGTTTTCATAATAAATAATTAAAATGAATTTTATGGTTTATATCACATTTTATATTTGTGTCTTTTATTTAATTTTAAATAATACTTAAACGAAAAAATGTATGTATTGTTTATAAACTTTTTTTGTGTTGTATTCTAGTATTTTTTTTAAGAAGAAAAAGATTTATCCCTAACTATTATAACTATTATAACTATAGATTAATAACTATTGTCATATATTATCTATTGAATGTCAATCTAATATGTATGAAATGGTGCTCACTAATCGGGTTGACGGTGCTCACTAATCGGGCAAATGGTGCTCACTAATCGGGCAAATGGTGCTCACTAATCGGGTTAATGATGTTTAAACGGTGCTCACTAATCGGGCAGTGCTTTTTTAAAGGGTAAAATATCAAAATATACTGTATCATCTTTATATAATTTTGTCTTTATACCTAATACATCATTTGCTTTTAATTCTGCTATAAATTGTTTAATCTTTCTTCTTAAATATTTCATAGGTTGATTAACATTATAATTAATGGCATTTAATACTGTTAAAATATGCATACGACTTGGATGGTTATGTGCAGTTAAAAATCTTAAAAGTGCTTTAGAACCATCTTTTTTTAATTTTCTTCGTAAAGTAAAATTAATATTTGTAAGCATAGACTCAAGAAAATAAGCAAAAAAATCTGGATTAAATTTTATCTTTATTGAATGTGTTTTTGGATCATGTTCATATGTTTGAATTATTGATCCAATGGATATTACTTTTTCTTTTTCTTTGTTTTTATTATATATTGTAATTTCAAATCTATTTAATTGAAAATTCTTAAAAGTATTATCTATTCTTTCATATGATTTTTTATTATAACCTTTTCTTCCATATAAGATTCTTATTAATTCATATATGTTTGTATTAAGTATAAATTGATTTTCACTACACTCTATTTCTTTTTTAGCTATAGACATAAGAGCTAAAAATATATCTTCTTCAAATATTGCTAATTTTATACCCTCTATAACAATTTTTCCCCAACTGGATTCTTGTTCTATTTTTTGTATTATTCTTGTTCCTTCTTTTAATTCCTTATCTGACATAGGGAAAAAAATTGATACTTTTGCCATTTCGTGTGGTATGAATGAAAATATTAATTGTTCTGGTCGGTTTGGTGCATTGATAATTTTATTTTTAACTTCTTCAACTTCTTTATAAAGGTCTGAATTTTTAACATTTTTCCAAACATTAGTAAGCATTTCTTTAGTTGAAAGATCTTTAACAGTATCTAAAGCTTTTTCCATTTCATTGTGGATATCTTTATTTTGTTCTGTAATTTTTTTAATACTCATAATTTAAATTCTAAATATTTTGCTCAAAATTATTTTGGGCAATCAAATTTGAAACCATATCCAAATGTTCTATACCTTCTTCAAATAACTTAATATCATCAGATACCATTTCATGAGTTTTTAATTTTTCTATTTTATATAAAGTTTAATAATATTTATTAAATATTATTAAACTTTACTATCTACTTTTTATAATTGTAGATATTTCAGCAATATTTTTACTTTTTAATACAGTGATAGCAGCAGAAACAATTTCACTTCGTGTTATTTTTCGTTCTGTATCTATATTTAACCTATTTAATGTTTGGTTGATCCAGTCTAAATCTTTTTTCATCAAAGATAGAGAAATTACTGATCGTCCTTTTTTTTTATCACTCATACTTGTAATAGATTGTAAAGGTACTTTATTTATAAAGGCTTCTACAGAACTACTATCTTTTATATCAGGTTTCCTTGGTATTACCATTAAGAAAGACCTCCTTATATAACTTTTGAATTTCTAAACTAGCTTTAGAATTTTGAGAATATTCGTAAACCCCTTTTCCTAAAGATACAGATTCTCTATATGCAACTCGTGAATAAATTATAGTTTTACATAACTTTATATTATATTCTTTTGCAATGTCCATAATAACTTTTAATACATCTTGTGATATATTTGTGTTTTTTACAACTTGAGTTAAAACGATAGAGGCTTGAATTTTTTTATAAACTCTTGCTTCTTTTAAAATCTTAAATGTTTCTTCCGAACTCCATACATCATAAGGAGAAGGAGTAACAGGAACCAGTAAAAAGTCACAGGCAAGCATTGCAGATCTAAATGTTTCTGAGTCTCTGCCACCGGCATCAATAAATATATTATTAAAGTTATTAAAATTTTTGATATCAATATGTATTGTTGGTTTTGTTATTTGAACGGCATGTAAGGTATTTAGATTATCTTTTCTTAAACTTCTGAAATCCATACTTGATCTTTGTATATCAGCATCAATTAATAAAGTTTTTTTATTTTTTATAGATGATAATACCGCCATGTTTGTTGATATTGTAGTTTTTCCAGTACCACCTTTTTGATTTCCAATTGTTATTATCATAAAAACCTCTGTAATATAATTTGTTAAAGTTTAATAAATATTATTACAATGTCAAGAAAAAAATAATATTTGAATTTCACGACAGAGCCTTTGTCTTTAGAAAAAAGTGGGGTGTAAAAGGAGGAGATTTTACTTAATAGAGTTCTTTTAAGAAATTACTCGGATTTAAGATTTTTATCTTTTTATATTTTTTTAGATCTAAAATATGTTTATCGCCAGATACAATATAATCTGCTTTAAATTCTTCCGCACATTCTAATATTCTGTTATCCGGTTCATCATGAATTATTTTTAATACAAATTTAGGTGTTACAATGATAGCATTTCTTTGTATTAGTTCTATAATTTCATTACTCTTTTCTTCTGGCCAGGAAAATTTTTTCATTAAAACTCTTTTGAACTCTTTTAATATAGGTTCCGATATTCCTAACTCATAATCTTGGGTGATTATTCCTTTGAATACTTCTTCAGGTGGCCCACCTGGGAAGATAAATGCAGATATGAGAATATTGGTATCACAGACTATTTTTTTCATCTTAACTCATGAATTATTTTATTTACATCTTTTTCTGTTACAATCTTCTTTGCTTTTGCGATAAGAGAAAGTTTTTTTTGAATTTTTTTGTATTCTTGTAATTCCAGATACTGTTTTAAAGCTTCAGTAACAATTCCACTGCAAGATTTCATTTCTTCTTTTTGTATTAAATCTAACCTCGTTACTAAACTGGTAGGTATTGTTATACTGATTGATTGTACATGTCTCATAATATTTCACCTTCTTTTTATATTATTTTATAGTACTATTATATAATATATATTTGATTTTGTCAAGAAAATAATATTATTTATTTCACGGCAGAGCCTTCGGCTCTGCCGAAAAGCGAAGCTATTGGCGGAGCGTAAAAGGGGGTGATGAATGTATATTCTTTATAATAAAGAACTTATTTATATACTACTTATAAGTAGTATAATTATAATAAGAGCAAGATAAATTAGGATTTAAATTCAAGAAGTTAAAGATTTTCTTGAAATACTTGAATTTAAATAATTTCTTTAATATATTTATTATACCAGAAATAAGTCTAAAGAAAAAGCATTCACAAATTCATATAAAATATATCTTGACATACAAGTTATGACTTGTATAATTATAATAGGAGAAAATAAATGCTGGAGAATATCTATTATTTTATTAATGAGAGGGGAGATAGTTTAGTAAAAGAATTTATAGACAACCTACCGATTAAAGAGCAAGCAAAAATATTTGCTTATATTCAAGAATTAAAGAATCAAGGACAGAACTTACGACGACCTTTAGCCGGTTATTTGGGAGATGGTATTTACGAACTACGTCCAAAAGATAATAGAATATTTTATTTCTTTTTCTTAAAGAATAATGCGGTTTTAATTCATGCAATAAAAAAGAAAACTGACAAGGTACCAAGTAGAGATATAGAACTATGTTTGAAAAGAAAAAAACAAGTAGAACAAATACATAATATTAAAAAAATAGAAATATGAGGTGATTTTATGAAAAATGTAAAATTAGAAAAAGTAGATTCTCATTTAAGAGAAAAGTTAAAAAACAAAGAGTTTAAAATAAATTATGAACAGGAAAGAGTCAAAGTTGCTCTGGCCCAAAAAATAGCAGAATTGAGACAGGGAAAAAAACTAAGACAAATTGATCTTGCTAAATTGTTGAATGTATCGCAACAGTTTATTTCTCAAATAGAAACTGCTCAAGAAAAGAATTTGACAGTAGGAACTCTTATAAAAATAGCTAACTCATTGGAAAGAGACATAGTAATTTCTTTTCCAAAAACTTCTGGTAAAACTTCACATATTAAAGTTGCATAGTTATTGAAATAATTGAAATAGAAGATATAGTAAAAAAAATAATCTAATAAATATGAAAACGAATTGGTTATGGGACAGTAAATTAAATAACAAAGATGTTATAAAGATATTAAAGGATGAGAATCATCCAAAATTTAATATATATGCAGAGAAACTTTTTTCCAGGATATCTGAGCCAAAAGTAGTATTTAGTTTTATTGATGAGATTATCTTTTGTAAAAAATGGCCGAGTATAAAAAAAAGAATAAGTAAGGATCGTTGGTTAAAGAATAGAATAATATTCTGGCAGACAATATATGAACGTATAAAAGAAAGATTAAAAACACGAGGGATTAGTATTAGGGAATCTCAGGAAGAGAATATTTCGCCTGAAAGAATGAAGGTAGCCGAACAGATTAGAAATATAAGAAGAAAAAACGGATATACACAAAAGGATGTAGCAAAAAAGTTAGGAGTGATACAACAGTATATTTCTAAAATAGAAGGCGGACATGAGAATGTTTCCATAGATACTTTAAAACGAATAGCAGATGTTTTTAATAAAAGCTTAGATATTAGACTGAGATAAGAGTTAACTATAAAAATTATATAGAAACCAATACCTTTATTTGCGGTATAAATTAAAAAAATTCGAAGTTAGACAAATTTAAGTTGTACTTTTTTATGAAATATTTTAGCAAATTTATTTAATGTTTTTAAAGTAATATTTTCTTCAGCACGTTCAATTCTTGATATTGTTTGTTGTGTAGTATGCATTAATTCTGCAATATCTTTCTGAGACATTTTATTTTTTTCTCTTAAACGCACAATTTCAATTGCTATTTGTGAAAAGAAATCTTCATAATCATATGCTTCTTTAACTTTGGAATTCTTTAATTTCTCTTTAAGAACATCATCAAGAGAAGTGAAATTATTAATATTTTCTTTCATATTATTTACCTCCTATTCTAAGCAAAAAATCATTCATATAGTTTATTGCCTTTTCAATTTCAGAAACAGGTACTTTATCTGATTTCTTCATAAAGCCATTAGTAACGATAATATATTTATCATAAAAGAAAAACAGCAACCTTATTTCATAACGTCCATGTGAAATACGAAGCTCTCGGATTTTACCTGTTAAAACGTCAGCAAAAGGACGATGAAGATCCGGACCCAATTCTTCAAGTCTTTTTAACCATCTAAGAGTTTTACCTTTAACATTATCTTGTAGGCTATCTATAAAAGATAATGCTAATTCTTCACCACGCAATGTTTTATAAAATATTATTTTATACATTTTCTTAATTATATTATACATCATATATAGTGTAATGTCAAGATAATAATTTTTATAAAATATTATTTGTTTTACGGCAGAGCCGAAGGCTCTGCCGAAAAGCGGAGCTATTGGCGGAGCGTAAAAGGGGGTGATGAGAATGAAAAATAATTTACTACCTGGTGCGAGGTCGCCATATTTTGTGCGGGCTCGCTCGAAGAGCGAGGGGGCACGGCGACCGCTGCAAGGGTGGGGGGAATCCGATCCTGATCCTGTATTTTCTTCTGCGAGGTGCTACGCTTATTTCTAATTCTCAATGTCGGATAATGTTCCCTTATTATGTTTTGATTGACACTACTGTGGCAATCTAAACATAATAAGCATTATCGGAGGGTTACGGAGTTATAGCGATAGCTATGACGTAGTAACCCCGAAGCATTGAGTTAAGCC
>JBDRBU010000016.1:0-3660 GCA_043822305.1 Candidatus Firestoneibacteriota bacterium
AAAAAAGATGATTATGAAAAAGAGGGCTTTAAAAAATAAACTCTAAAAAAGGTTAACCACTATGAAAAAAATTATTTCTGAAAAAGTTAAAGATGTTAATGAGATCCAATGGGAGGTGGCCAAAAACGGCGTTTTCTTCCCTTGCGGGCAAACTACGGGTAGATTAGCGTCAGGGGTTTATGTACCGGGCCTATCACCCGCAGGGCCTTATCTTAAAAGAGTATTTCCTTTTTCTGATAAGCTTTTGAGATTCGAGGATCCAACTCATAAAACAATAATCGGGGAAATAGATAACTTCTGGAGCGTAAAAAATCGCTATAAAAATCTTGGCTTTTTGCATAACAGGACTATTTTAATGCACGGGCCTCCAGGTTCTGGAAAAACCTGTATTTCAAAAATAGTTATGGCAGATGTTATCGAAAGAAAAAATATTATTATAAATGCCGACAGTATTTATGCTTTAATACCTGCTTTAAAGGTATTTCGAGAGGTAGAGCCAGAACGACAATGTTTGGTTCTTATGGAAGATGTTGACTCAATTGATGGTCAATATAAAATGCTTTCTTTGCTTGATGGCGAAGATACTGTAGATAATATTTTGTATTTGCTTACCACAAATTTTATTCATAAGCTTCCCGAAAGACTATTGCGGCCTGGACGAATTGACAGAAAGATTTTTGTACCCTGCCCTCCTGAAGCTGGTAGGGTAGCTTTTCTACAAGATAAATTAGGCAACAACCCAATAGTGTACCAATTAGCCAGAGCAACCGATGGTTTATCATTTGCTCATTTACGAGAATTGCTTGTTGGAATTTACTGCCTTGACCATAAGCCAGAAGATGTTATTACAAGATTGAGAAATAGGGGTGCTGAAACTATTTCCACAGATCAGGAAACAGAATTAGATAAGGAAATAAGGGCGTCAGTTAAAAATAGAGGTATCAGTAAAAAAATTCTGCACAAAGTTATGGCAAAACTTGAACAGATGCCAGAGTTTGAGGAGAAACCAGTGGAATTAAAAGAAACAAAGAAGCCTATTTTTAAAATAACCAAAGAAGAAGAAAAAAGAATATTAAGAAGGAGACAGCAATGAAAACATTTAAAATTACCTCAGACGAAAAACAGGTCATTATGGCTAATAGAACGGAAGCTGCCAAAAAGAAAAAACCCACAAAGAAAGTTGTAAAGAAATCAGATAACAAACTTAAAAAGGCGATATTACAAAAGAAGATAAAGAGTCTGGAAATAAAATGGAACGTATTGGAGCTAAATCATAAAAGCACCCTACGAGCTATAAGAACTAAAATAGCTAAATTAAGAGAGAGTATTAAGGCTGTATAATTCATGGACATTATTTCTCAAATAGTGCAAGCCGCTATAGAGCACCCTACACCTGAAATGTTCAAATGGTTTTTTGAGCGAACCCAAGACCACATTGCCCGAGTAGCCAATAATATGCTCAGAGTAGCGGATTATTACCACTTAGACAAGCAAAAATTAATTATGCTGAGTAAACAGCATGATGCTTCCAAATATACTGCGGAAGAATGTATTTTTTATGTTTATCTTTCATGGCAACACAAAATGAAAAATGAAAATAAAGAATATGTCATGCCCGAAGGTATGGATGAAAAAATTAATAAAGCTACCATGCATCATATAAAAACTAATAGGCACCATCCTGAGTTTTTCGACGATCCAAATGATATGGAACTTTACGATATTATTGAGATGGCCTGTGATTGGGCAGCAATGTCACAGGAATTGGGTACGTCATTAAAAAAATGGGTACAGGAGGAAGGTATGGTTAATTATGAATGGAATACAAAAAATAAAACTCGGATAAAAAATCTGATAACTATTTTTAAAGAATTGAAATGAAATTTAAAATAACAGCTAAAGAACAACAGGCTATATTGGAGCAGAGAAAATTAAAATCTGATTTTTATTACCATGTTACTAAAAAATTTATTTTAGCAAAATCTGCAATTAAGAAAATTATTAAATATACGAGTGATTGGAAACCTGTTGACAGCGTCATTTTATATCATGGTACTAATTTATTCTCTGCTATAAATATGAAAAAGGAAGGAATGGGTTTAAACTTAAATGATTATAAGAATTTAATTTTAGATATAAGTAAAGAATATAATATACCAGAAGCTATTGGGAATAAATCTTTTGAACATTGGACTAAGCATGAAGATATAAATAGAGGTGAATTTCAAGGTGGAGTTAGTTTTTTCCAAGATTTTAAATCAGCTAAAAATATAGCAAGTATTTATGCTAAAATGGGCGGAGAATGGAGAGGACATTTAATAGATATATTACTAAAGAAGTTTGCTAGGTATAAGAAAGTTTCATTTAATTCAAATCCAATAAAAAAGATATATAAGCAAGTTATGCTAAAGTATGTTGGGTCTTTTTCTAAACCTGTAGTGGTTAAAGTGAGAATACCAATTTCATTTATTAAGAATAAAAAAGATATAGGAAAGGATATAGAATTATATACCTTAACTAAAGTTCCAAAAAAATATATTTTAGAAGTAAAGGAGGTATGATGGAATACTTACTTAAAATCTTATTAAGTTACTGGATGTATCCAATTTATGCCATAACTGGAATCGTCTTAATCAATGTGGTATTGTCTTTACTACGGTTTCCGTTGTTAAAAAATCCCATCGGATTTTCCTTTGAATTGGGATTTAAGACGAATTTTGTTCCAATACTCTATATCGGAAAACAGAAGCTTAGAGAGATAAGACCATGCTATATGACAGCAAATGGCTACAGTCTATTCCTATGACATTAGAGCCAAAAAATACTATTTATAGGGGGATGTTTATTAAGAAGGATATCCATAAATATAAAGTTGGATCTACTGTATTATTCTTCCCTAAAAGACAATTTTCATCTTGGACTACTGAAAAAAATAATGTAGATTATTTTCAACGGGGTTCTGGGTGGGGGTTGACCTTAAAAACTAAAGTACCTAAAAATATTTTTTATGTACAAGGATTTTTTAACATAGTAAATAAATTAGATAGCTTATTATATGACCTTGAAAATTATAGGGGACTTGATAAAGAAGAAATAAAAGTTTTAGACCTACTCGATTTACAATTATATTCCGAAGGGGAAGTTTGGGTATTTGGAAAAGTAAAAGCGGTTGTAATTAAATTAGGGTAACTAATTTAGATTTTTAAATTGTAATACTTTAAATGGTAATTATATTTAAAATAATCTCTGAGGATTAATGAGAAAACTAAAAGAAAAGCCTGTAAAACAAGGCATTCACCAACTTTATTTTCAGGATACGAAATCTTTTGTTATATGGTACCCCAAGAAGGATAAAGTATTTGTAACGGTGATAAGATCCTTTAAATCTGGAGATGCCAATCTTTTGATGCAAGAACTTTATAAAAGGTACCCTGGTAGGTTACTGGAAATTGAAGTTCCAAAATCTAGCGATAGAGCAAGAGCTAGAGAATTTTGGAAGAAAGAACAAGGCTTTAAAAAAGTAGGTGAAAAAGGCGAATTTGTAATAATGCACAAATTGAATAAAGTAGAGGCTAACATGACATTTAAAATCACAGCAGAAGAAAAACAGTTTATTTTAAGCCAGAGAAAAACAATACTTGATTTTCCAAAAACTATAAA
>JBDRBU010000017.1:0-14574 GCA_043822305.1 Candidatus Firestoneibacteriota bacterium
CCTTATTAAATCACCTCTTAAGTTATATACCTTAAAATTAACTGTTCCAACATCTGATGTTTTATATACAAACTTCGCTACTTCTCCATTAGTGGGACGGACATATCCATCTTTATTAGATATGATTTTAAAATATGAAGAGCCTTCGTTGTTATTATTAGAATTTGGTGCTTCTCCTTCGTAATATTTTCTTACTAAAATATCAGCCTTATATTTTTCGTCCCAAGTCTGTCCTATGCTTCCAACTATATATATATAGCCTGAATCATCTACTGCTATTCCATTCCATAAATTAAGCATGTCCGCTGTAGTATCACTTCCTATCATTGCTTTCTTGTATCCTATAAATTCACTATAAGTCAATATTACATTCCCGTTACTATCATATTTTCTTATCCAGAGATAATTATTGTGAGCCCGTTCCATTACGCTCTCTATCCCAACTACCAATATATTTCCTGATTTATCTATCATTATATCATTCCCCATATCAATCCCGCTATAATCTGGCTCTTCGGCCATACCCCTGTAACTCTTTTTCCATTTCAAGACACCTGATGTGTCAAACTTTATAACAAAAATATCTTCCAGGGCAAAGAAGTAATTAGTCCATTCAAATCCAGTAATATATATATTTTCTGAATCATCTACTGCAATTCCTCTGCCACTATCATATTGGGCGGAACTACCAGCACCATTATAGTTTTTTGTCCATGCTATATTTTTATCCTTATCATATTTTCTTATCCAAACATCAACATTAGAAGAATTATTTATTGACCCAACTACATATATATTCCCATTTTTACTTACGGCTATATCACAGGTAGGATATGGCTCAAATGCATCAGCAATCATTCCAACATATGTTGTATCAACCCATTTCTCATCTCCATTCGCTGCATCATATTTTATTACTATTATATTACTTGTAAAATCATCATGAGATGGACCAATAGTTATCTTTTCTGTCAGACCAACAACATACACATACCCAGCATTATCTACGGCTATATTTTTTCCAGATGTTATAGGATACCCACTGGCTGTGCCACTATAAGTTTTTGTCCATAATGCAGTCCCATTAGTATCATACTTTCTTACAAATAATTCGGTCTCAACACCTTCATATGGTAAAATACCTTTGGCCCCAGTAATATACACATTTCCAGAATCATCCACGGCTATTCCATGTCCCTTATCACCATAACTACCATAATAATTTTCACTATTATTATTGTATGTTTGAGTCCATATTTCATTCCCACCTGTACCATATTTCCTTATCCAGATATTAGTCCCTTGCCCACTTACTTCTTCACAACCAACAACATACACATTTCCAGATTTATCTACTGCTATTTTTTCTCCACAATCCAAACCTTTGGCAACACCATCGTAAATTTGAGTCCAAGATTGTACTAATTGTCCTTCAACTATTAAACTTTGTCCTGCAAATAGAAATATACATACACTAAAAAGTAGTATCTTGTCTCTTATAAACATTTTAACCTCCTCTTCGTTTTCTATTAATTATACAATTTTTTTCTATGTTGTCAAGGGCAATTTATTGCTTTTTTTGATGCTGTGTTGCTTTTTTAAGTATTAAATTGCCACTTTTTAGACACCAAAACAAGGTAATTTGTGTGTTTAATTCTCCTGATTTCAATGAGTAATCGTCACCCTTGTAAAGCATTTAAAAACACTGATAAAACGTATAACATGTAATCTGCTCTAAAGGTAGAAAACATTATAAACCTGATAAATCAGGCAACTACAAAAAGATAAATATTTAATATTCTTAAGAATCCTCTCTCATTACCACATTATTTTTTTGAGTCCCAAGTCCTTCCATTTCGGTCTCTATTGCATCGGATGATTTCAAATACTGGGGTGGATTCATAAAAATACCCACACCGCTTGGAGTTCCTGTAGTAACTATATCTCCTGGATTTAATGTAATAGTAGAGGTAATAAATTCTATAATTTCAGGAATTGAAAAAATCATATTCTTAGTATTCCCATCCTGTCTTACCTCTCCATTCACTCTGGTTAACAATCTAATATTAGAAGGATTCTTAATTTCATCTTTTGTTACTAAATAAGGGCCTAATGGACAAAATGTATCAAAACTCTTACCTCTAAACCATTGTTTGTCACTAAACTGAACATCTCTTGCACTTATATCATTTAGAATAACATATCCACTAATATATTCAAATACTTCTCTTACTTTTATTCTACTTGCTCTCCTACCTATTACTATGGCTAATTCAACTTCATAATCCATCTTTTCTGTATACTTAAAACCAGGATGGATAATATCATCATAAGGGCCATTAATACTAGAAACTGCTTTTGCAAATAATAAAGGATTGGAAGGTATTTCTGCTTTTGCCTCAGCAGCATGATCTCTGTAATTCAAACCCATACAAATTATTTGACCTGGTGTAGGTATTACTGCACCTATCCTAACTAATTTCGTATCAACATAACAATCTTTGGATAGTTTCCCTTTATTATCTTCTTTCATAATTTCTTTCACTTCATTTAAATAATCTTTTTCTAATATCCTTATAATTGTAGAAGGAATTTTAGAATTTGCTTTATTTATATCTATGATTTTATCATTGTAAAAAATCCCTGCTCTTTCATTTCCTCTTTTTCCAAAACTAACTAACTTCACAATACCCTCCTTTAAGAAAAATTAGTGATTCTTTTAATCCGATTTCTGGTTCAGGCAAACACCCACCATAATATTCTAACGCTAAATAACCCTGATAGTCAATATTTTTTAATAAAGATAATATTTTACACCACGGTACTATTCCGGTCCCTACAACAACATCATACCCTTCTTCTTCTTTCATTTGATCCTTAACATGCACATGCTTAATCCATTTCTTTTGAATATTAAAATCATCTTCAATATTCCAACTATGGTCATAAACAATCAAATTAGAAGGGTCGTATACTATCCCTGTATTTTCCTCATTTACAGATTCTATGATTTTTACAGTATCTTTCGCAGATACAGTCAAAGTAGATGGATGATTCTCAACAAGTAAATTAATATTTGATTTTTTTGCATAAGAACATAATTCTTTTAAAGAGTTAACACTCAAATCAAAACATTTTTTCCTTTCTTCTTTATCCTTAATATCTTTTCCACAAAACACCCTTATCTGCATAGCACCAAGTTCAAATACTAAATCTATATTACGTTTCTGCTCATCAATTGCTCTTCTCCTCTTAATTTCATCAAAAGAACCTAAATGAAAATCTCCACCACATGCATAAGACGCTAAATTAGAAATAAATAAGCCACTATCATTTATCAAATTTCTAATCCTCTTCCTTTCATCTTTCCCTAAAGAAATACTTATACCACATTGACCACATCCTATATCAAAACCATCAAATCCTAACTCTTTAAATAATTTTAAAGCATCTTCAAAACTATATTTAAGAGTAGATTTGGTATGAGCAGCTATTTTCATATTTTTATTGCTTTACATATTCTGGTTTTGTTGCTTCCTTCTCGTAATCTTTCATTACTGGTGAAAATATATCTATTACTATAGAATCCTCAAGAAATTTTGTTCCATGTTTTACATTAGGAGCAAAAGAAAAAAACATCCCTTTCTTAAAAATATGCTTCTCTTTATTTTCTCCCATACTGAATTCTACTTTCCCTTTAAT
The DNA here is from genome assembly GCA_043822305.1 of Candidatus Firestoneibacteriota bacterium. Lineage (GTDB taxonomy): Bacteria > Oederibacteriota > D2-FULL-39-29 > D2-FULL-39-29 > JBDRBU01 > JBDRBU01. The sequence goes on from JBDRBU010000017.1 coordinate 3,703, forward strand.
TATATAAGCCATTTGTTCATTCTTATGGCTATGCGTTGGAAAAGTAAGCCCTTTCTTTAAATTATAGAAGCATATAGTTAAATTTTTTCCCTGTAAAACTTTACGGCTTACTCCCTTAAAAGGTTTACTCCACTTCATATTCTTTGTATCAATAAACAAAAAATCTTTTGACATATTTATATCCTCCTTTTATTCAAATGATAGAAATCAGACAACAGATATCTTCTGTCCTCTATCTTCTACTACTTCACAGGTGCTTTTCCCATTTTTTTTAATCGTTCAATAGCAATCCAAATATAACCACTTCTACTATTCTTTGCTTCTTCTTTTGTCCATGCTCCATTATTATTGTTAAATGTTCCACCTCTACCTTGAAGTTCAACTTTTACACATTCTCTAGCCTTTTTTAAATAAGACTCATCACCTGTTCGATAATAAACATATGCTGCTCCATCTGAGACCATTATCCATTCCGCTTCCCCTTTCCAATTTTTCCATGTCACCTCAACAATCTTTTTTAGCATCTCAATTGCTCTTTCATCTCCTGTATACCAATGATAATTTATCAATGGCTTAACCACATAACGAGTTTGAACAAATCCTCCCACATCACCTGTTTTTCCAAAAGTTTCAAATATATAATAAAGTCCATTCTCAAAAATCTTTTTAGCATCTTCAAGATAAGAATTCTCTCCAGTATAAGAATAAAGAGATAATAAACAATCCATTCCATGACCACACGCTCTTGCTTCCATATCCTCCACATTTGCTTTCTTCTTATCTAATCCATGTGTATTAAAAAGGCGATTACGAACACCTTCTGCATTAATCCTACAAGCACTCCAAGACATCATATCCCCTGTTAAAGAAGCATAAAGGCACTGACCCTCAATCCAATTATGACTTGTAATAGGCTGCATACTTTCTGGAGAATTACTAATATGGGTTCCTGTTTGACCACTATCTTTAGTCTCTTTCTCATATGCAGAAAGGTACCTGTATGGCATTAGATCTCTGGGTGAACGATGAATATCAATATCATATTGGTGACGAGCCATAGCCTTTCCCCAATCAAAAAAATCTCTATGTTGAATTCGTAAAAAATGAATAAGCATACAATGTGTCCAATCGTAATGCAAACTACAACTACCACATGCCCAGTAAAGATCTCCATAATTCATCCAGTTATAGTAAGTTCCTCGTTTACCTTCTCTTTCTGCTACCTCAGTAATACCAGATGGCTTTCTCTTTTGTAAATTATCATACCTCTTAATAACACTATCTACTGCTGAATTATCTGTAATTACACCAGCAGGAGAAAATAATCCTAATGCCCCACAATCAGCATAATAATCTGGGCTGGCTAAAGGAATTAAAGGATAATTCTGAATATCGGCTAATGAAGTTATCTCCTCTTTGGTTATATTATCTCCAAAAATAAATCTAATTTGATAAGTTTTCTGTTTTCCACCCCAAAGAGTGTAATTATTACTTTTTTCAGGATATCCATCTTCTCTTGGCCAAAGTATTAAAGATAATTTACTCGCAGAACCTTCAATGATTTTAGGATAATTCTGCCAGAAATCTTCAATGGCTACACCAATCCCTGCTTCTTTACCTGTTAAACCAAAAGCACCTTTACTTCGCTCTTTATTAGAAACTAAATTCTTTCCACCTATAGAACTTTCAAAAATATTTCCTTTTTTTGGATAAGCACCTTTTTGATAAATTTTAAAACTTTCTTTTTCTACTGGTATAGAACCTGTTGTCTCAGCACTTAATGCTTTTACATCTGTTCCAAGTAAAGTAGAAAAATCTAACCGAAGTTCTTTAAATTCAAACTTTTCTCTAACAGAATTAGAACCATATGCACCATCATTGCCTAAAGTAAAGAAAACCCTTATCTCGTTTGATCCATTAAAAAAATAAACTCTGCATGTCCAACGAATCATGTCATCCCCATCTAACATATAAGCACCTTTAAATCTTCCTCTCGCCATTACACATCCACGATAAGGACCATTTTCTTCTACATTAACTTTTTCAGGAAGATTAGAAAAAGCATTAAACTTGTCCACTAAAGTTTTTAGCAGAATAATACCATTTTCTTTATCCTGTTTAAGTAAAGTCTTTCCCTGTAAAGAAACTTCTTCAAAAATATTAAAATTATTCTTGTTTATTTTTATATTCAAAGGACCTGTGTCTACAATAATTTCTTTTAAGTCTTCAGTAAGTTTAAGAACACTCTGCGGTAAAGGTTTATCAGATGAATCAGTAAGTATAAACTTTAATTTACCATTTGCCTCTATAGATACAGGGAAGATACAAAGCACCCATTTAATACTTCCATCCTGCCAACTACTTTGTTTTTTAAATTGACAGGGTAATACCTCTTTTTCTGAAACAATTTGAAGTTTTAAAATATCTTTTATCAATCCTTTAGCCAGTGGAACACCTATTGCTACCCATTCTTTAGTTCGCTTTACACCTATTGGCTCCTCAACAACAAGTTCTACCTCTACATTAGCTGAAACTATACTTATCATCACTGCACAAAACCCTAGTACTGAAGTAATTCTTTTCATGCGCCTTCCTTTTATTTTATATCTATCTCTTTTGTTTTTGATATTCCACTTATTACTTCCTTAAATACTATCTTAACTTTCCCGGACATAGAAGATAAATCTAATTCCCCATTATAATTTCCGTTTCCCAAATAAAGATTACGAGATTCTTTGTATATCCTCTTATCTTCTTTATCAAATACTTCTAAATTAACCACATGGTCTCCTACTTTTTCTCCTTTTACTTTAATGTGTACTTCTATCACTCCTTTTCTAACTACTTTAGCATCTACGGTTAAACCTTTTATTTTATACGGAAGTAAAGCATATATATTTGGCTTAAACAAATTTACAACTTCTTTTATTTCGCTTACCTCCCCAAAATACTGATTATTTAAAATATTGTATACATTTGATTTCTTTGGAAAATTTATTAAAATCTCTCCTATCTCTTCCCTCTGATTTTTTTCCAAATCTGTTAAGTCTTCTGGTGAAATACGGTGAGAAACATTATTTATAAGTGAGACATAAAGATTCTCTTTGTTTTTATGTCTAAATATTTCTATGCCAATAGGCCACTCTTTTTCTTTATCCATTAATTTTACAACAGGTTGTAAACCTGCAAATTTTAAAACATTCCCAAACAAATCACAAATCCTTTTTGCATTTGAAGAGATATTCCGTATGTTTATATAATTCACGATATCAAAATTCAAATAAACTGTTTTTCCTTTTCCTGCTTCTTTTATTATAACAGATGGAAATTCTCCAAACTTTGCTAAACTCTTACCAGAATTAACCTTTGTATCTTTCTCATAATAAGATTGAATTGGTATCTTGTTCCCTTTAAATTTTAAATCCTGATAATCTTCAGTAAATTCAATTAAAATATTCTCTCCATATCCTCCCATATAATCCCATTCTACTTCATCCCATTTTCTCTTTTTTTCACCAATAGGTTTTAATTCTTCTGGAAATTTAAATATTCCTCTATCTATTCCAAAAAGATTATCTAATATTCCCCTTGCATCTTTGTTCATCTTACAATGTTCATCCATTCTTCCAGTTAAAATATCTGCTATCACTACTCCCCCATTTTCAACAAATCTTTTAATCTCATTTGCTTCTTTATCTGATATTGCAATGGAGCGGGGCATAATAAAAACTTTATATTTTCTATTTATTAACTCTCCATCTTCTATTTCAGAAGATGAAATAAAATTATACTGATATCCAATATCTTCTATTAGTTTTGTCCAACTTTCTCTTAGTCTTGCAAGTTGATTTATGGACATCTCCGGATATGTAGTTCTACTAATCCAATCTTTTCCTTCTCTTTTTACTTCAAATAACCAATCTGCTTGAATTGAAGACTGAGAATGATGAATCGCAATAGGATCGCACTCCAAATTACTATTGGATAATAATGGAACTACTCCACATCTAATTTCCCATACAATCTCTTTTAACTTTTTGCCTCTTTGTGTAAGTGATATCCCTTCTTTTTTTTCATTAATAAAAAGATTATTAGACATATTCTCACCACTATATGGCCACACAAGGACTCCCCTATCACCATGCAAAATATTAGACCACAATCTCTTTTTACTTTCATCATCTGGATTAGATATAGCAGCCACAAAAACTGTATTTGGTTTAGCAAAAGACCTCATCATCTCCCTACTCCCTCTTATATCGTAATGCTCTACCCAACTACATACTTGCATTAATTTATAAAAATCAAACCCTCCCCAGATAGATGGCATCTGTGTCCCGGAGATTCCTACCAATGCATCTGGATTAACTTTACAAACAATATCTTTAAAATATTTTATAGTATCAACCCATACATCATCCATAAAACTTCTATGGTCAGCCCAGGGAGAAAAATTTGCACTTTCAGGTTTTTTATATTCTCTTTCTTGAATCTCATCCGTAGTGAATGGTTCCACCTCATCCCAGGATTTAAAATTTGTTTCCCATTCCTTATTTAAACTATCTAATGTTTGATATTTATCTTTTATATACTCTTTAAATTTTTTTAAACAATACTCACTAAAACAAAAATCAAAAGGCCAACAGTTTCTTGTTAATGATGCTTCATCCCGTAAATCGTATCCTATGCATAAATCTTTTCTTGTCCTTTTTGTAATTTCTTCTACTCTCTTTCCTTCTTCTAAAAGATATTTTTCATCTGATAAACATGGGTCCCTTGCTAACCATTTTTTGCTTCTATCTTCCTTAAATTTTTTATAAAGATTAGGAAATGTTTTATTTCTAATATGAAGTTTGTTTGCCATGTTTGTAGCATAGTAAAGAAAATTATAATCATGAAATACCGATGGACTTTTACTAGAATATAACATCCCAGCTTTTAGCCCCATCTCATATAAACTATCAAAATAAGCAGCATTATTTAAGGGGTCTTCCTCCCACATTATTACTATAAAATCATCCCAACGAGTATCTTTCTTCCATTCATTCTCTTTTGAACCAACTGATACACTTGCTACAAAAGTTAAAAACAAGAAATAAAAACAAACCACTAAAATTTTTTTCATCTTGCCTCCATTTTATTGATTTTTTCTTCTTCAGATTCTATTTTAACTTTTTTTCCATAGCATCTTTCAAGATGTTAACTCCTCGTATTGACTCCTCGGCCATTCTAAAAGTTTGATACCTGTTTTCAACAGCATGCCAATTTTCGTAAATGTTTCTATCAAACCACCTTCCCCAGGTATAATACTGTAGCCATGAGTTTCCATAACCCGTATAAAATACATTTAATCCATTTGTTTTTGCTCTGATGTAAAGCCCTTGCTCAGACGGAGCTTCGCAACCTAAAACAGGAATTAAAACATCATTAAAACCAAAACATTGTATAAGCACCTTACTTGCATCACCCGTTCCAAAACTTCCCCATCCATTTACTACGCCTACCTTTGTCATTTGTTCAAATTTAAGAGATGGTAACACATTAATAATTTTCTGCGAAAGGTCATCTCCAAAACGTTCTGCCCCATGTTTAGGATTTGGGGATGGATTAATATTATATGGTATTTCTATAGGCATATGATTTCCTCCAAATCCAATAGAGACCATAGCCTCTCCTCCAAATCTTTTTCTCATATATTGACAGAGACTTCCAACCTCACCATAAATAAGATGACCTGTAAACTTCAAAAAAGAACCTATGGGAGTTCCACTATTATCCTTAAAGAGCAAAAAATGCAACTCCGAATCCCGGGGTCCATCAAAATATAATTGTGCATTATCCGGAGTTATTGAAACTGAAAGCCCATAATCCTTTTTCAAATCTTTTTTTAAATCTTCAAGTTGAGGTTTAGCATCCACTAAGGCACCAATAACTTTTTTACTTTCATCATATTGCCATATAATTGGACAATTTGTAGCATGCATAGAGAATGTAGTACCAACTACCTTATTATTCCCTGTATTTAAAATTGTATTCCGATGAAGATTATATAAACTACCTACATCTATTTTACCATAAGCCATCTTTGCTGGTACTGCTTTTGATTTCGCTTTTTGAATAAGATCTATTGGATAAGAAACATCTTGATTTGCAGGCCCATGAGTATGAGTAATAAGAATCATTATATGTTCTTTTGGTATTCCTAACTTATCCTGAATTTCTTGTTTGTATTTTTCCATAAATGATGTTTTTAAAATTATTATATCATGGATAGAAATAACAAATTCTTTCCCTCCTATTGAAATATACATTACCCAAACAAAATATTCTGTCCTTTTATCATGAACTCCATTTTTCTTAGCAAATCCTACCTTCGCCTGTTCACCCGCAGTAGAAACTTTAAAATCTATATCTGGTAATGCTGATTGAGGTGAGTTAAAATCAAAACCATCTACTTCACTTACTAATCTCTCTATATTTTCATATGGGTCCAATGGAATTGGGTCAGGATACTTCATTTTTAAACTTGTTTCTTCTCTATAAATGGCCGGCTTGTTATTTGCTCTAATACGAATTAAACAATTAGTTCCTTTATCTCCATCAATACGCCAAGAAATTTTTTTATTACTTCCAGAATTTACATTCGGACCAATATCCCCTATCCCATGGATATCTCTTATTGTCCATTTTGTTCCTCCATCATTAGAAAATTCAGTCCATATAAACACTTTAGATGTAGAAGAGCTAACATCATATTTCACAACTCCTGTCCAGCTATTCCCCCAACTACTTTTTGTAGAACTAATGTTGTTTACTATTACATTACTTATTGAGAGATCACCAGAACCACGAGTTATACTTTTTTTCTCTACTTTAATAAACGGGGTTTTATCTCCTTGTCCTAAAGCAAACTTATTACTCACTCCATAAATTACTTCTCCGTAGATTTTTACATTCAGAAATAAAATTAATATCATTACCATTAAAAAAAGCTTAGTAAACATATTTTGTCCACATCCTATTTTTTAACAAGTTGATATATCGGTAAATAGCGATAATAAACCTCTAATGATAAAACGGCCATGGCTGTTGTATAGTTAAAATTTAATTGTTCTTCCCAATCACTGCCTTTTATTTTTCTGAAACTTCCATCTTCATTTTGAAGAGTAACTATATACTCTCTAAATTGCTTATTCCAATTATCCCATATACTTCCTCCAACCTGAAACAGTGCTAAGTTAATATAATATATAGTATAATAATATGGAATTTTTGAAATATTTTCATTTTTTACTACATCTATTAATCCTTCTGCTAAACGATTATCTAACTTTTCACAAAGTGCTAAACAAAATAATGAGATTGCCGGACATGCTCCATCTCCTTTTTCATTATTTACATAATTACCTCTGGTTTTTATTACAAATTGTATGGCCTTATCTAAACCGTCTTTTATTTCATCTTTTAAGAATCCCCCATAATATCCATCCTTAAGTGCCATAATTCCCCATCCAGTAAATGATACATCAGCAGCACTTTCACGAGGACTATATCTCCATCCACCTGCTGAATTTCTGTTCTGACAATCTAATGTAAAATTAAGAGCGTTTTCAACATTTTTCTTTATTGGACATTTTCCTACTGCATATGCTTCTGATAATGCTATAGTTGCTATTAAATGATTATACATAGTTCCATTTGATAAACCCATACTTCCATCTTCTGATTGAGATTCAACTAAATACTCTGCTGCATTCTTGATAGTAATAGCATATTTATGTAGTGAATCTGCACTATATCCTGCACCCAAAAATGCAAGTAAGGCTAAACTACTTACTCCTACTGTTGGGTTTTTTGTTTGACCTCGACCATATGGAACCGGACACTTCCATGAACCATCTTTTTCTTGGTGTTTATAAAGATATTCCAATCCTCTATCTACTGCTTCTTCTGTAACTGGTGTCCCTCCATATTTTTTGGCCATCTCGGCTCTATTCATCCTGGCTGAATATATTCCTATCCCTGCTCCTATTCCTTTTCCTATCCCGGCGCCCACTCCTCCCCCTGCTCCTCCTCCTTTACCAAGTAAATCATATGCTGCCTTTCCATATCCTCCTAATCCTTTTGACTGACCTATTTGCGTAATCTTTGGATTTATTAAAACCTTTGATTCTCCTATAGCCGCTTTTATATCTACTTTCGCTTCTTTTGGTAAATCTAATGCCTTTGATGATGATGGTAATCCTTTTTTCATCTCCCAGGCAGGACCTTCAGATTTTCCTCCTCCTCCCATTTGTAATACTCCTCTAAATATTGTCTTTCTAACCGTTGGATTTATTATGACAACTCCACTCACAATAAATAACAAGATTAAATGAAAAACAAAAGAGATAAAAAAATATTTTGATTCTTTTAATTTATCTTTAAATTTTTTAAATAACATAACTTCACCTCCATATTGAATATCAGATATCCTCTATCTTTTATTCCTGTTTTCCTATTTTACTGCAAACTTCCCTACTTTTTTTCCTCCACTTTCATCTGTTATTAAAAATATATATATTCCTCTTGTTATTCTATCCCCTTGTTCGTTTTTTCCATCCCACTCTATCTTGCCATCTCCAACATTTCCTTCTGTGTCTGGCTTTATCTCCTTTACTAATTCACCGGATAATGTATAAACCTTTAATGTGGGCCTAGCCGTTACTTCAACAAATTTTATCTTATTGCCTACCGCTTTATCAAAATCTATCGGATTTGGATATACGACTACATTTAATAAATTATCTGCTACTGCTGTATATTCACTGATTTGAAATATGCTTAATTCACTTAATCTACAAGTAACAATATTTAAAACTTCGTCTACTGACTGATTCTTGCTCGCTAATTCCCACCTATCTCCAACTAACCTCATTACCCTTAGTTTCTTCTCTTTACCTGCATCTCCTAAATCATTATAATTGAACTTTACGACTAATTCTTTTCCACCGGCTATACTTACTACTGGATGTATTGTTATCTTCCTTAATGTATTACTTAATTCATTTAGTACCTTTATCTTGTTGTATGTAAATTGATTTGCCTTGTCTATCGAATTCTTCTCATCAGAAGATAATATATCTTTTATATCTACCATTATCGCCACATCATCACTGAATGTATTACTTGACACTTCAAATCCAATCCCTTCTTTATTAAATGTATAATCTAAACTGTGATTGAATAAAACATAGTAATATGGAGAAGTACTATTTGCTCCTCCTTTTGTAGTTATATATATCAAATACTTGCCTGTCTCTAATCCAGATTGAACTCCGGCGACTATACTTGTATCTAATAATACTGAATAACTCGAAATTGGAATATCTCCTATCTTTACTTCTAATACAGACGAAGAGGAAGTCCCTCCATAAAATACCAAGCCAACTATTGTAATAGTTGTAGAAATCTCTCGCAATCCTTTCTCGGGTGTGATTTGTGTAACAGTTGGTGGTGATGTTGTTACTACATACTTCACTGCACTTGTTGAATTTGTCCCTCCTGCTGCTGTTACTTTAACATTGTATGTTGATACCACACATCCACTCGGCACTATCGCATTTATGATTGTAGTATCACTTTGGACACTATATCCAGTTAAATTGTAATTGTTTGTTCCATTATCTATTTGGACACTACTTACATTATCACTTCCTGTGCCTCCATAAAATCCCAATCCAGTTATTGATACTGTTGTTAATACTAAATTTGATCCAGTATTCGGCACTATATCTGTTACTGTTGGACCAGTCTTTACTACAAATTGGACTGCACTTGTTGTATTTGTCCCTCCTGCTGCTGTTACTTTAACATTGTATGTTGATACCACACATCCACTCGGCACTATCGCATTTATGATTGTAGTATCACTTTGGACACTGCATCCGGTTAAATTATAATTGTTTGTTCCATTATCTATCTTCACGGTCTGAACTGTCGAACTTGTTAATCCACCATAAAATCCACTCCCTGTTATTGATACTGTCGTTGTTGATGAATCAGAACCACTTGATGGTGCTACATCTATTACTGTTGGTGCTGATGTCGTTACTACATACTTCACTGCACTCGTTGAATTCGTTCCCATACCTGTTGTTACTTTCACATTGTATGTTCCGACTACCCGTCCACCCGACACTACTGCATTCTCTATCATGCTATCACTCGTGACACTGTATCCAGTTAAATCATAATTATTTGCTCCACTATCTATTTTAACAAAACTCACATCACTACTACTTCCTCCTCCATAAAATCCATTCCCTGTGATTGAGACTGTCGTTAATTCTGTATTCAAACCTGTATTCGGCATTACATTCGTTACTGTTGGCACAGGTGGTGGAGAAGACAATGAAACTTTACTAAATTTTATATTATACGGGTTTCCAGTCCCTTCATACCATATCACAGGGACATATGAAGAACTTCCTTTTGAATAGACTGTATGTGCCCTGTAATTATTAAGTAAATCATCAGTGAGATTTGCAGCAGTGCTATCCCAATTTATTCCATCATATTTCTTATACAATATATTTGCTGGTCCAGTTACTGCATTTGACCAGAAACACCATAAATTAGTTCCATCTGTGGCCAGCGATGAATCTCTTGTTGATGCGGATTGCACAGTAACAGGAGTGGACCAAATTGTTTCATGATAATATATATGTTTAGTAACATAACCATATTGTCCAGACCAGACTATATGAATATATCCATCATTAGTAACACATACTGAAAACCTGTCATAAACATCAGTAGCACCTGTAATATTTGCTTTGGCTGACCAAACTGATCCATTCCAATAACTCCATGGAAGCGCATCATCATCTC
>JBDRBU010000018.1:0-28997 GCA_043822305.1 Candidatus Firestoneibacteriota bacterium
TCAAGAGAAATCTTCTCTATTCAACACTTTTTTATCACTATTTTACAAATCTGAAATATAAATCCTTTAATTTTAATGGTTTTTTTCAAAAAAGTATCCTGTTTTTGACTCTTTTAAACTAAAACTGCGGAAGTTGGGTCGGGGTCAGGGACGACCCTCGACCCCGTAAATTACTTTTTAGATCCTTTGAAATCAATGGCTTTCTATAATGTAAATAAATAATACTTGTCCTGTGCCTGAACCTTGCGAATGGTACAGGATTAGGAATAGTTGTTCACCAAAGCGAACAGACTATCTTTTAAATAAACCCTTTAATAAATCTTCGCCTTTTTTCTTAAGTTCTTCTCCTTTTTTATTCAATTCTTCTTCTGCTTTTTTCTTTAATTTACTTTCTAAATTCTTAAGTGACCTTTCCATTAAAGGAGCAAAACCAGGACTTTTTATAGTTCCATTTATCTCTAAATCAATTGGCATCCATCCGTTTTCATCTGAAGCATATGCAGATATATCTCCTAATTTTGAAACTAATTGAGGGGCAAAGTCATTGAACATCTTCAACTTTAAATCGCTTCCTAAATCCTTATCAAAACATACATCACCACTAACTGAATATCTTGCATCATCGCACATTATTTTAAACTCCTCAAATCTTACCTTTTGACCTCCAATTTTTAATTTCCCATAAAATTCTCTAAATGGTATTTCTTCTGTAGGATTTATTTTTAAAGCAGTAAATGCCTCTTTTAAGATTTTCCAGTTTTTTATCTTACCATTTATTATTTTATAGTTAAGGTTCCCTTCCAGATTTTTCTTTATATCTTTTTTGTTTGCCCCCTTCCCTTTTATGTTAAAATTAGCCTGTGTTATACCCATAATCTTATCTTTAACAATATCGGTAGTTTGTTTTTCAAAAAAAGAATCATAAACACTATTTAAAAAGTTTCCAATATTCAAATTCACTGCCTCAGCAGAAGTTTCATAAGCAAGTCCAGGGGTGTTTAAATCAAGTTTAAAATTATTCTTTATCGTGCCGTTATATAAATTAGTAGTTGTAAAAATGTTACCTGTTCTGTTTTCAAGTTTAATCTCTGACTTTAAATCATTGAGTTTTAATTTCTTGTAAACCATTTCATTAATACTTAGTTTCCCGCTAATTTTTAAATCCTTCGAGATATATCTTGTTATTTCTTTTATTTCTTCGTCTTTAAACCCTAGATCCTCATCTTTAACCTGTTTCAGGGAAATTTCTACTTTTTTATTTTCTTTTTTGGGCATGGCATCCATAATTTCATCTATAACAAACTTTTGGCTTGTTAAATTAATCTTAGCCTCTCCTTTAAAATGCTCTTTCCACTCTGAAATATTTTCTAAATCAAAATTTGACACTGAAACAGTACCATTAAAAACAGAATTTCCGGTATAAAAAGATATTTTGTTTAATTCCAAATCTTTTTCTGTAAGAGAAATGTCTGAAACTAATTTTGAAACACCAAAGTTGAACTTCCTGTGCTTTATTCCAAAATCTCTTATATTACCCTTACCATGTATTTTTATTGAATTATAATCAACAGAGTAGTCCTTGGGTAAGTTTAATTTAACCGTTGAGATTAGATTTATTTTACCGGTTGATTCGAAATTTTCCATAACAGGAAGCATTGAAAAAATCTCCGAGATAGAAGTATCGGTATCAACAGATATATTTATCTTAGGATTTTTAAATTCACCAACTTCAGCGACAGCTTTAATTTTAGAATCAGCAGTAAAAATATCGGAATCTAACAACAATTTAGCCCCATCAAAATTAAATTTATATTTTAAATCCATATTAAAATTTTTGCTTTTAACAAATACTGTAGAGTACTTTGCTTCTACTTTACTTAAATCTAAACTCCCTTCACCAGTGGTATGAATAATTTTCCCAACACTACCTTTTACCAAAAGACTTAATGGAATATCTCCAGAAATACTTAAGTCTTTTGTATAAGCAAGCATTTTTGTAGACAAAAATGGTTCGGCCATCTTAATCAACTTACCACTTTCTAACTTTACATTTAACTCTGCTTTAAATGAAGGTTCTTCCATAAATTTAGATAATTCAACATTACCCTTAGCCACAATACCAGCAAGTTTTAAAGAAATATCCTTAATAAATATTTTCTGCTCTTTAAATTTCATCTCAATCCTACCGCTCGTACTAAAATCAATTGGAGTTTTTTTATAAGACAAAGATGCTTCTGCCTTAAAATCAAAAGGCTTTTGAGTTTCAAGCGATATATCGGAAACAAGAACATTTATCTTTTTAAGCTCAAGATTAAATACCGGGGTTTGGCTAAAGTCATTATAAATAACTTCTCCATTATTTAAAGCAAGTTTAGATATAGATAGTTCTACTGGTAATTTTATCTCTACTTTTTCAACTTTTTCCGGTTTGGCTGGTAAGGTTTTTGAAGGGGTAGGAATGAAGTCTGAAAAATTAAAATTACCACTTTTATCTTTTTCTATTAGTATATGTGGATTAACTAACTCTATTTTAGTTAAAATAATTTGCTTTTTAAATAATGCCCAAAACTTATATTGGGCCACGGCAGAGTCAGCAGAAACAAATGCTCCTTGACTAAAACCTTCTTTATTCCCTATATAAAAATTTTTAAATTCTATACCCTTAAACAAGCTGAACTTTATTTTCTCTACTTTTACTTCGCGTTTTAAAACTTTAGAAGTCTCTACGACCATAGCCTCTTTTACTTTATCCCATGGTATAAGAAAAGTAACTACAATAGTTAGAACTATGACTAACACCACAAAACATCCAGTCAATATCCCAAGTATCTTTAAAAATTTTTTCATATAGAGCACCCCCTCCTTTAATATTATGTCTTATATTCTACCATATTTTCCACATATTGACAAATCAAAAAAAATATAGTATAATGTTATAATGAAGAAAATAATTGTTTTAATAACGATTATATTTGTAAGTATTTTTAATGTTTCTTATGGGGATAAGTCATATGTTGCCTATCATTCAGGGTCAGGAACGACCCCGAGTACCTTTACATATGATGTTGATGTGCTAATAATCTCACAAACTCAACCACCCGTCTTTATCAAATCTTTCTGTACCATGCCACCACATCCAGACCTTATAAAGAAGATGAAGCAACAGGGAAGATGGGAAAGTTTTATTCAGAAGTTCTCTATGAGACCGGCCGGATTAGATAGAGGTGCGCCTATCAAAGCACCAGTAATTGGAATTAGAAAGGCAATTGTACTTTTGGTGGATTTTTCGGATAAAGTAGCAACTACTGCCAAATCTCATTATGAGGATCTCTTGTTTTCTTTAGGAACATATTCGACCGGCAGTATGCGTGACTATTATACAGAAACATCTTACAGTCAATTAGATGTTCAAGGTTCGGTAAGCGGGACAGGAGTAACTGCTGGTTGGTATAGAGCACCGCAAACTTATGCTTATTATACCTATAATAATTATGGTCTTTATGGAGCCTATCCTCATAATGCTCAGCGATTAACCGAAGATACAGTAAATTTAGCTAACCCATATGTTAATTTCGCTGAGTATGATAATGATGGAGACACTTATGTAGATGCTTTGTTTATTGTCCATGCTGGTGTTGGAGCTGAAACAACAGAAGACCCAGACGATATTTGGTCGCATGCGTGGCAGACGAGTTCTGTAATGAATGTTGATGGTGTAAAGGTGTTTGACTACTCTATGGAACCGGAGGATGGAAAAATTGGTGTCTTCTCCCATGAATTAGGACATGTCTTTGGCTTACCAGATTTATACGACTATGGCTATGATTCTCAGGGAGTTGGTGATTGGTGTCTAATGGCAAGTGGTAGTTGGGGAGGTACTCCATATGGCTCAAAACCTGTGCATCCATGTGCCTGGGCCAAGATTGAATTAGGCTGGGTCACACCTAATGTCCCAACAACAAATCAGAATAATGTCTCATTCCCTAATATAGAGACAAATCAGGTTATCTATAAATTATGGACAAATGGTACGCCCGCAAATGAATATTTTCTTGCTGAAAATCGTCAACAAGTAGGTTTTGATGCATCGTTACCAGGTACTGGTCTGATGCTCTGGCATGTTGATGATAGTAAGACAGATAATGATCATCAGTGGTATCCTGGGCTTTCTGCTGCTAACCATTATCATGTAGCCGTAGAGCCAGCAGATGGGCTATGGCAATTAGAACATAATAGCAATTATGGTGATACCGGCGACCCATTCCCGGGGTCATCTAATAATACTGCATTTAACAATACCAGTACCCCAAATTCTAATGCTTATCTTACCGGGACAACTAATGTAGGAGTGACTAATATTAGTCCTTCAGGTATGACCATGACCGCTAATATAGCCGTAAAAATTTTGATACCACCAACAGTAACAAATGTAGTTCCGAATACAGGTTCTAATCTGGTATCAACGACAATATCAATTACTGGGACCGGATTTTATGGTGAAGTAAGTAGTAGTGATGTAAGTTTTGTTAAGATAGATAGCGGTGTAAATAATTATAATTTAACTGGATATAGTGTCCAAAGTGATACGACAATAATAAATATAGTAGTAGCCAGTGGCTATGTAGCCGGGACATACAATGTTAAAGTTACAACAACTATGGGAACAAATACAACGAGTGCAGTGAAGTATATAGTAACTACACCCAATTTAGCAGATATAGTATCATATCCAAATCCAGTTAATTTTAATAAATCAATAGGTAAAAAGATAAAATTTACAAATGTACCAGTGAACTCAACATTAAAGATATATACAGCATCTGGAGAGTTAGTAAAAGAGATAGTTTATGGTGCAGAGGGGAATATAGGAAATGGCGAGATAGCCTTCGATGGGAAAAATGATAGTGGTGAAGAGATAGTACGAGGGATTTATTTTTATGTGATAACGGACAATAAAGATGGTAAAAAGACAGGTAAATTTGGAGTTATAAAATAAAAAACATGTATAAAGAATAAAAAGGAGAAAAATATGTTTAAAAAAATCTGTATCTCGGTTATTTCATTCTTTTTCGTAGGACAAATTTTATATGCATCAGCCGGCACTTCTGCATTACCTTTTTTAAGAATTGCACCATCGGCCAGAGCGGTAGGAATGGGTGAAACATTTGTCTCAGTTGCAGATGATGTAAATGCAAGTTTCTGGAATCCTGCTGGTCTAGCGAATTTAAAAACTATGGATTTATCTTTAATGCATTTAATATACTGGGATAATAGCAGTTACGAATTTCTAGCATTTAATTATCCATTAACTGATAATTTAAAAATAGGAACGCATATTATTTATTTAAATTATGGGAGCATTGATAAAACCACAGAGACTGATTCTGGAACATTTAATGGAGTTACCGGTACATTTACTCCATATGATTTAGCCGTAGCCGGAAGTATAGGCTATAGTTTATTAGAAGATTTACAAATTGGATTAAATATAAAATATGTGATGCAAAGTATAGATACAGATACAGCAAATGCTCTAGCCGGTGATATAGGGGCGTTATGTAAATTAAATATGTTAGTAGAAAATCTTGTAGTAGGTCTAGCCGTTTCAAATATTGGCACAAAAATAAAAGAAGATAGTTTACCTATGACATTAAGAGCAGGGTTATCAATGAGATTTTCAATACTTCAAGAAAAAGACTTATTAGCCGCAGCTGGAGTATATCTACCATTTGAGAGTTCCGTGATAGCAGAGAATGTTGGTGTTGAATACTGGTATGACCATATGTTTGCCGTGAGGTTAGGTTATAAGGTTGGATATGATGTTGGCAATTTTACAGCAGGAATTGGATTTAAATCTATCTTAGAGGGTATATTTGGTTATCAAATAGACTATTCTTATGCTCCCTCAGGGAATCTGGGAGACACTCACAGAATTTCTGTAACCTTAAATTTCGGAGAAGAGGAAACTGCAACAAAAGGAAAAAGCAAAAATCCGGGTATAAGAACTGTTCCACTTAAATAGGTAATGTTAGCCATTTTGAAAATTTTGTCTGATTAAGATATGTAAAGTTAAAATGGGGTTGGTGTAATCTCCTGCCAGGAAGTATTTGTACCACCTGTGCCTGAACTGAATTGTACAGTTAAAGTATCATCATAAAATAAATCAGCTCCGCCGCCGCCAAATCCGCCGCCACTAGCAACTACTATCGCACCATATATACAAGCATTTGCACCTCCACTAAATGTGCCCGCAACATAGAGAAAACCACTGAACGAAGGATTCTTATTTGGCCCACCGGCCACCCCGCTACCTATAATATATGATTTTACGGTTTGGTATCCGCCATCGCCCGGGTATTCATCTTGAGCGGCCGTATCTCCCGCTACATTACCCGGTGCTACTTTAGCATATTCCTTCCATGCATTAGCCGGAGGTGTGACAGTAAGATTACTATAACCTTTTTTTGTTATGGAAAAGTTACCCATTGAAAAAATGTAACCTTTTAAAAAGCTGTTCACGGCTGCTATTTCGCCCCCGGCCTCACACCACCTTATTCTTGAAACCGGATCGTTGCCGGAAAAACTCTGAAAGGCTGGGTAGTATGTACCCTGAGCTATAGATTGGGCCTTATACCAGGCCAAGTCCGGCACCGGTGGATCCGGCACAGGATAACTATTGTAGCTCCACCATTCCGGGTTAGGGTTAGAATCAATGTTTGGAGAGTTAGGATCCGTATCTCGTGGGTCTATCTTCCCACGGGCCATTTTTCTCGGATAAGGCCTATCGGATGCTCCAGAGATGGTAAGGCTACCCAAAGAATATATCGGCCCCCACCAAACCGTAAAGTTGCCGGTAGCACTATATGAAGGAACCTGAATCGGGGAAACAATAGAGCCTTTATAATACACTGCTTTAATTGCTCTAAACTCTTTCCCAGCCGTATCTTTTGCCGTGGCCGTAATACTAACCTCTGTGGCAGATACTCTTTCTATATTGATTTTATAATACCCGCCGTTAATATCGCTATAAACAACATCATTTGCGTACCCGGCAATAGTTCCACCACCTATAATAGTGGTCCAGTTAGCCGAATTTTCTATCAACTTCCAGTGACCTCTATCCAAGCCGGCCTCGGCCAGATGAAAAGCAATAGTCTGTCTTTTTTCCTTTGTAGTCCAATTTACCTCATTCCTAACATATATGACAATAAATGGAATTAAAATAGCAAAAATAGCCATTAAAAGTACCACCGTCATAATAACATTTCCTTTTATTTTTTTAAATTTAATCATTCATCACCCTCACTTTTTCTATAGATAATTGTAATGCTTTTGTCCTGCTTTCATATGTGGCTTTTTCAAAACAAACACTAACACCCAGAATTGTTCCATCATCCGTATTCGGATAAGTGAAACGCAAAGTTCTCAAATTCTCTGCAAGCATAACAGTCTTGGAATTAACAGTTTGATAAATCTTTCCATTTTTTTGATAATAAGAAATACTATTGCCGGATATTGTTGTAAATGTTATTCTTGACCAGGGTGGCTCAACGGTTAATTGATCAATCACTATGGTTGATTGCTGCCCTTGTCTTATTGTTCTATCCATTAAAGACATAATTCTTCTTGCATCTCTTTGTATCTCTGTCCTGGCTAAATTAAGTCTCCAGTATCTGGTAAAATTTGTCAATATTATTGACGCTCCACCAACTATTATACCTAATATGGCTACAACAACCATCACTTCTGTAAGCGTATAACCAGTCTGTTTCTTTAGCATATAAAATCATCTCCAATTCTAAAAGCTAAGATTCACTGTTTTAGAAGCAGAACTTGTCACCGTAGTGCTCCCCGTTGCAGATAAAGTAGAGGAACCAATATTATACCATCCATAAACATTGTAGGCTGTACCAGAAGCATTTCCTCTTACCGGTAAAGTATAATTCCCGTTAGAATCACTCACCGTAGAGTAATATACTGTGGCCCCACCCCTTAAAGTACTATTTACAGTTGGTGGACTTCCAGAAATTGTACCTGTTGTGGCCACAACCAGCACTCCCGTCACAATAAGTTTATTTGAAGAATCTTTTACGGTGCCGATGACAGTTCCTAACGCTGTTGTAACCTGAAAATTCACCCCTGTCTGGGTAGCACCCGCTACAACTGAAATACTCATGCTGGTCGGACTGCTTACTTCCCTGTCATCTAACGCAGGAAAAACAGAATAAGGATTTCCACTTACAGGTAGATTAGTAATAGAATAGTTACCGCTCGCATTTGAAAGTGTATTTCCTTTCTCAATATTACCAAAATCTTTGGCTATAACAACAATATTAGGCAAAGCATCAATACCGTTTGTCGTTATCTGACCGGATAATGCCCCGCCAGATGATAAATTAAAATCCACCCCTATAATCGGATTGCCGGCTGTAACTATTATCGGAGTAGCCGTTGTATCACAAGTATAGTTTGGATTACCGTTTTGATAATTGGCCGTAACATAATGAGTTCCGGCCGGAACAATTAAAATGTAATTTCCGTTAGTATCCGTCGTAGCAAAAACTCCATCACTATACATTGATATACCGGCTAAAGCTGTTGAAGCTCCGGTTGTTACTCTTCCGACTATATATCCATCTGTGGCTACAGTAGTTAAAATAATATTCTGACTTGTATTTAGACCATTAGTAATAGTCACACCTGTAACTTCTCCGTACATGCTTGAACCTGCCGCCGATAATGTCCAACTTCCGACGGCAATATCAGCCAATGAATAAAACCCGCTGCTGTTGGCTGCTATCGGACTGGATAAATCATCATTTGCGAAAACATATGCACCGCTAACTGGTGTTCCTCCCGTAGGATTTTCTGTGGCCGAACTGCTATTTTGCGGATTTAAAACGAAATGTTGAATAAAATCGTTATCGTTGTTATCATCGTCAAAGGCATTACCATTAGTGTCTGGAGGTGTAGCTGCCGGATATGACCTGCGTTCAATGATAGACCCCGCTGACAAACCAGAGCCAGTTAAGTTTACTCCAGTCCCCTCAACAGCATTAGAAGGTGCTTGCTTAGCCAGACCCGGTCTTCCCCATCCAACTTTATCTATCCAATTTCCAAGTTGGTCGCTTAGACCAGCCCCACCCTGATCAGTTTCAAAAACATCACTAATACTCCAGTATGCATTACAAGACACTCCATTAACAGCAGAAGCACTGCCTATCAAGAAAAATCCATGAGATGGTACAGTGTTTTGATTCCATGTAAGAACTAATGTATTAATTATATTAGTTGAAGTTATATAATATGCTTTAAAATTAGTAGCATCAATGGTAACAGCACTTGAAGTGGGATTATATAATTCAATATATTCATTTGTATCACCAGCACTCACCTGAGCACAAACTTCTGAAATGACAAGATGATCTCGTTTGAATACATACCCGCTGGCCGTACCTTTTGTTCTTAATGCATAATTGGCAAAATCATTGGTAACTGTAGCACCTGATGTAGCGGTTAAAGTTCCTGACACTTGAGAAACATATTGCTTTTTATCAGCTCTAATAGTATATGATCCGGCAGCCACTCTGAATAAAAAGTCTCCTGCTGCATCCGTATAACCATCCTTGTTCGGGTCATCTGAGACAAACACATGCACTTGAGAAACCGCAACGCTACTAGTATCAGTAACCCTTCCCTTAACTACTGAATCCATTGGAGTGCGATCAGGATTTTCAAATAAATTAATAAGGGTCATAGACTTGGCCGTATTATTCTCTGTCCATGATATTGTCATTTCAATTTTTTTAATCCCCTCATCAGGATCAGTAGGAGCAAGATCGGTTAAAACTCCACTTGCATTTTCTGTCGCTTTGCGAACAACAGTTGTCCTTGTAAATGTAATTCCAGATACAGTCATTGTCTCAGGAGGATACGGATTACTGGAGTGATTAGGATTTGATAAGGCTGCTACTGGTGTGGCTATAAGACGGTAGTATGTGTAATCCTTTAATTTTTCTATCTTTTCCTGAGCTAAATTATTGGCTACAGTCTTATATTTGGTAACAGTTATACCCCTGCTTATTAAATTATAGGCCAATATCATCCCTAAAGCAAAAAGACCCAGCATGACTATACCCACCATAAGTTCAACCAGAGTAAGACCTTTATTTCTTTCTAATTTGTTTTTCATAGTTTACTCATAATTATATTATAACACAAAACAGCAATTTGTCAATACATTTCAAAATTTCAAAATTTCCTTGATAGATTAAAATTATAGTTGTATAATGTAGTATATGTTAATCATAGAAACAAGAAATTTATCAAAAGTATATATTAGTGACAATTTCTGGAGTAAGCGTAAAGTAATTGCTCTTAAAAATATTAATTTAAAAATAAAACAAAATCAGGTATATGGCTTACTTGGGTTAAATGGAGCAGGAAAAACCACTCTGATGAAAGTTCTTTTAGGGCTAATTTTCCCAACCAAAGGAGAAGCATTTATATTGGGAAAGATGGTAGGTGATTTAGAGACTAAAAGAAATATCTCTTATTTACCTGAAATGCCTTATTTCCCTAGATATCTTACCCCTATTGAAATACTTGATTTTTATGGTAAATTATATGAGCTAGAATATAAAAAGAGAAAGGAAAAAGTTAACTTCGCTTTAGAACTAGTTAAATTGAATAATAAAAAGAATGTAAAGTTAAAAGAATTTTCAAAAGGTATGCTGCAAAGAGTAGGTATTGCTCAATTATTAATTAATGATGCAAAACTGTTTTTTTTAGACGAACCAACATATGGATTGGACCCACTGGCCACTAAAGAGATGAGGAATATTATTCTTATGTTAAAAAAATCGGGTAAAACAATATTTTTAAGTTCCCATCAAATTAACGAAGTAAAACAAATATGCGACAAAATAGGAATATTGCATAATGGAAGCATAATTGATGAAGTGGAAGTTCCGGATATTAAAGGTTCTCTTGAAAATTATTTTGTAAAAAAGGTGTCTTGTGGAGAAAAACCAATTTAAAAAAATATTAGCCGTTGCCCAAAATGTACTAAATGAATGCCTAAGGCATAAAATTTTAAATATACTTTTTATATTTGCTCTGGCCATAATAGGCGGGAATCTTATCATACAGGAGCTTTCTCCAGGAGCAGAACATAAAACACTTATTGATGCGGGATATGTGACCATACAAATATTTGGATTTTTAACAGTTATATTTAGTATATTTATTATAACTTTTGAAGAGTTTGAAATGAGAAATATATGGATGACTTTAACAAAACCAATTTCAAAAACAACTTATCTAACTGGAAAATTTCTGGGAATATCTTTAACGCTTTTTTTAAATATTTCTATAATGTCTCTCATTTTTATGTTTTTAGCTCTTTTAAACGGGGTTAATTTAAATTTTAACTATTTACTTATAATAGCCAGTATATTTTTAGAACTTTTGATTACTATCGCTTTTACTTTACTTTTTTCTGTCCTCTCATCAAATTTAATTACCACCATGATTTTCTCTTTTTTTGTATTTCTAATAGGCCATTTAACAGAACATTTGAAAATATTAATTAATAAAGAAACAACGGCACCCATAACCAAAGTAATTTTATATATAATTTATTATTTAACACCAAATCTTTCTTTGTTTAACTTAAAAGATAAAGTTTATTCGATTGAAGGAATATTTCCATTAGATTATATCTTAAAAATATTAATTTATGGAATTTCATATATAGTTATATGTTTAATAATTTCCTCGTTTGTTTTCGAGAAAAAAGAAGTATGATCTCAAATTGCAGAAATTCAAGCAGTATTCGGTTCTTAATTCTTAGTTCTCTTATCTTGGTTTTCACTTTAACCTTAATCCAAACTGATACTTTTTATAAATCTAACTTTAAGCCATTTCCTTTTTCGGAAATAAAACAAAGTTCTTTTTATGCGATTCTTACTTCCATTTCTGGATTTAAAATCTTAGTTTCTGACTTTTTATGGATGGATATAATTCAATATATCGGAGATAAAGAAAATACAAAAACAAAATATAAAGAATTATATTCAAAGGTAACTAATTTAACAACTTTAGACCCGAACTTTACATATGCTTATCTGGCCACAAGCGGTATGTTGATGTTCGAATTAAAAGAAACTGATAAAGCCATAGAACTGATAAAAAAAGGTATAGAAAATAACCCTAAATATTGGCCATTAAATTTATATTTGGCCGCATACACTTATTCAAAAGCGGGGAATCTTAGAATGGCAGTTCATAATATTGAATCTGCTGTTATGCAGGCTGGTCACCCTCCAATGTTAGAAAGAATCCTGGGAAATATGTATGTGAAACTTTCAGAGACAGAAAAATCATACAAGGACTTCTGGATGGGCAAAGCAAAAAACCTGTGGTGGTATATGTATCATCACCCTTCTGAAGAATTAAACAAAAAATACGCAGAAGAACATTTAAAAAAATACGGATTTATGAAGTAAAGCAAAAAAGGGATCAGAGTCATTTTTCATAAATTCTTATTGAACATCGTTATTGTGAAAGGTGTTTTGTGTCATTGTGAGCGATAGCGGAAAAATAGTGTCGTCCCTATTTATTTACGCTGTCTTACTACTTCATACATTAAGATTCCTGCGGAAACTGAGACATTTAAGGAAGAAATTTTACCTTTTAAAGGGATGTTAACCAGATAATCACATTTTTCTTTAACACTTCTTTTAATGCCTTCTCCTTCGCCACCAAAAACTAAGGCAACAGGTCTCTTAAAATCCATTTTAAAGTATTCATCTGTACCTTCTCTTTCAACTCCAATAATCCAAATATTATTTTGTTTCAATACTCCAATAGCATAATTTAAATTACTTACCCTGGATACCAGCATATATTCTGATGCTCCCATGGAGATTCTTTCAACAGTAGAAGTAACATGCGTAGATCTTTGTTTTGGAATAATTATCCCATGAACTCCTACACATTCTGCAGTTCTAATAATTGCCCCCAGATTATGCGGATCCTGAATTGAATCTAAAAGAATTATAAAAGGAACCTCTTTTTTTTCTTTGGCAAAAGATAAAATATCTTCAAGATCAACATAATCTTTTGGATATGTATGAAGTATTACGCCCTGATTAGGAATTTCTTTACTAATCCTATCAAGTTCTTTTTTAGAAAGGTATTGAAGATTTATTCCTTTTGACTTTGCAAGTTGTAATATATCAGACAACTCATTCTTTAATTCTTTTGCAATTAAGATTTTATTAAACTGTCTTTCCCCTTCTTTTAAAATTTCAAATACTGGATTTCTTCCAAATATCATTCTATTCATAAAAATTTCCTTATTATAGTTCCTTTTGAAGTATCTTCTAAAATCATTCCTTCTTTTTCAAGTTTATTTCTTATCTCATCTGCTTTTTCCCAATCCTTTTCTAATCTGGCCTTATTTCTTTCATCTATAAGATGTCGAATCTCGTCTGATATTTTTATCTCTTCTTTTTCAAACAAACTTAAATTAAATACTTTATCCATTTCTTTTAAGGTATTAACTTTTCCCTTAGCTTTTTTATCCCTGATCATACCCCATAAAATACTTAAAGATCTGGGCATATCTAAATCATCATCAATTGCTTTCTTAAATTCTGTTAAATATTCATTATTTATTTTTTTATCATCTTCCAGATCTTTTATAATGCTTTTTAATCTGTTATACGAATTCTGAGCATTTTTTAAACCTACCAAACTAAAATTAAGTTGAGTCCTGTAATGAGCATTTAATACAAAATATCTATAGCCTAAAGGACTAAAATTCATATCAATAAGTTCTGATATAGTATATAAACCACCCTTACTTTTACTTACTTTTTCCCCCTTAAATGTTAAAAATCCCCCATGCAGCCAATAATTCACAAATTTCTTGCCTGTGGCAGCTTCACTTTGGGCCATCTCATTTGTATGATGTATCGGAATATGGTCTATACCCCCTGTATGTATATCAAAATGTTCCCCAAGATATTTCATGGACATGGCTGAGCATTCTAAATGCCAACCTGGAAATCCGACTCCCCATGGACTTTCCCATTCCTGTTGTCTTACTCCTGATGGGACAGAAAGCTTCCAAAGTGCAAAATCTGTTGGGTTCTTCTTTTCCTTTAAATCCACTCTTTTCCCGGCCATGAGCCCTTCAATATTTGACTTTGCTAATTCACCATATTTTTTAAACTTTGAAGTATCAAAATAAATACCATCAGTTGTTTTGTATGTAAAACCTTTTTCTTGTAATCTTATTACAAGTTCAATCTGTTCTTTTATATGATCAGTGGCCTTACACCATATGGTTGGTTCAGCAATATTCAACCTTTTAAAATCTTCCTTAAAAGCATTCCAGTAATAATCAGTAATTTCTTCTACTTTTTTATTTTCCTTTTTAGCCGCTTCCTCGATTTTGTCTTCACCTTCATCTGCATCGCTGGTTAGATGTCCAACATCAGTAATATTTATAACATGTTTAATCTTAAACCCAGCAACTCCAAGAACTTTTTTAAGTATATCAGAAAAAATATATGTTCTTAAATTTCCTATATGTTGATACCAATATACAGTAGGTCCACAGGTATAAATCTTTACTTGTTTATCATCTATAGGGATAAACTCTTCTTTTTTGGAAGTTAAGGTGTTATATATTTTTAGCATATAATAATATCGGCAAAGTTAATAAAATAAATATTAAATCTCGAATAATTACAATTAAACTAATATCCTCTTTCCTCAATAAATCAAAGCATCCGCAATCATGAATTATCCCCTGATAAAGATTTACAGACATCCCTATTGTAAAAACACATAAAATTCCAATTATAATCAAAGCATTGCTTCGGGTAAAAATATTTAAAATAAGCATCATACCACATAACAATTCAATCCAGGGTAAAATTACTGCAAAAAGTGGGACAAAAACATCTGGTAGTATTTTGTATTCAGCAATTACTGCCTTAAAATATTCGGGTTCTATAATTTTAGTAATACTTGCAAATATAAATATAATACCTATAATCAATCTTAAGAAAAACAAAATCATCGGATTAGATAAAACTTTTTTAATTCTTTTTGTATGCTTCATTATTTAACTTTACTCCTTTAAAAAGACGTTTTGTCAAATGTTAAGGTTTGTTCCCTTTTTCTGTTGGAAATCCTGCTCCTTTCCAACTATTCCATCCACCAGTAAAAATTTTTAAGTTTGTAAATCCTTTCTCTTTTAAATTATTTGCTACCATCTCATTTAAATGACAGGTAACACTACTACAATAAGTTATAAGAACATCATCTTTTTTAATCTTATCCTTAACTTGTTCATATTGAAGATTAAATCTACTTGCTGAAAGAGAAAAAGCACCTTTAATATGCTCTTCTATATATTTAAATTCAGGTCTTGTATCCAAAAAAATTACCTTTCCTTCATCAAATAATTCTTTCGCTCTTTTTAAGTCCACTTGTTCTACAATAGGTTGTATGGGCGGTAAATTACCTGTTGATATTTTTGTAGTTTTTGAATCTTGCATTGACACTTTTATTGTTTTTATATCAACTGGCTTCTTTTGGGGGACAGTTTTATAAATAGTTATAACCCTTAGAACTTGCTGAGTTGATTTTAATTTAAACTCAATACCTAATGGATTAATAATATTAAAAACAATCCCTATGGCAGAACATACCAGGATGATATTTATACTTGTTAGAATTATTTTAATAAACCTTTTTCTTTTTTTCATAATCCTCAAATAAACTTGCGTGTTTCCTCTTTACTATCTTTGCCAATTAAATATTTTTTTCGTTCTTCTAATAAAACAAGTTGTGATGAAATTCTTTTATATTCTATCTTGCTGTATTTTTTATTAATTTTTTTATTTATATCATTTTGAACTGGAATTAATCTATTATATGCATTAAGTTTTTCAATCGCTTCTTTAATAAAATTCTCATTTATATCACAGCCAATGAATTTTCTACCATATGCAATGCATAAATCCAACATAGTTCCAGAACCCAAAAAAGGTTCAAAAACGGTATCATTTTCATCTGTAACCGATAATAATAATTTTTTTACTATCTTACTCGGAAAAGTCGCAGTATGACCGGTTTTGGGTTCGGTAGAAGCCATCCATACCTGATTATCTAACCTATATTTTCCACTTTGTCCCATTACCATAATATGTTCTGGATTAAACTTATACTTTCCTTTTTTTGTAAAATGCAAAATATACTCGGCACTTTGCCTCACTCTATCCTTTACATTTTCCGGCATAGGATTGGGTTTTTCCCAGATAATATGCTGTCTCCAAATAAATCCCATATCAACCAATCTTATTGCTATTCTATAAGGTATTCCGCATAATGATTTATTTTTTATTATATTATGTCTGGCTGTTACAGAACTTGTATTTCCTTGCCCGTTAGAATCTAATCCGTATCTACGATAAGATATATCTTTGTTGTGTTCCCAATGATTATGATGTGAACGAGATACCCCGCTACCCATATAACTATCTTGTATAATAATAAAAATAGAGCCGACATCTTTCATTATCTGTAATAACGAAGAAAATAAATTAACATTTCTGTCTATATAATCCTCTAATTTTTCACTTCCGAATTCTTTTTTATCGCCTGTAAAATTCCGTTTTCCCCAATAAGTAGGACTGGTTATAACTGCTTGAATAGTATTTTTAGGCAAATGTTTTAAGCATTCAAAAACATCCCCAGCAAATAATTTTATTTTATCGTCGGAATACATTATTTCCATATTCTTATATTGCTGATATCCTGATTATTTGCTTGTATTGTAGAGAATTTTTCAGGATATGCCAAAGCACATTTTTCACAGGCATTTTTATTGCAAACATTACAAATTTTATTTTTTTCAGCATTTACAAAAATAGATAATACCTGCCAATTTTCTAACTCGTCTGTGCCGCCTTTTGATACAGGTTCGCGATGGTCATATGTGGGTTGCATAAGCGATTTACAAAAAAAGTGAATACCTGTTAGTTGCCGGTCTAATTTAATTCCGGTTATATTACATTTCCCTTTGAATTTATTATAAAGTTCATCTTGTTGTTGTTTATTTAAGGCAACGCGATATTGTGGCACCGACAACGAAATAAACTCATCCGAATTAATATGTCCATAATATTTGAATAATTTTTCAACATCTATTTTTACATGCATTACTTTATGTTTTCCCCTCTTTTCAATGAGAAAATTTGAAAAACCATTACCAATTCTTAAATCAGAGTGGGCTCGGTTAGGGTCATTAAGTTTGCCGTCTAACATATGTATATTGATAAATTCAGGATATGCATACAATAATTCTTTCATTACTGTAAAAGCTCTTTTGATTTTTAATTGAAATTGTAATGTTTTACTATTATAAGTTATTTCAAACTGTTTTTTCTTCTCATTTAATATTCTGAAACTATAATTTTTCATCTTTTGTTTGTTTGCTTCCTTTTTCATTGTACTAAAAAATAAACATTATAACAACAAAATTTTGTAGTAAATTCACTTTATGCTAATAAAATCTTTTACGAAAGGAAGTATCGCACCAATACAATCAAATACCCAGTCAAAAACACTGCAATCTCTTAATGGAACAAAATATTGATGAAGCTCATCGGTAATACCATAGATTGCAGAAAAAATTATCGCAATAAAAATTGCTTTTTTTATTCTAACATTCTCAGAATAATGCAATGCTCTAAAGATAAACCAGCTTAACAAAAAATACACAAATAAATGTGCAATTTTATCTAAAAACGGAATATTTAAAATTTGTCCGCCTGGAAACTCCGACTTAGAAGAAATATAAAATATTCCCGCTAAAATAACAAACACAGGTAACCAATAAAAAAACCTTTTCGAAAATCTCATCTAATCTCCACGATATCTCCATCTTTAATACTTAGAATATGTAAATCTTTTCTTAGTTTTCCATCTTTAAAATAAGTTTTTCCAGCAACATTAAAAAAATCTTTCAAATTTAATAGTTTATTTTTTATATCTTCTTTATTTCGCGCTCCTTGTGTTATAAGTTCTAAAATAAGATTACAAGTATCATACCCCGATGCGGCCAAGTAATCAGGTTCTTCAAAATATTTACTTTTATAAAACTCTGTAAACTCAGAAACTAATGGTAAATTACTCTGCAAGAAATATGGGACAGTAAAGAAACTCCCTTCCAGATTAGATTTGCTTGTTCTTAAAAATTTCTCATTTTGCCATTCACTATTTCCTAAGAATAGTACTCTTAAATCATAAAATAAAAGATGAGAAATAATTACCTCGGCAGAAGTTGAATCATTCACGGGAATATAAATCGCTTGTAGTTCTAAAGGATTCACAATTGGCCTATCGGAAACACCATAATCAAAAGAAATATTTGTAATCTTATTATTAAAAACATTTTCAATTTTTATATTCACCGTATAAGTTAAAGGATATTTTTCAATCACACTACCGGCTATATAAATATCTGCATCAAAATTCCTGCAAATTTCTTCTTTTTTAGAACTTTGTTCTTTAATAAAGTTGTAAACTTTTGTCATTTCTATTACTTCTATTTCTTTTACTTTTGCTAATCCATAACTAAGTTTTTTGGCAATAATTTCTCCAAAATTAAGTTCTTCCCTTAAGACCAGATTTTCTTTCCCAATATTTTTAAATAAAAGCAGAACGATTTTACTTGATTTATTCTTCCCTATAAGTGTTTTTACATGTAGAACTAATTTACTTAAAAGGCTTTCTAAATTCTGTTTATCTGCTTCTAATATATCTTTTATAATGTGTGGGTCAATTCCACCTAAGGATAGCATTTGTTCTTTAAAATCATATGTGCCATCTTCAAATTTTTCTATTTTAATGATTTCTCCACCTAATTCTTTTACAGTCTTAGCGAATGAATCAGCACAATAATTGCTATAAGAACTATTTGAATGAATTATGGCCAATTTATTCTTTTTACACTCTAAGACCGCATATTCAGCCATAACTCTTCCTTCATCAAAAGGTGAAATAATATTTTCAAAGAAATACGAGTTATCTGGAATCTCTTCTAAGGACGATGCCGAAGGTGTTATGACCGGTAATTTTAGCTCGTTGGCTAATTTTGAAATTTCAGAAACATTCGCATTGAATACCGGTCCAATGACAGCAATCGTTTTATCATCTTTAGCAATTTTTTCTAAAGATTTTATATCGGAAATCTCCAAAGAAATGTTTAGATTATATTTCAAATTAAATTTTTCTATCGCTGTTTCAATTCCGTTTTTAATCTTTTTACTATATTCACTCTGTTCATCAGATAAAGAAGCAATAAAACCTACCTTCAAATCTAAGGATTTAACATCAATCTGTGGTACACTCTTATATTGTTGTTCTTTAATCTCGTCTCTTACAACTATTCTATTTGTACATGATATAAAATTAATTATAACTATTATTAGAATTATAATTTTTCTCATTTTTTCCCTCTATGCCTCTACACATCTATCCTTACACCTGCCACATAATTGATTCAAAATCTTCACCCGGTATTGTTAGGCCAACAACACCCGTTGGTGGCCATTTTTCAATCTCATTTTTATTCTTAAATACGGTTAAGATCATAGTTATATTATCCTTCTCTTGGACAGAAAGCACTTTGAATGGTATGCTTATTTCTACAATTTTTAATGCTGAAATTTTTATATCCAAATTAACTACTTCTATCCATTCTGATTTTTCATCATTTTTTATATAAAAACTATGTTTAACCTCATAATTAGAAGGATTAACCTCAAATACCAATTTTCGAGAGTCCAGATTAATAAAAACCAACTCAAAATTAAGATTCTTAAAACTTTCACTGTTTAATAAAATGTTAAAATCAAACCTTAAATATAGTGTTTCTAAGTTAAAGCCAAAATATATGGATTTTACTATGGTATTTGCCCTGTGAATAGAACTGCTTGATTTTGCAACCTCATAAATTCCAGCACAACTCCATTCATAAAAATTGGTTATCTTTCCATCTATTTGAGGTTGTAGAAAAGCAGAAGGTAAAAATTGTGGCAGTATATTCTTTGTTGCTAAAACAATTGGTGTTAATAAGTAAGAAGGAGGTTCCTTACCAGCAAATTTATAAATGTTTAAAAGATGCTTTCTAAATAAATAGTCAAATTCTTCATCCAATAAAGAAGAATGATCATCACCATACCACCAGCACCAGTCACTACCTTCTGCTATTAAAAGTTCTTCTTTTATTTTTTCATAAATCTGAGGGTTAATATTATCCATCCAACTTTGAACATCTTCTTTGGTCTTATATAAATATTCCCATGCTTTAATATCTTCTTTATGTCCTATCCATATATAAAAATTGTGATTTATCCATGAGCCAGGATATAACTTTGGAAGTGTATCAACTGCTGGAAATTTATTAAGATATTCACTTACAGTAACAGTTTTTATATTAGAGTCATTGCTTAATTTACCATACAAAGATCTAAGGAAATCTATCCCATTATTTTTATAATACTCCCATGCATTTTCACCATCCAATATTATGCTTATTAAAGGATTTTTTATGTTAGTATTCTTAGCGATATTATAAATCCTGTTTATAAAATCATTAGCAGCAGTTTCAGCATCCCATTTAGAATAAACAAAACCTATTAAATCTGCTAATTCCTTATCCCGAAATATTATATTTAATTCAGAATTATCTTTTTTTATCTTATAAGGTTTGTATAAAACATTTTCCTTTTTATCAATATTATCTAATGAATTCATTAAAATTTCCTCATCTGTCGCCATCCATTTTATTCCTTCTTTTTGAATAAGAGGTATAATATCTTCACTAACTCCTCCTTCTGCTGGCCATAGACCAGTTGGTTTTTCGCCAAATCTATCTAAATAAAGTTCTACTGACTTTTTAATATGCATTTCAGCATCGGAAGGCGAATGAAATCTAAAAGGAATATTAACATCTGGTAAAGAAACTTTTGCTATATTAGTATCGTAAATTAAAGGTAAGATTGGATGGTAAAATGGTGTCGTTGAAATTTCTATTTGTTTCCTTTGCCTTACTTCTTTATATTTAGGTATTATTTTTGATATAATTTCTTTTTGTTTTGAAATTAAGATACTCTTATCTTCTTCTGAGAACCTCCTTTCTTTCTTTTTTAACCTGCTTAACTCCTTATCCTCAGCTATGGTCACCGGGTCAAACCAGGCTAAATTAAACAAAATCTGTAAATCTAAATAATCCTGAGTATTAAAACTTTCACAATTTTTAGAAAGTTCTTTTAACGAAACATAGTAACCTCTTTTTTCTAACAACTCTAAATATCTTGGATAAACTCTTATCATATTATCACCGTTAGCCATAAAGAAGTTCCAAAGTATAAACACTTTATCATTCTCAGTTAAATCCGTTGCTTTTTTCAAGGTTAAATCAAGCAGATTATCAGTTGCATTATTAAAAGCATAATCCTCGATCTG
The DNA here is from genome assembly GCA_043822305.1 of Candidatus Firestoneibacteriota bacterium. GTDB lineage: Bacteria > Oederibacteriota > D2-FULL-39-29 > D2-FULL-39-29 > JBDRBU01 > JBDRBU01. The sequence continues at coordinate 21,556 of JBDRBU010000018.1, forward strand.
GACAATTAAAGAAGGGACAAGATTAAAGGTGAGTTTAATTTGTGGAAATTCATCAAGTAAAGCAACCATTCTATAGTAATCCTTTATACAATGAAGCCTTACCCATGGCATAACATATTTACCATCTTCTAAATCCTTGTAAAAAGGTTGATGCATGTGCCATAAGAAGGCGATATGAATAAAATTGTCATCGCTCATAAAGGTTGGTTTTTCACCTTTCTATATTCTCTCTTGCAAGTTCTATCCAAGGTGATTTTGGGAACTTATTAACAACTTCTTTGTATTTTTCTTTTGCTTCGCTAATTTTTCCCATTAATTTCAAATTTCTTGCTGTGTTAATTAAGACCTCATCTTTTGCATAATAATCAGGAAATTTTTTCAATAATTCTTCATAAGTAGAAATTGCTTTGCTAAAATCTTTTTTTTCTTCATATGCACAAGCAAGAGAAACATAAACAGATTGTTTTAAGACATCTATCATCTTTTTTTTCTTGGCTTCTTCATACTGTTTTACAGCCTCATCAAATCTTCCAATTTTATAATAACAATTGCCCAGATAATATATAACCTCTCCGATATACTTACTACCAGGATAATTTGTTGTTATGATTTTTAAATTATTAATCATAATATCGTTTATATCCCCATTAAAATATTTTTGCTTTTCACTACTTAATTTTGAATACACAGTACTATCTATGTTAGATCTATATGTGCCATACATAAAGATAAAAATTATGGCCACAACAACATAAAACAGCCAATTTAAAGATTTTTTTAAACCTTCTGGTTTTTTTAAGTATTCAACAACTCTCTTTGTAAAAGAAATAAGTTCATCTTCTTTCAACATTTTTTTAAATTCCATTTTTTCTTTTTTCATTTTAATATCTCCTTTACAAATTCTTCAGAATTCTTGAAAAGTTTTTTTATCTGGTGTAAACTCAATCCAGCACCCCTGGCCACTTTTACGGTAAAATTGTATGTGACTAAATCATCTGGACTATGCGCATCAGTATTTAAAACTAAATTAACTCCTGCTTCTAATGCTATTTTAGCCACATATCCATTTGTAAGTGAGTGCCCCGGCCTTGTTGTAAGTTCTAACATTATACCTTTTTTCTTTGCTAATTCCACTTCTTTTTTTGTAATAAATCCTGGATGAGCAAGTAGATCAATATCAGAATTCAAGGCCGCTAGATTTGTTCCAGGTATAACTGGTTCGACTATAGTTTCTCCATGAACTATTATTAATTTAATTCCCATGTTTCTTGCTTCTTTAGCTAAAACTGGAATATGTTTTGGAAATACATGAGTTATTTCAACCCCTGGTATAACTTTTATCTTAAAAAATTTATTTATTTCCTCACAAACTTTTATAGTCTTTAAAGCAATATCTTCTATATTTGAATCATCAACATGGTCTGTTATCCCTAAGTATCTATAACCTTTTATCTCAGCTCTTCTGGCTAACTCAGATGGAATCAACCCCCCATCACTAAGTAACGAATGCATATGTAAACTTATCATATTTTCACCTCAAGAATATTATATTAACTTTAAACATCATATCATTTAAAAATATATTTTTCAAGGGTTAAATTAAGGGTTCTGTGATTCTAGACAGTAGAGAGTTCTAAAGGCTATAAATGGAGTCGGGGTCGTCTCTGACCCCGACATACATTATATTGGTTTATGCTTTCTCCCGGCTTCATATGCTGAAAGGACTATTTCCATGGACTTTTTACCTTCTTCACCTGGAATCGGAACATCTTTGTTGTTCAAAATAGCATCTGAAAATTTATTTATATAATTTATTCTTGGACTTAACCATTCATCTTCCATCTTTTCAAGAGCAACTTCATTCCATTGGTTTGGAACAAGTCCTTCAAATTCTTTAGATACATAAACCTTGAACGGGTTAGCCGATAAAATTATCTGCCCCTGTGTCCCATAAATTCTATTTGTTGTTTCTCCACCGCCAAATGCAGTTGAACTTGTTTGAATCATACCAAGAGCACCATTTTTATATCTCATTATCACGACGATCATATCTTCTACTTCTACCTTTGTCGCAAATGTGTCAAATTCACTATAAATTCTTTCCACTTCTAAACCTGTTATATGGTACAGCATATCAATATAGTGACTCACATTCATAATTAAAACTCCGCCTCCGCTCTTGTTAACACTTGTTCTCCAATCTGTTGTAACCGTTTTACGCCAGCCCTGTGTCCAGTAACTTTCAGGTTTATAACCCATTGATTGAATGGTAATATTTATAACTTTTCCAATAGCACCTTTTTCTACCAATCTTTTTGCTTCATCAACCATCGGTTGACACCTTAAAACATATGCAACGGAAAGTTTAACTCCTGCTTTTTTCGCCTCTCCTATCATCTCGTCAGCATCCTGTAAGTTCGTCGCCACAGGTTTTTCTACTATAATATGTTTACCCGCCTTGGCTGACTCAATAGCAACAGATTTATGTAAATAGTGAGGAACCGCTATTACAACAGCATCAATGTCTTTCCTGGCAAGAACTTCTTTTAAATCAGTAGTATTTGGAATATTATACTTCTTACCAAAGTTTTCCGCATATTCCTTATTTACATCCATTACAATTGTTAAAGTGGAGTTTTTTGACTTAATTATAGCTTGTGCCTCCTGCTCTGCTATATCTCCACACCCAATAAGCGCAAAAGAAAGTTTTCTCATATTAACCTCCATAATATTCGTTTAATTTTTTAGCATACTGAGGCAACGCAATACTTGCATCTGTAATTTCAGGATGCCACATCTTTTCCCATTCAACACAAAAATATTTTTCGTATTTAATAGATTTAAGCATTTTAATTGCTTTTTCCACAGGGATTTTCCCTTCACCACATAATGCAAGAGTATTAACATCCTTACCATCTTTGATATGAACATAATCTATAAATTTACTCAATAGATTAACTGAATCTTCAATACTTGCTCCTGCATGAAAACTATTTGACATATCCCAGCATACTCCAACATTAGGATGGTTATTAGTTTGTTTTATAACCTCTGCTACATTTTTTGAGAAAGAAAAATGGTCATGGGTCTCAAGTAAAACTTTAATATTATATGGTTTTGCAAAATCTCCAAGTCCCCTTAAATTTTCAGCAACAATTTTAATTGCTTCTTCTAAACTCATTTCTTTTGGAATAGAACCTCCAAAAACCCTAATAAAAGAAGCATTCATTTTGTTCGCTAAAATTATATGGTCTTTTGCCTCTGTTAAACTTTTTTCCAACTCATCTGGTTTTTTCCCTGCAAATGAAGCAGATACTGACAAACATGTTACTTCTAACTTGTTTTCCTTCAACATTTTTAAGGACTTGGATAGATTCTCATCATTAAACTCAGGTACTTTTGTTAAATATAACTGCTTTTTTATTCCTCTTATCTCTATTGCCTCATATCCATATTTTGGATATGTCTTACAGATTTCTTCAAAACTTGCATCTGGTGTAGCTAAAGTTGATGCTGCTAATTTCATTTTACCTCCTCCTTAGAATTTTAATTCATATACATTTGCTTCATAGGTCTTCCATTTATCTTTAAAAATATTTTCACCTCCTTTCAATTCTTTATTTGTTCTTAAATTTTTAATGGTCTTAACAGCACTGGTAAATCTCATTTCAATAGTTGCTTCTTTACCAGATTCTAATCCTTCTATTTTTCCTAAACTATCTGTTGTTGCCCCTCTAGTAGGATTTGCAACAACACATAAATAATATGTATTTTCTTTTTTCCAAAATATTGATTCTATAACAGGAAATTCCTTACCTTTTATAGTTATTTTTACTTTGGATTTAATCCCGTTTTCTTCCAAAATCTCTCTAACAATACCTCTCCATTGTTCTCCATACTTTGATGTTCTCTTATTAATATCATTATATTCTAATGGTGTTAAGTTTAAATACACTGCTTTCCCTTTACCAATATTGTTTTTCACTATAACCTCAGCACTTGCTACTTTATCTTTAGAATGTTTATTTCTGCTTAAAGTCCCGCGTTCAGGAACAACTATATCATTCCATCTTATTGCTCCCTTATAACTTAATCTATCTATATATTTATTCTCATACAATTCTCCATTAACTTCAGTAACGGTCTTTCCATCAAAATAGCCCTTGCTTTCATCTCTTTTAATATCAAATAACTTGTCTAATATTCCTTCTCTTCTACCAACTCCATTTTCATCAAAAATTCCAACCAGATAATCGCCTATAACTACTCCACCATCATTAACAAATTTTTCTATGGATTTTGCTTCTTTATCCGATAATGCAAGTGTTCTATTTAATATTAAAACTTTGTATTTCTTGGAAAAATTTTCATCTTTTAATTCATCATAACTAACTAGATCATATTGATAACCATTGTCTTCTAATATATTTAGCCATGCAACCCTATTATGCAATTGTGTTTGATTATCACTTTCTAAAGAAGATGACCTATTGGGCCAAGTACTTCCATGAACTATTGAATCCATAGCCCAGCCTATTTGAATAGAAGGATGAGAATAATAAACGGCTATAGGGTCAGCATCAAACTCTGTGTTAATATCTAATATTGGTTTTGACATTTCCTGAACTTCTTTTATTGTGCTTTTCATATATACTAACCATCCAGCAGGTTGACCGTTTTTAAACCAACCTTCTGGCCAGGCGATTACACCTCTGCTTCCATGAACCATATAGTACCACAAGAACCAGGACGCACTATATATATCTCCATTAGAAAACCATGTTTGAACATGAGTCTTTTCTTTTTTCCAGAACGACCTTAAAATTTCATTAGTATCTCCTATATCATATGCCTCTATCCATTGAACAACCTTTGTAAGTTTTGAATAATCATATCCACCATATGCACATGGACACTGCCCACCAACAAAACCTGCTGGAGTAGTAGGGTCAAGAGAATTAGCATATTTTGTAAGTTCTAAAAGAGTGTCTGCAAAATATGTATCCATATAACTTCTCCAAACCATCCATTTTGATATATCCCATTTTGATAACGGTAATTTTTCTACTTTCACCCTTACATCTTCATAACTACATGGATTCATACACTTAATTTTTCCCAAAACATTATTTTGATATTTCATATATGCTTTAATAGATGCAGGATGAGCATCAGTTTCTATGGGATTATTAAATGCCCCAGTTGAAATTTCATCATCAAAAGCATATCCTAAGACTAATCCATTTTTAGTCACAGAAATATTTTTCTTTAAACAAGATTTCATGGCTTCCATTACTTTTGGGTCCTTCCAACTATTTGGTCTGATTTGGACTTCCTTTTTTTTTCTTATTTTATCTACATCAACTTTTTTTAAATAAAGATATCCTTTATCAGCAGCATGGTCCACATAATACGGAATATTGTTCTCTTTTGAGAATTCAACCAATTTTTTGTCACCAGAGCCCCTATCAATATGAAATCCATTTATATTTACACTTCTATAAGCATTTAAATCTTTTCTAACATCTGTTTCATATTGCCAGACCAAAACAACAAACTTGTCCCAGTATTCCTTTGGTGGAACACCATTAACCTTTTCTAATTCATATGCACTTAAAACCCCAAAAAATATGAGAACAAACAAACCAATCTTTTCAATCATAAACTCTCCTTTTGTAGCCGCAACCTTTATGGTTGCGTGAATTCCACAGCGACTACAACCTACAATTACAACTTTATTTAATCAAAGATATTTTCCCTGTCTTTTTATTACCCTGACTATCAAAAACAACATATAGATAAGTTCCAAGTGGTACATAATTACCCTTCTCATCTTTTCCATCCCATATAATCATATATCCATCCTCTTTTAAAGTCCTAATCTTACTCCCACAAGCATCGTAAATATCCATCGTAGTTTCTAGTGGAACACTTATAACTTTGACTGTTTTATCTGTAGATATTTTAAATGGATTAGGATATACTCTAACATTTGCAAAGGGATCAATTTTACCATCTTCATCAGGTGGAGGTGGAGAAGTACCATATTCATAAGCACCTATATCAATCCTACCATCATTATTCCTGCTTGAACTTTTTAAATCTTTCACATATTCATATTGCGGAATTCCTGAATGAGAAACTCCACTTCCATCCATGTAAATAGGGGCGCTATTCCCAACATTTACACAAGAAGAAGTTGAAGACAAATAATAATCAGTTAAAAATTCAGGATTCGTTCCAGAAACAGTATTAACAAAATTAGTAGGAACTGTCATGCTTGATGGTAACCAGTTATTATAACCACCTGTGACCTTAACAGGAGTTCCATCATCATAAAAAAGATTATCAGACCCATAAAATATATTATTATATAAAACTGCTTTTGAAGAAGATCCATTTACCCATATAAATTTATTAACACTCATTCCAGCAATAACCGTGTTATTTATCATGTATAATGTACCCTTCCTATCTCCTCCTACATCCTCACCAAAAATAATAAACTGAGAATCATTGTCAGGTTGCCTCGGAGCAGCACTACTCCTTTTTTTTATAACATTTCCTATTAATACAGCATTTGCATTTGCAGATGTTGTACTACCAGAATCTACAATATCTATCTCAGTACTATTTGCATCGCAAATATAATTATACCATAATTCAATATAATGACCTCTTGTCTTTACATTATGCCCTAACTGACTGTTAAGTCCTCTTACACGAAATTTCAATTTTGGATTATAATAAACATTCATAACAACAACCCCCTTGATCCCCCTTAACAAAGGGGGAATACAATCCTCACGGCTTTCACTGACTATTTACAATAAATATATTGACTCTGACCCATTTTTTTAGTCCATTAGCACAAATAGCAGATACTTTAATCTTAAATAAAACATCTTTATCCCCTACTTCTGGAAGTGGAACATCTGTGTAGTTAAGTCCAATCTCTTTTTTATCTTTAACTAATGCTTTCATAAAATTTTTTTTAAATTTTCACTTGCAATTTTTTTCTTTGAACTTAAAGGTATATCTGCGAATTTTAATCTTGCAACAAAAGAAGAAGGATTCCAATTATAAAGATCTGTTCCAAATAAAACTTTATCATCTCCTAATTCTTTTACTATCCTTTCAAAATACTCTGTTCGAAAAAAACAACCACCCGATACATCTACCCATAAATTTTTTAATCTTGCTTTTATTATGACTGGAACATTTTGATTCAAATACCTCATTCCACCCATATGAGACATAATGATTTTTGCGTCTTTATATTTCCTTGCATAATGCAATATACCTTTCACATGCTCTGGATCACTTGCATGAAAATGAAGTGGAATGTTTAATTCGATAGATTTTTCTATAATTGGATACATTAAAGGAGTTTTAGCTGGATACCCTTGAAGATACTGACAAAGTTCTCCAATTAAAAGAAA
>JBDRBU010000019.1:0-27681 GCA_043822305.1 Candidatus Firestoneibacteriota bacterium
GATGAACAGAAATTGATCACCTCCTCTATTTTAAGATTTGATAACATCATTTAAACTTCCTTTTTGAAAAGTAAAAATCAATTATATCCTCTTCACCAATCATTCTTGCCTTCTCATTTCGCTTTATTTCAATTATTTTTACCCTATCCATACTTTCTATACCCCCACAACTTATAACTTATCTACTCCCTTCTTCAAATTCTTTGCTCTGTAACTTGCTCCATTTATTTTTATTATTGTTGAATAATGAACTACTCTGTCTAATATTGCTGAGGCTAATATATTATCTGCAAATATCTCTCCCCATTGCTCAAATATTTTATTCGTTGTAATAATTGTAGATCCTCTTTCGTATCTTTTAGAAATTATTTCAAAAAAATCATCAGCACTATAATTTGGTATCTTCTTAAATCCCAATTCATCAAGAATTAACAAATCAGGCACTAAATACATCCTAACCTTTTGATAATAACTATTATCTGCCTTAGACATTTGTAAAACCTGCAACATCTCTGACACTGAAACAAATAATATTTTATATCCTTTCATCAATGCTTTTATCCCTATCCCTATAGACAAATGGCTCTTCCCTGTCCCAGGATTCCCTACAAATACTATATTCCTCTTCTCCTTAATGAAATTACATGTTAAACAATCATTAACCACTCTTTTATCTATTGAAGGCTGAAATGAAAAATCAAAATCTTCTATCGTTTTATATACAGGTAGTCTTGCCTTAGAATATCTCTTCTTATAACCGTTCTCCCTCCTATTATTAGATTCATCCTCTAATAACAATTCTAAAAATTCCTCATACGATAATTTCTTTTCTTTAGCATAAGCCATTCTCTCCTCTATGCTATTATTTATCCCGGCTAATTTAAATTCTTTTAATTTAGATTTTATAATGTTCATCTTTTCCCTCCACAAAATTAAATTCTACAGGTAATGCATAACTTCCATTACTGCAAATATTTTTTATTATATTGTACTGAGGAGCATTATATGCTATCGCTCTCTTACACGCCATATTGATTACATCATTAGGATATTCCTTCGCTAACGACAAAATCCCTTTTACAGTTCTTCCCCAATCATTTGGATGATTTTGTACAATTAAAAAAAATATCTGTTCTGCATATGCTCCTAAATCCCTTGTTTTTACTTGATATTTCTCCTGCATCTCTGTATTTGAATACATCTTGTATTTAGGGTAATGACTTTCATTAGTACTAAAATTACCTCTCCCTTCTAAATGGGAATGAATAGCTATTAATTTCCCTTTATGGAAAATCTTTAATATCTTGTTATTCAATTTTATCCATACCTCTTCTCCAATATATTCAAATGGAACTGAATAATAATTATACTCAACATAAATATGACAATCATGATATACCAATCTCGTCCCAACTTTTGGCATCTTAAATCTTTCTAAAGGTAAAAATCTTAATTTCTCTTTTTCTTCTGCATCAAACACTTCATTTGGGATTTTTCTCGTTGTCCCATGCACTCTATTATTTCCCTTTTCATTCCAATTCCTAAACTGTCTATCTAAATCATCCCCATCTACAAAACTTCGACCTAAGAAAAAATTGCATTCGGCATACTTTATCCCTGATTCTACTTTACCTTTATCATTCGGCCTATATATTCTACAAGTGATAGGTTTAAATCCATAATAATCTGCAAAACTTTTATACAAACTCTGATAGATTGGTTCATAAAAACTAGCTTTTAACACAGCCGCCTTTAAATTGTCTATCTTTACATATGCGGGAACCCCACCAAAATAATTAAATGCATTTATATGACATTCTATAAAAGTCTCTGCTCTCTGGTCATATACCTTTTCATAATAATCTTTTCTGGAATAACTTAATCTCATATTAAATATCCATGTCTTTCTTCTTTTACCATTATTATCTAATGTGAGACCTACATAACCAAAATCAACTTGAGCTTCTTCTCCTGGTTTTGTGTGAATTCTAACAAAAACATCTTCTCTCTTTTTAATATCTGCTATGTAATCTTTTACTGTGGAATGTCCAGCCTTTACCCCTAAACTTGTTAATTCTTCAAAAATACGTACTCCCGTTAAATCTTTTTCTAACCATTCTAAAATTTTATCCCTATACGGATCCAGTTTTCTTGAATATGATTTCTCTACTGGACATTCTTTCCCTGCCTCTATCTCTTTAATCCTTTTATCTATCGTTTTCCAATCATGTCCCGTTAATTCTGCTACTTTTTTTTTACTTCTGTATCTTTCCCATAAAGTCTTTATTGTAATGAATTCAGCCATGTTTATCATCTCCTTTACCTCCCAATGTATTTTACCAATTTACATCGGGATATGGAATTGTTTCCCTATGGAATTTTCTTCGGCTTTTACTATGGAATTTCTTTCGGCTTTGAGGCTTTAAAATACTTACGCTACTATAACGAACAAAGACCCCATATGGCTATTGATATGCTTACTCCTTTACAAAAATTACGCTCTTTCAAAAATCTTGAAAATGTAAATTTATCCTATAGGTGTTTATTATGATTGAAATTAATACAAAAACACAAAAAAATTTATTAATTATTTAACATCTAAAGTAATGATTACTAGTAAATACATTCATTTATTGGATGGTCCAAAAGCACCCCAAAAACCTCTTAAGATGCTTTTTACTCTAAAATAATTTGTCGTAAATTTGTCGTAGTTTTGTTGTTCACTCCGGCCACTTTAGTTCACTTTCACCACTCCCATTCACAACTCAAGGCAGCAAAATTCCCTTTGGTAAAATTAAAGTTGCAAGAAAAATAATGAATATTCTAAACCTGTCTGGAAATTTTCGTAGACAGTTGTAATAAAAACAAATTGAAAAATTAGGCACAGATTAGGAACAGAACAGGTCGAAAACCATCAAAAATGTTCAAAGTTCTTCAAACATCAAAAACGAGAAAAACCTTTTTATAATTTACATTATCTTTATATTTCAATGATTTTTTAAAATCATTTTTTCTTATTACGAATCAGCTGTTCTACCAACCGAGCTACATCGAGGATTTTACAGTTTTACCTTGCCAATTTCTTCATGATATGGTATTTTACTTGTTATGAAAAATAAAACAACGACCAAAAAACGAATTATTCGAGCCGTAATTATCATCATTATCGGATTTATCCTGATTAAATATTCCACATACGGGTTGTGGCCCAGTAAATCAATAAATATAACCAGCAAGAATGAAGATTTAGCTAAAAGACTTAAAAATCATGTTAAAAAACTTTCTAACGATATAGGAGATCGCAATATTTTTCTATATGACAAATATGAAGAAGCGGTCAAGTATCTCACCCTGCAATTTAAAAGTTTTGGATATGATGTTCAGTTCCAAACTTTTACTGCAAGTGAAAGAAAAACAAAAAATATAATGGTCAATAAAATTGGAAGTGAAAAACCAGAAGAAATATTTGTTGTCGGTGCTCATTTTGACACCTGCTTTAATCCCGGTGCCGACGATAATGCCAGCGGAATAGCCGGGTTACTTGAATTAGCCAGACTTATAAAAAAAGAAGATATTAAAAGCACAATAAGATTTGTTGCTTTTTCAAATGAAGAACCGCCGTTCTTTCATACGGGAAATATGGGAAGTAAAGTTTATGCAAAAGAGTTAAAAACAAAAAAAGAAAATGTTAAAGCAGCTCTTATTATAGAATCAATCGGTTACTATTCCGAAGGGAAAAATTCACAAAAGTATCCTCCGTTTTTTGGTTTGTTTTATCCAAACAAGGGAAATTTTATTGCCGTTATTGGCAACTTTAGTTCTGGATGGCTTGTTAAGAAAGTTAAAACAAGTTTCAAAAATAATTCCAATTTCCCAATCGAATCAGTGTCTACTTTTGACTTCATACCAGGAATTGATTTTTCTGATAACTGGTCGTTCTGGAAGGAAGGTTTTTCTGCTGTAATGATTACAGACACGGCAAATTTCCGCAATCCTAATTATCATACCAATAAAGATACTTTCAATACACTGGATTATTATAATATAGCAGAAATTGTAAGCGGGTTTTATACTGTCTTGTGCGAAATTACCAAAAAATAGGTATCTGTCCCTAATTATCCTAATTATCCTTTTATAACTCCTAATGGTTTTAATTTGGCTACTTTTTTACTTATTCCAGCCATGGTTACCACTTCAACTACATCAGAAACATTTTTATATGCGGAAGGCATTTCTTCGGCTAATGTGGACCTCTCAGACGACATAACAATAATTCCTTTTTCTTCCAATTCTTTATCAATTCTTCTACCCTTTGCTTCTTTTAATGCAGCTGTCCTGCTTAAAACTCTACCAGCACCATGGCAGGTGCTTCCAAAGGTTTCTTGTAAAGCTAAATCTGTTCCTACTAAAACAAAAGAGTTTCTACCCATATCGCCAGGAATTAATACAGGTTGACCTACATCGCGATAAATCTCCGGGACTAAATTATGACCTGCTGGAAAGGCACGAGTAGCACCTTTTCTATGAACACAAACTTTTACCTTTTTCCCATCTACAATATGTTCCTCTATCTTTGCAATATTATGGGCTACATCATAGACTAAACTCAACCCCAAACTTTTAGGGTCTTGATGAAGTAGTTTTTCAAATATCCTTCTTGTTAAATGAGTAATTACCTGTCTATTGGCCCAGGCATAATTTACACCACATGCCATAGCAGAAAAATAATCCATTCCAACTTGAGATTTTACAGGTGCACAACTTAATTGTCTGTCTGGAATATTTATACCAAAACTTTTATATTCTTGTGAAAACCTCCTTAAATAATCATCGCATATCTGATAACCAAATCCTCTTGAACCAGTATGGATAAGAATAACAATCATTCCTTTCTCAAGGCCAAAAGCACATCCCACATTTTCATCGAAAATTTCTTCTACTAAATCAATTTCTAAAAAGTGGTTTCCTGAACCTAATGTTCCAACCTGATCTAATCCTCTTTCAAATGCTCGACTACTCACCATATCAGGATTAGCATCAGGAAAAATTCCTCCATCCTCAATGGTTTTTAAATCATCTGCACTTCCAAATCCATTTTCTACTGCCCATTTAGCACCATTTTTACATAGTTTTTTTAATTCATCCTTATTTAGTTTCCTAATAGCACCTGATGAGCCAACTCCTGATGGAATTCCATTTAAAAAACCTGTAACTAAATCTTTAATTTTATCTTTAACATCTTCGTAAATTAAATTACTCCTGAGTAAACGAACTCCACAGTTTATATCATATCCAACACCACCCGGTGATATAATCCCATGATCACAATCAAAGGCAGCAACTCCACCAATGGAAAAACCATATCCAGAATGTATGTCTGGCATAGCAAGAGAATATTTTATTATTCCAGGAAGCATTGCAACATTTACTACCTGTTTAAGCGAATCATCTTTCTCAATATCTTTTAGTAATTTTTCATTAGTATAAATAATCCCATCAACATTCATCCCGCCCGTTTTAGGAATTCGCCATTTACATTCACTTATTTTTTCTAATTTTATATCCATACACTTACTTACCTCGTAAGTATTCAGTAAAAGCCCTCTATTTTTTAATTCCCCCTTAATAAAGGGGGAATACAATCCTCACGGCTTTCACTGACTATTTACATTCAAAATTCTGTTAACAAGCAATAAATGAATGTTTGACCCTTTATTTTTATTTAACTTCTAATTCAACTTTATATGCTGTTAATCCTACAACCTCAACCTTAAATCCCTTAAATTCTAATGTGGATATTTTTCCGGCTAATGTTGCCGAATCTCCAATAAACGACATATTAAGTAATGCCCTGTTCACAACAAAATACAGTTTATCTACTTGATTTTTATCAGCTACAGCTGCAAGAGTTTGCTGAATAATATTTAGTTTTTCAAATGTTACATTTGTAACAAGTATATCGTAAATAGCTCCTTTTCTTGTTTCTTCTTTCCATTTTCTAACTATCTCATCTATAAAGTATGCAGACATTTTTTTGGCAGCATTATCTAATGTTGTTGAAGCCGCAGCATCAGCAGTTATATCCGGCTTCCTATCGGTTTCTCTTTTTGCAGCAAGCACTTGAGCGGTATCAGTTCTTACAATCCTGGCTACCAAATTTGAAGTTGCACTAACCATTCCAGCCATTTCTTCTCCTCTATAAATATCTGTTGTTGCCTCACCTACTATAATTAAATCAGCACCATATTCTAAACCAGCCATGGCCGCAGCAGCATCATTACCTTTTAATGCTGATTTAAGTTTTTCAGATTCCCTTATCTTTTCTAATTGTGACTGGTCAACCACTGAAAACAAATAATTATTTAAAAATGTTTCTATCATGGATGTTTCTGATACCGGGATAGTTGCTTTTTGCCCACCTTTTGTTTCTGTCCAAACTATGACTACCCTTAATTTATCTCTAGATTTATTCCATCTTACCCATTCATCTTTCTCATCATCTATTTCATCAAAAGGATTTTTTGTTAAATCTTTGGAACTAAGTTTCTCTAATTTCGATAAAATCACTTCCTGCCCTTCTTTAGAAACATTAACCGTGCCATCATATACATTTACATTTGTCTCTCCATCTACACTTACATCCGCTCTATAGGTAGTACCTTTAACAGCCGCCGTAACTTTTGGAGTAACAATCCTGCTCTCTTGCTTTTTACCCACAGTTTTTTTTACATTCATCCATATCCTTCCAAATAACACTTTCATAGTTGATGTTTCTGTCATTGTATTTTTATCCACTTTAATCTCTTCTAAAACAATTGATGTGCTTTCGCCAATTCTGACAATACTTCCTGTCTCTAATTTTAATTCAATTTTTGCACTTTCTCCTGTTTCAATTCTATCACCTTCTGTAAGCGCATCACTTAATTTTGCTAGTGTGAATGTTTTTTCACCCTTCTTTTGAATTTTCACTGATCCTTTTAGAAAACTTACAGTTGCTTTCTTAGCCACATCTGCTTCCACAACATAGCCTACTCCCAACAAAAAAATACTGACTAAAACCATTACTATACTTTTTTTCATGAAGCCTCCTTTTTTCATTATTTTTCCAATAGAATTATATCATTACCTCATATAAAAATCCATTAAAATTATTTACATATTACATTTTTTTTATACGGCAGATAAACAACCCTTTTTTCTGTTATTATACCTGCAATAAGAGCGTTCGGGGTAATATCAAATGCAGGGTTATAAACTTTAATTCCCTTTGGAGTAATTCTTTTATTTAAAACACAGGTAACTTCTTCAGGATTTCTTTCTTCTACTACTATCTCCATACCGCTTTTTAAAGATAAATCAATTGTAGAAGTGGGTGCGGCTACATAAAATGGAATCTTATGAAAATTGGCCAGCACGGCTAAAGTATAGGTCCCTATTTTATTTGCCGTATCACCATTTGAGGCAATCCTGTCTGCACCCACTAAAACTGCTGAAACAAGACTTTTGGACATTAAGTATCCGGCCATATTATCAGTAATAAGTTTAAAAGGAATTTTTGCCTTTTTTAGTTCCCAGGCTGTAAGTCTCGCACCTTGCAGTACCGGCCGTGTTTCGCACACAATAACTTTTATTTTTTTACCATTTTTATGCAATGTATTTATAATCCCGAATGCTGTTCCAATCCCACCTGTGGCCAGAGCACCGGTGTTACATATAGTTAAAATTGTATCGTCCTCGAGAAACAATTTCGCACCATTATTAGCCATCTTCGCGTTCATCTTTATATCTTCTTTCTCTATTTTTAATGCTTCTTTAATTAAAATTTTCTTAATACTCTTAACTGGCTTATCTTTATGTAAAAGTAATACCTTTTCCATTCTATCTAATGCCCAAAATAAATTAACGGCGGTTGGTCTGGATTTTTTTAAAACTTTTAATGCAATTTTTAAATCTTTATAAAAAGTGTTAAAATTTTTTGCTTTAGATTTTAATCCGGCAAGAGCAAATCCCAGGCTAGAAGCAATTCCTATCGCTGGAGCACCTCGAATAACAAGTTTTTTTATACATTCTGCAACTTCCTTAAATGTTTTAACTCTAACATAAACTTCTTTAAAGGGAAGTTTTCGCTGGTCAATCATAACCACAGAATTATTTTTCCACTGGATAGAGGGTAACATTATATTTTTAATTTTTTTACGACTAAACTCATTAACTTAGTGAGTCTGGGCTCTGACTCAATTGCAATTTTAATAATTTTATCTATATTAGCCGGTTCCAAGGCATCAGCAATACATTTATCAGTGATGACAGATATACCCAGAACTTTTAAACCACAATGTCTGGCCACAATAACTTCAGGGACAGTAGACATACCTACAGCATCTGCTCCTATTAAACTTAGAAATCTATACTCCGCAGGAGTTTCTAGGTTTGGACCTGTAACCATAACATAAACACCTTTTTGAATCTTTATTTTCTCTTCAATTGCAATTTTCTCTGCTAATTTTATTAGTTCTTTATCATATGCACCATACATGTCTGGATACCTTGGACCTAAAGTATCATCATTAGGACCAACTAAAGGGTTGTCACCCATAAGCAAACTAATATGATCGGTAATGACCATTAAATCACCCGGGGTATATGTACGGTTCATCCCTCCGGCTGCATTTGAAACGACAAGAACCTTAACACCAAGTTTTCTCATGACATAAACAGGGTAAGTTATTTGTTTTAAATTATATCCTTCATACTTGTGAAACCTTCCTTGCATGGCTACAACTTTTCTTCTGCCTATATTTCCCAGAACAAGTTTTCCTGCATGAGTTTCTAAAGTAGATATCGAAAAATTTGGTATATCTTTATAATTTATCTCCACCTTGTTTTTTATCTCATGGGCCAGACCACCTAATCCTGTTCCCAAAATTATACCAACATCCGGTTTTATTTTAGAATATTTTTTAATTACTTCAACTGATTCATTGACTTTATCTTTCAATTCCGACATATCCTTACCTCCTATTTTTTTGTCAGTTCTTTCGACTTATTTGCAGCTGCACTAACTGCTTCTTCTATAATTTTCTTTAATCCTTTACTTTCAAAAACTTTAAGTGCTTCAATAGTAGTACCGCCAGGAGATGTTACTTTTTCTCTTAAATTATCCGGCTTTTCATTTAACTCTAAAACCATCTTTGATGCACCCAGAAATGTGTTAAAAGCAAGAACCTCTGCTATTTCTTTTTTTAAACCAAATCTCATTCCTGCTTCTGCTAAATATTCCATGAATAAAAATACATACGCCGGTCCGCTACCGCTAATGGCCGTAACCACATCCATAAATTTTTCATCAACTTCAACAACTTTTCCAATTGACTGAAAAATTCCTTTGGCCAATTTAACCTCAGAAGATTTCGCATATTTACCCAAAGAAATTGCAGAAACACCAGCACAGACTAAAGCAGGTGTATTTGGCATAATACGAATCACAGCAATTTGATTATCAATGGATTTTTCTATATAGTTTATTGATATTCCAGCTACAATAGAAACTATTAAGCTATCTTTTTTAACATTGTTTTTTAAATCAGAAAGAACCGAATGAATATCCTTAGGTTTTACGGCTACAACTATTATCTTGGATTTTTTTATAAGTTCTATATTATCTTTTGTGCTATTTACTTTACATAATTTTGTTAAATGCTTTAATTTCTCTTTTCTGATATCACTTATTAAAATATCTTCTGGCAAAAATTTCTCTGATTTTAAGATTCCTTTAATAATCGCTTCGGCCATGTTTCCCGCACCCAGAAATCCTATCTTCATACCTTTCTCTCCCCAAATATGGCTGTACCAATTCTAATCATATTAGAACCTTCTTCTATTGCCATTTTAAAATCCGAACTCATACCCATTGATAAATATTGCATCTTAACATTTTTAAAACTGGATTTTTTTATTTCATCAAACAGAACTTTGAGTTTTCTAAATATTGGTCTAACTTCTTCATCAACTTCAAAAACTGGAGCAACGGTCATAAGTCCTAAGATTTTAAGACTATCTAAACTTTCTGCCTCTTTTAAAAATGGCAAAACTTCTTCACATTTAAAACCAAACTTTGTTAATTCATGACTAACATTAACTTCCAACAATATTGAAGTAACTTTATTTATTTTTTTTGATTCCAAATCAATTTCTTTAGCTAATTTAAAACTATCAACCGAATGGATAAGAGAAAAGATTTTTACTGCGTCTTTAACTTTATTGGTTTGTAAATGACCAACCATATGCCATTTGATCGCAAGAGAATTTAAATAAAGGTATTTTTGTTTTGCTTCTTGAATTCTATTCTCACCTATATTTAAAATACCTTCTTCAACTACTTCTTTAATCCTCTCAACATCTACTGTTTTTGTTACAGCCACCAGTACGATTTCTTCGACAGACCTTACTTTTAAAGAAGATTTTCTTATCTCTTCTCTTAAAATATCTATATTCTCTTTAATACTCATTTAATAATTGCTTTACTCTCGACAGACTTTACTTTTTGTCCCTTAGAATCAGTTACTTCAACATAATATGTTAATGTTCCGGTATAATCAAATCTCCTTGTTGTCGCACTATAAGATCCATCTTTTTTAGTGCCAGAGGTCCTAATCATTAAATCTTTTGCTTTTTCAGTCATTCCTGGCCCTTGATAAATTAAAATAACTGAACGAACCTCTTTATCATCTCTGACACCTATCATCACCGCCATTCCTTTACCAACAATAGGAGGAACTGCTGTATATGTGTGAATTATCGGAGAAGTATCTACTACATCAAAATTCTGAATATCTCTTCCGTATTCACCTATAGGCAAACCATCATCTCCTAATCTATCCCATATACTTGCTATTACTTTATATTTACCATCATCTAACGAAGAATCTATTTTAAAATCTCCTTCTTTTTCTTTTGTTTCTCCTTTATCTAATTCAAGTTTCTCGTTTAAAATTGTTGAAACTTTATTATTTGGATCTATAACTTCTAATTTTATGAAAAATTCATGTTTAGCTTCGCCAGTATTTGTATATTTTACTTTAAGTGGAGCAGATTCACCAAATTTTCTTGAGCGAACTTCTCCAATCATACTTGCTGAGGCTGATATTGTCGGACAGCCTACATTAAATGATTGAACTTTTTCATCGTATCTTTCAACAAGTTTTCCACCGGCATCTATGTCATTCCATATAGACACTTTTGCCTCATAATTACCATAGGGAGCATCTATGGGTATAGCATAATCAAATACTACTGTTTTAGCTTCTCCTATTTCCATTTGAATCTTCTTGGGTAGTAAACTAATTATTTCTTTAGTATTATTTATACTTACACTGACAGGGAATATGTGCAGTAATTCACCAGCATTCCTTACATCAAATTCAATGGTAACCATCTCCCCAACTTTTATTTTGCCTTTACTGCTTATTTTAATCACATTTGAAACTCTCGCTTTAGTAATTCTTTCTGCTACTGTAAACTCCTGTTGAGATTCTGCTACCTTTTTTTTGCTTAAATCATCTGTCGTTCCAGCATAGGCTATTATATTTATTTTATATCTTCCATGGGACCCGATCATGGGGATAGGATATTCATATGAGGCTTGTTTAACTTCATCAACATTCAATTGAAAATCCTTCGAAAGAAGTTTTATGATTTTTCCAGATGGGTCAGTTAAAGAAGTATCTAAACTAAATATCTTAACCACATCACCGGTATTCTTAATCTCGATATTAAATCCAATAGTTTCTCCAGACTTTAACTTTCCCGTGAGTTTTACTGCTTCTATAGATGCTTTAATAACCCTTTCTTCAATAAAAATCTCGTTTTCAAGTTCTGCTAATTTCTTTTTATTTGAGTCACTTGCTTCTCCTGCAAATAAACTTAAACTAATTTTATACTTTCCACTCGGAGCATCCATTGGTACAGAATGTTCATATGAGAATTTTTTACTTTCTTCTATTTTTAAATTGAAATCTTTTGGAGTTAGTTGAGTAACCACACCTTTTGGATTAACAATATTTCCTTCGACTGAAAAAGTTTTTGCGACTTCGCCAGTATTTTTTGCAACACCGTTTATTGTTAATATTTCTCCAACTTTTTTTATACCTTTTATATCTATTAAATTTATAACACCATTAACAATTTTTTCAGCAATCACAAAGTCCTGTTTTAATTCAACAATTTTATCTAATGTGGAGGAAAGCAAAGAAGTCTTAGCCGTAATATAACCCACCGCCATATAGTTGCCAGGAATAGACGGCTCAGATATTTGGCACTCGAATTCAACAGATTTCTTTTTCTTAGGTTCCAACAAAAGAATTTGATTTGGGCAAGAAATAACTTTATTATCGCTACTTATTAAATCCAAATTAACAACATACTCTCTTTTTAAATAACTTAAACTTTCTAATTCAACTTTAACCTTAAAACTAGTATCTAATTTTTGTTGTCCAATCCTGCTGATTGATATTGTAATAATTGGTTTAATTAGTACCCGGTCATATACAATAAATCCCAAAATTGCAAGCACAAGCAAAACCACCAAAACAACAATTATTTTTTTCATACCCCCTCCTTAATAGGGACAGACACCCTATTTTATATTCTTTAACTCTTTACTAACTTTGAAAAATATTGCTTTACGAGCCGGTAAAGGTAAACTTTCATTGGTCTTTAGATTTCTAGCCACTCTTTCTGCTCTTTGTTTTACAATAAATGTACCAAATCCTCTAATTTCTATTCTCTCGCCTTTTATTAGATATTTAATTAGACTTTTAAATATAGTATCTACTACTTTTTCAGCATCTTTAATAATTAACCCTGTATCTTCAGCAACTTTTTCAATTATATTAGAACGAACCATAAATTATGACTCCCCATAATGTAAATAAATAATACTAGGAATAGTTGTTCGCCAAAGCGAACAGACTATTGCCTCGTATGATTTCTTAAAACTATTCTTGTTTCTTTTTTAATTTTTGCCCTTTCATATTTTAAAGAAGCGTGAATTTTTTCTACTGGTTTTCTACTCCATATTCTTCTTATTGCGGGCTTTTTAACTTTTAATTTTTGAGACATATTCAAACACTTTTTTTAAAACTTTTTCTTTTACTTCTTTTAACTTTCCTTTAACCTGTGCACCTGAAGCCCTGATATGTCCACCACCATTAAATAATGATGCAATCTTACTAACATCTACCTCATCTTTCTTAGACCTGAAACTCAATTTAATTTTATTACTATCTAATTCTGTAAATGATATGGCCACATCAACACCTTTAATAGACCTGGCATAATTTATTATCCCTTCCGCATCCTCATAAACTGCTCCAGTCTTTTTAAATGCATCATTTTTTAAAGTAATCCATGAAATTTTCTTGTCTTGACTCACCTCTAAAGAATTAATGGCCAGACCAAGTAATTGTATCTTCCCCAGAGAATTTATCTCATATATATTCTTATATATTTCCGATGGTATGAGATCATAGTTCAATAAATCCACTACTATTTCATGTGTTCTTTTTGTTGTATTTGAATAAGCAAATGAACCAGTATCCGTTAAAATAGAAGCATATATACAGGTGGCAATATCTTTATCAAACTTTATTTTTAAAACTTTTAGAATATCGTAAATTTGCTCTCCTACGGCACAAGCTGAACTTACTATATAATTATAATCTCCAAAAAAAGTATTTCCGGGATGATGGTCAATATTGATTATCTGGTTTACGCATTTAAATACTTTCTTTATATCTCCCAGCCTGTTCAAATCCGAACATTCTATGGCCACGCCAATATTACAACCGGCATTAGATAAATCAATTTTCTTTAATAATCCATCAAAAGGTAAAAAATAATAATTCTCTGGCAGGGAATTAGCAAAGGCAATAGACACTTCTTTTTTTAATTTTCTTAGACCTAAAGCCAAGGCCAGACTAGCACCTATTCCATCTCCATCAGGATGTACATGTGTAGATAACAAAAAATTATTTTCTCTTTTAAAAACTTTTACAATATCTTTCAGATTATGACTTTCCATAATGTCCAATCTCATGTCCTAAAAAATGCTCGATGCATTCTTGCCTTCGGCAAAATACCGCCTCGCAATGACACCGCAACGACAATGTTCAGTGAGGATTTGTCATTTTTCTATCGTTCTAAACAAATTTAAAGTTTTTTCAATCTCTTCTGTAATTAAGTCCAACTCAAAATCTATCTCTGGCATGAACCTTACAACTATTCTTTTGGCCAGCTGTCTTCTTACAAATCCACTGGCTCTTTTTAATCCTTTTATCGTCTTTTTTACTACATTCTCATTACCCAAAACTCTCACGAATATTGTAACTTTTCTTATATTATCACTTATCTTAACATTTGTTACAGTTACAAAACCTATATCCGGATCATTAAGTTCCCTGCTTATAATATCGCTTGCTTCTCTTTGAAACTGTTTTGAAAGTTTTTCTATACGCAATGACATAAAATAACCCCTGCTTCCGTAAAACGTCCCATATAAAACGGGACGCTACAATTTACTTAAAGTCTTTTCTATGATTACAACTTCTACTAAATCTCCTATTTTAAAATCTTTAAACCCATCAATCCCCAGACCACATTCATAACCCGATAAAACTTCTTTAACATCTTCTTTAAATCTTTTTAACGAACTAACTTTTCCATGACCAATTATTTCTCCATCTCTTAAAATTTTTACACCAGTTCCCCTGGTTATCTTACCCTCTAATACATATGAGCCGGCTATAACACCATTTGGAATTTTAATTAACTGTTTAACTTCTACTTTCCCAATAACTACTTCTTTCAATACCGGCTCAAGTATTCCTTCCATTGCATTTTTTACAGCATCTGTTATTTCATATATTATCTTAAATAATTTTACATCAACTTCTTCTCTTTTTATCACATCAGATACATTACTTAATATATTCACATTAAAACCAATGACAATCGCATTAGATGCGCTGGCTAACATCACATCAGATTCGTTTATATCTCCCACACCTTTATGAATAATAAAAACTCTGATTTTATCAGTACTTAATTTCTCTAAAGCATTTGACACGGCATCTATTGAACCTTGAACATCCCCTTTTAATACTATTCTTAACTCTCTTAGTTTGCCTTCTTTAATTTCATTATATAAAGATTCTAAAGAAATATGTTTAGCTTTTTGTATATTAATTTCTCTCCGTAATTCATTTCTCCTTAAACTAATTTGTCTGGCTGACTTTTCATCTGAAATAGCACAAAATGTGTCGCCCGCATTAGAAACACCCGAGAATCCAGTTATCTCAACCGGAATAGGAGGGATTGCTTCTGTTAACCTCTCTCCTTTATCGTTTATCATAGCTCTCACTTTGCCAAAAGTAAAGCCGGAAATAAATGCATCTCCTATCCTTAAAATTCCTCTTTCTATTAAAACTGTGGCTACAGGTCCTCGGCCTTTATCTAATCTTGCTTCTAAAACAACACCTCTGGATAAACCTTCTCTTACTGTTTTCAACTCAAGCATCTCTGCTTCAAGCAAAATCACCTCAAGTAGTTCATCAATCCCCGTGTTCTTCTTAGCCGATACCGGGACAAATATAGTTTTACCACCCCAGGCTTCCGCTATAAGGGCATACCCTGATAATTCTTGCTTTACTTTCTCTATGTTTGCTGCCGGCTTATCCATCTTATTTACGGCCACAATTATTGGGACCTTGGCTGCTTTCGCATGGTCTATAGCTTCAATAGTTTGAGGCATTACCCCCTCATCTGCGGCAACAACTAACACGACTATATCCGTTACTTTAACCCCCCTGGCTCTCATGGCCGTAAATGCTTCATGACCTGGTGTATCTAAAAAAATTATCTCGCCTCTGGGTAGTTGAACTTTATAGGCGCCAATATGTTGTGTAATTCCACCTGCTTCTTTTTCAGTTACTCTTGTATTTCTTATGACATCAAGTAAAGAGGTCTTTCCATGATCAACATGACCCATAACAGTTACGACCGGAGGTCTTGGAACACGCTTTAAACTTTTATCCTCATCTATCTCCTCTAAAATTTCATCACTAAATATTGAAATAAACTCTACATTATATCCATATTCATCGGCTATGAGAGATATTGTATTTTTATCTAATTTTTGATTTATGGTAACCATCATGCCCATACTTATAATCTTTTTAATTAAATCCGTTACGGCCACATTTAATCTACCAGATAACTCACCGACTGTCGTAACTTCTGTTATTTTAATAATAGGTTTTATTTTTTCTACGACTACTTCTTTAATGACAGGTTTTGTTTCTATCGTTTGTCTTAACTCGGGACCTGCTTCGCTCGCCTTCTCTTCTTCTTTTACTTTCTTTTCTTCTTTTACTTTCTCTTCTTTCTCTACTTTTTTTACTTCCTTTACTTCTTTTATTTCTTTCTCTACTTTTTTTACTTCTTTCACTTCTTTCACTTTCTTAAACTTATCCAAAACAATCTTAACCGTAGCATCATCCAGCATACTCATATGACTATTAACAGTGATCTTTAATTTCTTTAATTCTTCCAAAAGTTCGCCACTGGATATTCCTATTTCTTTTGCTATTTCATAAACTCTTTTTTTGCTCTTCATTTGTTTTCTCACTTATTAAATTTTTAGATTTTTTTATTATCTTTTTTGCCAATTTATCATTAACACCTTCAATCTTAATTAAAGACTTAACATTAGTCCCGGCTAAATCTTCAATGGTTTTAAATCCACCCTCCTTTAACACTTTAGATATCTCCTCACTAATATCAAAAATTATTGTAAAATTATCTTCTTTCTCTTTCTCCTTTTCTAACTTTCTAACACTCTCTCCTTTGATATCTATCCTCCAACCGGTAAGTCTAGATACAAGTCTAACATTCTGACCGTTCCTGCCTATGGCTAAGGGAAGATGTTCATCTGAAACAATGACCACAGCAGATTTATCATCCTTGTTTATTGAAATTTCTATTACTTTTGAAGGACGCAACGAATTTTTTATAAATGTTTCTATATCTTCGTCCCATTCAATCACATCTATTTTCTCTCCTTTTAAATCCCGAACAATTGGTTGAATTCTTCCGCCTTTTATACCAACACATGCTCCGACAGAATCTATATTCTTATCATTAGAGTAAACTGCTATTTTTATTCTAAAACCAGGGTCTCTGGCTATACCTTTTATCTCTACTCTCTTTTCAGCAACTTCTGGAATTTCCATCTCGAATAATTTTCTAATGAAATTCTGGTGTATTCTAGAGAGTATAACTTGAGGTATCTTTAAAGTTTTTTTAGATTCTAACACATATACTTTTATTCTTTCGCCAATCTGGAAATTTTCTCTAAAAACTTGTTCCCTTATAGGAATAATACCCTCAGTATCTCCCAAATCAATTATTATATTTCTTTTCTCCATCCTTAGAACCACACCATTTAAAATACTTCCTACTTTCTCTGCAAATTCATTATAAATAGCATCTCTTTCTATATCTCTCACTTTCCTGGACATAGATTGCTTCATGGTTTGAGCAGCAATTCTTCCAAATTTCTGAATAGAGATAGGGTACTCAACTTTCTCGCCAATTTCTTTATCAAAACCAGTCTTTTTGACATCTTCTTTTGAAATCTCATAATCAGGGTTTATAACATTCTCTACAACAGATTTAGTATAGAAAGCCTTAAACTGGCTCGTATCTTCGTCAAAAGAAACTTTTATCTCATAATGTGCACCTAATATCTTTTTTGAAGCAGAAGATAATGCCCTCTCAAGAGTCTCAACCAATACTTCCTTGTCTATCTTTCGTCCCTTCCCTATTTGTTCCAATGCTTCATCTAAGTCTTTACTTAACATATGACCTCACTTGAACTTAATATCTAATTTTGCTCTCAAAATTTCACAAACCGGAATCTCTAATATAAATGGAGACGGGGTCGTCCCTGACCCCGACATATCTAAAACTACTTTATCATTTATAACATCTTTTATTTTTCCATAAAAATTCTTATGAGTAAACCCCGCACCAGATATTGGTGCGTGGGTAAAAATCTTTACTTCCAGACCTTTACATCTTAAAAAATCCTTTTCAGTCTTTAAGGGTCTATCTAACCCCGGTGAAGATACTTCCAGGTGATACCCTTCATCTAATAAATCATTCGAATCCAACAAACTACTTACACATTTACTTACTGTCTCACAATCTCCTATATTAACCTTTAGTTCTTTATCTATATATAGCCTTAAAACCCATCCAGTTGATTCTCTTTTATATTCAATATCGTATAATTCAATACCTAATTCATTTAATGAAGGCAATATCAAATTCTTTATCTTGCTTAAAATTAATTCAGCATTCTCCATAACTTTCCATACAGACTATAAAATAAAAAAGTGGGTTAATCTTTTTCCCACTCTTTTACCTCCTATTATTTAATATATGGAGTCAAGGTCGTCCCTGACCCCGACACACATTAGTATATACCTTTTTATTATATAAAATTTGACCCTGAATTGTCAATAGATATTGTAAAAAAGTTTGTAAAAAAGGTTGAAAATAGGAAGAGACATCATGACCCATAATAATATGCTTGTTTAATAACAATGTTCAGGTTTTCTAAACTTTTTCATCTAATAATCTATTTTTTAATTCTTGGTAGTCGCAGGCTTTAGCCTGCGGTATTTACCAATTCTTTTCATACCAGGTTCTCCAAAATATATACTTGGGTTTACCCTTTAATCCTTTTGTAAATCCATACATATCCTACTTGTCCTACTTGTTAACTAAGGTCTGTCCCTATTTTCCTATTACTTGAAACAACTCGTATCCTTTAAATAACTCAACTGCTCTTTTAACAATTTCATCCTCACCAATGGCCACTTTTTCCCCTGCTTCCTCTCCTTTTGATGCTCTTACAATTTCAATCTTTATGCTCTTTTTTATAAAACCCTTATTTTGCTCAATATCAGAATCTGAAATGCTAAATCCTTTACTTCTTACTTCTTTTATAAACTCATCAACTATCTTATCGTCTACCACCAGATTTTCTACATTTATATCTTGATTTTCCTTTACAGGACTTTCCTTTATATATTTTTTTGCAAAATTTATAAAATGTTCATAATATTTTAATTTCCAGACCACATCAGAAGGACTAGTTTCCTCAATAATAATATCTGGAGTAATCCCTTTCTCATGAATCTTTTTACCCGATGGAGTATAATAATATGCAGTTGTTAATCTCATACCAGAACCATCACCTAAAGTATAAACACTTTGTACAGAAGCTTTTCCAAAGGTCTGAGTACCGATAATTAGACCTCTTTTGTTATCCTGAATAGCACCTGTTACAATTTCCGAAGCAGAAGCACTCCCTTTGTTCACCAATAAAATTAAAGGTATGCTTTCACAATAAATGTTTCCTGTTCTGGAATAAAATTTCCGACTAGCACCTTTATTAGTAGTTCTTCCCTGTGTATATACTATTAATTTATCTACGGTTAGAAACCTGTCTGATATATCAACTGAAACATCAAGAAGTCCACCTGGATTATTTCTTAAATCAAAAATAATTGATTTAACTTTATTTTTTTCAAAATCTACTAACACCTTTTCTATATCTCTACCAGAGTTTTCCGAAAAGCTCCTTAATCTAATATACCCAATACCGTCTTCAATAATATATGACCAGACACTTTGAATCTTTATATTATCTCTTATTATCTCAATATCCTCACTCTTTTCCTCTCCTTCATGCAGAATTGTTAAAACAACCTTAGTACCTTTGGGACCTCTTATCTTTTTTACCGCTTCATTAGTAGTGATATTCTTTGTTGACACTCCATCTATTTTTAAAATTCTATCCCCGGCACGAACTCCCTTATACCAGGCAGGACTTTTTTCAAAAGGTGCTACCACAGTTAAAACATCTTTCCTTATAGTAATTTCCGTTCCTATACCTCCATATATACCACCTATCTCTGATTGCGATTCTTTATACTCCTCAGGATCCATAAAATGACTAAACGGGTCCAAAGTTGAAATCATTCCTTTTATAGCACCATATAGCAATGAATCTCCTTTTATCTTATCCTCATCCACATAAAATTTATTTATATAGTCTAATGATTCTAACACCTGTTGTAGTTTCTTATACTCGCTATCAATAATCTCTCTTACCTCTTTGTCGGAATCAATAGAATATAAATTACTACCTCCCAAAACCAAAAGCATGACCATACTCAATATTAACTTTTTCATAAATCTACCCTCCTTCGCAGGCTGAAGCCGGCGACTACATTATTTTATTTATTATTTTATCCATTCTAATGGATTTACTGGCTTTCCATCTTTTCTTATTTCAAAATATAAAGATGGGACTCCCGATGAACCAGTATCTCCTACTTTCCCAATGACATCATTCATTCCTACCGATTGCCCAACATTTACTAATATTTCCGAAAGATGACCATAAACACCGACAACACCACCTCCATAATCAATCAGTATAGTTTTACCATATCCTTTAAACCAATCAGCAAATAATATTAATCCTTTAAGTATCGAAATAACCGGTTCATTTATATTCGCAGATATTTCAATACCGTTATTAAACACATACACATTAAATTTAGGATGTTTACATCTTCCAAAATATGAAATTATTTTTCCATTAGCCGGAAGAGATAAATTACCCTTATCTTTTAAAATATCAGAATCTAAGTTAGTGCTTGCTTTTTCATATAACTTTGTCTTAGTCTCAAGTTCTTTTATAATTAATTCCAATTTATTAGACTGCACCTTTAACTCATTAATTGACTGTTCATACAAATCTTTTTGTTCTTTAATGTTTTTTAAAAAAGTTTCTTTCTTGGATTTCTCAGATAAAATCCCCTGTTCCTTCTTGTTTGCAGAGATTTTCAAAGCATTATATTTATTATATTTACCTTCTAATCCGTTTTTCTTAATTAAAATGTCTGCTCTTTGTTTTTTAGTTTTTTCTTTTAATTCCACATCTTTATCTGCAATGATTTTTATTAAATCGTATTTTTTTAAAAAATCCTTAAAATTTATTGCTGAAAAGAGTGTTCTTAAATTTCTAAATTTTCCTTCTTTATTGATTTGTATAATTCTTAATTTTAAGTCGTTCTGTATTTTTTTTAAATTATTATCAGAAGATTTAATATTTATCTTTGAATCAGAAATACCCGTCTCCAAATTAGAAAGTTTTTTACTGTATGTCTTTAATGCATTTCTTTTCTCATCTAATAACTGGTCATATCTTTGTATTTGAAAAAGCAAATTTTTTTCTTCTTCATATAATTTGTATTGTTTATCTATTTTTTCTTTTATCTCATCACTTATTTTCTTTATCTCTTTCTTTTTTTCATCAACAGGATTAATGTCTGAATAAACAAAATCCGCTATCAAGATAATAGCACTAAAAACCAGGAACCAGATATTATTAAATTTTAAACTTTCTCTCATTCTGAATAATATTTAATTCTAAACAGCAAACTACTTAAAAACCCTATAGATACACCCAGAAGTATAATGAATAATGCAAATTTATAATTTACGACTAACCATCTTCCAGACCAAATTATATTTATTTTATCATATACAATTTTTTCTAAAACATAAAGCAAAATCGTAGCCAGGATTGAACTAATTAAACCTTGTATTATACATTCAACAATAAATATACTCTTTATAAACCAGTTAGACATACCGGATAATCTCATAGATTTTATCTCTTCTTTTCTGGCAAAAATGCTTATTCTTATAGCCCCGGAGGCGATTAAAATTAAACTTGTTATTAAAATCAAAGATAAACCAAGCATTATGCTTTTTATTACATTTACAATACCAAATAATCTTTCCATCTCTTCTTTTTGATAATGAACCTCGATTATATTATTTATTGTCTTTAAGGAATCAACTAAGTTTCTTACCCTTTCAATACTTTTGTAATTCTTGTTTATATTTACTCTTATGGAATCAGGTAAAGGATTTACATCAATAGCATTAATATAATCTTTTAACTCATCTGTTTCTCCAAACTCCTTTAAGGCATCTTCTTTAGAAACGAAAACACAATCATCTACACCCGGTCTCATTTTTGCTTCTATTAAAATTTTATCTATTTCTTCTTTATTAAGACCTTCTTTTAAAAATAAGGCAACTTCAACATTTTCCTTTATGTTTTCTAAAAACAAATTTAAATTAATAATTAATATGGCAAATATCCCTACGACGAATAAATTAAAAGTTAAAACAACAATAGTCGTAAGTGTTATAAATTTATTTTTTTTAAATGTAACCAAAGATTCTTTTATTATATTCATAAAACTCCTTTTAAAAAAGATCCCGTATAAGAACCTTTTACTTTCAGAATTTCTTCAGGCGTTCCCTCACAAACCAAATAACCACCTTTTTCGCCGCCTTCAGGTCCTAAATCAACAATATAATCTGCTGTTTTTATAACATCTAAATTATGTTCTATGACAACTATAGTATTCCCCATATCCCTTAATCTGAATAAAACATCTAAAAGTTTTTTAATATCATCAAAATGCAATCCTGTAGTTGGCTCATCTAAAATATAAAATGTTTTCCCGGTGGCTCTCTTACATAACTCTGCTGAAAGTTTGATTCTTTGTGCCTCACCACCTGAAAGTGTTGTAGCCGATTGTCCAAGTTGAATATATCCAAGTCCAACATCGTCTAATGTTTCCAAAACATTCTTTATCTTAGGTATGTTTGAAAAGAAATCTAAACCAGTACAGACAGTCATAGAAAGAATATCCGCAATATTTTTCCCTTTATATTTAACCTCTAAAGTTTCTTTATTATACCTCTTACCTTTACAAACTTCACATTGAACATAAACATCCGGTAAAAAATGCATCTCTATTTTTATAATACCATCCCCTTCACAGGCATCACATCTCCCACCTTTCACATTAAAACTAAATCTGCCCGGCTGATACCCTCTTGACTTTGCCTCTAGAGTCGATGTAAAGAGTTCTCTAACATATGTAAAAACTCCTGTATATGTCGCTGGATTTGAACGGGGGGTTCTACCTATTGGAGATTGATCTATATTTATCACCCTATCAATGTTTTTCACTCCGGAAATAGATTTATATCCAGCTGGCTTAATATTAGTTAGGTAAAGTTCCTGAATAATCGCCGGATAAAGTGTTTCTTCTATTAAAGAACTTTTCCCGGAACCAGAAACACCGGTTATACATATAAAAGTCCCTAAAGGGAATTTTATATCAATGTTCTTTAAATTATTAGTAGTTACTCCATTTATTTCTAAAAAACTCTCCTTATGAGTTTTTCTTGTTTTTGGAACAAATATCTTTAAATCTCCTCTAAGATATTTACCTGTTAAAGATTCTTTACTTTTAAGAACATCGTCAATAGTGCCGGCCACAACAATATATCCACCATCCACTCCAGCCTTCGGTCCTAAATCAACGAGGTAATCAGCACTTCTTATAGTTTTTTCATCATGTTCAACAACAATAACAGTGTTTCCTAAATCTCTTAAAGTTTTAAGCGTCTCTAACAACTTCTCGTTATCTTTTTGGTGTAATCCTATACTTGGTTCATCTAAAATATATAAAACTCCTACCAGGGATGAACCAATCTGAGTAGCCAGATGTATTCTTTGCGATTCTCCACCCGATAAAGTAGCGGCTGGCCTATCCAAGGTTAAATAACTTAATCCCACATTTATCAAAAATCCTAATCGTGATTTAATTTCTTTTAATATCTGATCAGATATAATGGACTCTCTTTGTGTTAACTTAATTTTGTTAAAGAAATTTAAACACTCCGTTATACTTACTTTTGTAATTTCATATATTGATTTCCCACCTATTTTTACAAATAAACTTTCTTGTTTCAATCTTGCACCGTTACAAACCGGACAGGTTAAACTCCTCATATACTGCCCTATAACATCACTTCTAATATACTCTGATTCTGATTCAATAAATCTTCTTTTTAAATTCGGTATAACACCCTCAAACTTTCCATAATAAGTAGTGTGTCCGCCTGTAGTATACGAGTTAAAATTAAACTCTATTTTTTCACCTTTAGAGCCATAAAGTATTATATCCTGTTCGTTTTTCTTTAAATTTTTAAAAGAAATATCTGTTCTAATATTATAATGCTTTGCTACTGATTTAAGTAAACCAGGATAATACATTGCACCAGGACTACTCCACGGTGCAATAGCACCTTTATTAATACTTAAATTCTTATCAGGAACAATCAAATCTACATCTATTTCTAATTTATGACCCAACCCACTACATTCCACACAAGCCCCGTAAGGGCTATTAAAAGAAAAGAGCCGTGGAGCAAATTCTGCTATACTTATTCCACAGTTTATACACGCAAATTTCTCTGAAAATATTATTTCCTCAGATTCGTTTTTTAAAATAATAAGTGTTCCTTCACCTAACTTTAATGCCGTCTCAATAGAATTTGCTAATCTTTTTTTTATATCATTTTTTACAATAAATCTATCGACGACAACCTCTATATTGTGCTTTTTATTTTTATCTAATTTTATTTTTTCTACTAAATCGTATGTTTTACCATCTACCCTACACCTAACAAATCCTTCTTTTTTTATCTCATCTAATAATTTAACATATTCGCCTTTTCTACCTCTTACAATCGGTGCTAAAATTTGCAACTTTGTATTTTTATTACAATTTAAAATCTGCTCTATGATTTGCTGACTGGTTTGCTTTTCAATTCTCCGACCACACTTATAGCAATAAGGAATACCTATTCGTGCAAAAAGAAGTCTTAGATAATCATAAATCTCGGTCACAGTTCCTACTGTAGATCGTGGATTATGGCTTGGTGACTTTTGTTGAATAGCAATGGCTGGAGAAAGTCCATCTATATAATCTACATCTGGCTTTTCCATCTGCCCCAGAAACTGCCTGGCATATGCCGATAACGATTCCACATATCTTCTTTGCCCTTCCGCATAAAGAGTATCAAATGCCAATGAAGATTTACCGGAACCAGATAAGCCGGTTATTACTATCAATTTATTCCTTGGCAGTTCTAAGTCAATATTCTTTAAATTATGTTCCCTAGCACCTTTTATAACAATTTTATCTTTCATAAAATAGTAAAATAGGGACAGACACCATTTATTTGATTTTGCCTACAAAATCTGTAATATTATCAAACCAATATTTTTTATAATTGTCAGGTACTCCAGCAACTCCACCATACGCAGGCATAAGCAACAGTTTTGTTTTTACATCAAATTCACCAAAAGGATAACTTTTACTATTCTTAGATTTTGCTTCTTCAAATAAATTTGAATACCCATCTATTTTTTTATATCCATCGGCATACTGTGTCCCCTTGGGATCAACAAACAAAATTGTATATTTATTTCTCTTCTGCATCCAAAAAATAAAGTCGGGCTTAAATTTGGCGATTGCGTTTTCTTTTGAGCTGTAATATGGAATATGCACTTCGTCTAATGTTTGATCTAACTTGGAAAACATCCACCAATCAAATTGCTTGAATCCATTATCATCTCTTTGAAGATACTCTTCAAGATGTTCAATAAACTTAATCTCACTATCTACATCAATAATATGATTTAGGTAATCTACCTTCTCCTTTTCAGAAACAACAACTGGAAGATAGTAATGATTTGCTAAATATTTAATTTTGACTTTTTGATTTTTTAATTCAAAATTGTTCTCTTTTTGATATTCACTTTCCACCCTTTGAACTTCGGAAGTATATCTCTTAATATCCTTATGTGATTCAAAATCTAATTGTAATTGTCCCAAAACACTATCTTTTTGTTCGTAATTCTTAACTTGCCGAATTTTTTTCATTATTTCATCATACTTATCACCATCACTAAATTTTATCCTCTTAAAATGCACAATTTCATTTTCAAGTTTCTTGAAAGTATCAAATTTGTGAATCTTTACACTGAAATAATTCAATATTCTATCAACTAACAATTCTGGCTCGGCAATTGCTCTTGTTTCTGTAAAATCATATCTTTTATCTTTTTCATACTCGTTTTGTATACTTCTACTTGCAGTTTCTAAAACTTTTGGTTCGCACTCATATTTTACTAAGACAACTTTTTCGCCTAAATACTTAAAATATGAACTTGACAGTTCAAAATCATCTTTACTAATGCTGTATTTCTGTGGTTCCTCTTCTTCAGCAAATATCTTTTCTGATTCCTTATATACTGGAACAAGTAATAAATGCTTTTCTGCTTCTTTGTTTACGCTAAACACTTCCACTAAATCTTTTTCCTGTTTTTCCCCTTTCAGTGCCTTGAT
The DNA here is from genome assembly GCA_043822305.1 of Candidatus Firestoneibacteriota bacterium. Taxonomy (GTDB): domain Bacteria; phylum Oederibacteriota; class D2-FULL-39-29; order D2-FULL-39-29; family JBDRBU01; genus JBDRBU01. The sequence continues at coordinate 26,427 of JBDRBU010000019.1, forward strand.
TATCTCCTTTAAATTTTCAGCATTTGTTCCAAAAACAAATAAACTTTCAAGAGGTAAAACATCCATTCTCACCTTATTAAACAATTTTTCTTCAATCTCCTTTGCATTAAACAAATTTAATATTCTCTTTCGTTTATTTTTTTGTGGCTCTATTCGTACACCTCTACCTACAGATTGTAGAACAAACTTTTTTGCATCGCTTCCAATACCAATATTTATAAACAAAATAAGATTAGGGCGATTTGAATCCCATCCTTCATAAAATGAACGAGAACCCATTAAAATATTTATTGTAGAATCATCATTATTGATTTTCTTAAAAACACTTTCATTTTCAAAACTTTCAATAACTTCATATCCAATTAGTTTTTCTTTTAACCATCCTGAAATATCACCGATTTTAATCATAGCAAACGGTTTTTCAGATGTTTGTAATTTGAAAATTAGTTCTTTTCTATTGCCAGGGATTTTCAGCACTTCAATATTACCAGAAGATTCAGCATTCAATATTTGTCGTAAAATATCCTTGTATTCAATTTTTTTGATTTCTTTCTTATCAATAACAACACTTAAATTCTCAAATTCATATAACGGATTGGTTTCTATTTCTGAAACAAGTTCTTCCTTTGCTTTTTGAAGCAAACTATCATCTATTTCATTTTTTGCTACTTTTTCAATCTCGGAAAAAAACAACAATAAATCAGGATCATCCGGCTTAATCTCTTTGGTTTTATCGTCTTTAGTATTCTTTTTATTTACAGAATTAACCAAAGTTAAAAGCAAAGGGCGATGATAGAGCGACTTGCTAACTTTTCTTGCCTTTTCAAAATATTTGTTTATGTATGTAAGTAAAACAAGCGATTTTAAAACAATTTTTTGCTTTTCTGTTTTAGAAAAATCGTCCTTATCACGAAATGCTGTTACTTCGGAACCGGAAACATAAATGTGCTTGCCGTATCCGTTCTCAATAAATTTGGAAAGATTGAAATCAAAAACACAAGTTGCATAATCGCGTGGGTCGGTAAAGGTAGCGGAAAAATTAAACAAAAATCCGTTTCTTGAAAGTATTGAATATAGCATTTGCCTCTTGCTATCTTCTTTGTCTCCCTTGTGTGCCTCGTCTAAAAGAATATACCATTTTCCATTATTGTCGTAATTTCTAAAATTGACAATTTTTTCTTTTTGTTCATCGGAGAGCAAGTCGGAGCGATAATAGAATACCATGATTTCATTTTTTGCGAACGGCAAAGCATTT